>NZ_JAJQKY010000020.1:0-115085 GCF_021213715.1 Pseudomonas sp. CP-1
GCGCGGTGTAGTGCAGGTGGTGCGGGCCGGCCCAGATGTACAGGGTGATCAGCGCCCAGAAGTGGACGATGGACAGCCGGTAGGAGTAGACCGGGCGCCCGGCCTGCTTGGGCACGAAGTAGTACATCATGCCGAGGAAGCCGGTGGTCAGGAAGAAGCCTACGGCGTTGTGCCCGTACCACCACTGGACCATGGCATCGGTGGCGCCGGAGTACATCGAGTAGGACTTGAACCAGCTCACCGGCAGCGACATGTGGTTGACGATGTGCAGCATCGCGGTGGTCAGGATGAACGAGCCGAAGAACCAGTTGCCGACATAGATGTGCTTGACCTTGCGCTTGATCAGGGTGCCGAAGAACACCACCGCGTAGGCGACCCAGACGATCGCCAGCCAGATCGCGCCGGTGAACTCGATCTCGGCGTATTCCTTGGTGGTGGTGTTGCCCAGCGGCAGGCTGACCAGCAGGATCACCGCCACCGCCTGCCAGCCCCAGAAGGTGAAGGCGGCCAGGGTGTCGGAGAACAGGCGTACCTGGCAGGTGCGCTGCACCGTGTAGTAGCTGGTGGCGAACAGCGCGCAGCCGCCGAAGGCGAAGATCACCAGGTTGGTATGCAGCGGCCGCAGGCGGCCGAAGCTGGTCCAGGGCAGGTCGAAGTTCATCTGGGGCCAGACCAGTTGCGAGGCGATCAGTACGCCCAACCCCATGCCGATCACGCCCCATACCACGGTCATGATGGCGAACTGGCGAACCACCTTGTAGTTGTAGGCAGGTTCCGTCGTTGCTTTGTTCATCTGTACAGTCCCGAAAGAAATGAACAGCCGGCGACCGCCGTCGAGGGGGGTGACGGGGCGCCAGCCGGAGCCTGCAATCTAAGGGCTGAGGCGGGGGTAAAACAGCTTCAGGTCGATATGGAATTTGGGTATCAGATGGGGCAGGGGAAGGCGTTCGCGCAGGGCAGCGGCGCATACCGGGATGGGGGACGCGAGCCGATCATGGCGGATGACCGCGCGCGGTTATCCGCCTTACTCCGGAGTGGCTTTCCGTCTGCGGGGCGTCATCCCGCCAGCGACTGGGCGATCCGCCCGAGGGTCTCCATCGCCTTCTCCTGCCGCGCGCTCCACGGGTGCCCGTAGTTGAGCCGGGCGCAATGGGCGAAGCGGCGGGTGGCGGAGAAGATCGGCCCCGGGGCGAGGCTGATGCCCTGGGCCAGGGCCAGTTGGAACAGGCGCAGCGAGTCGACCGCCTCGGGCAACTCCAGCCAGAGGAAGTAGCCGCCGCTGGGACGGCTGACCCGGGTCTGCTCGGGGAAGTAACGCGCCACCGCCGCGAGCATGGCGTTCTGCTGGGTCTCCAGGGCGTAGCGCAGCTTGCGCAGGTGGCGGTCGTAGCCGCCGTGCTGGAGATAGTCGGCGATGGCCGCCTGGGCCGGGATCGACGCCGACAGGCTGGTCATCAGCTTCAGTCGCTCGATCTGCTCGGCGTAGCGTCCGCCGGCCACCCAGCCGACCCGGTAGCCCGGCGCCAGGCTCTTGGAGAAGGAACTGCAGTGCATCACCAGGCCTTCCTGGTCGTAGGCCTTGACCGGTTTCGGCGCCTGCTGGCCGAAGTACAGTTCGGCGTACACGTCGTCCTCGATCATCGGCACCTGGTGGCGCGCCAGCAGCTCGGCGAGGGCGCGTTTCTTCTCGTCGTCCATGCTCGCGCCCATCGGGTTCTGGAAGTTGCTCATGAACCAGCAGGCCTTGATCGGCAGGCGCTCCAGGCTGTCGGCGAGCACTTCCAGGTCGATGCCTTCGCGCGGATGCACGGGGATTTCCACCGCCTTCAGCTTCAACCGTTCCAGCACCTGCAGGGTGGCGTAGAACGCCGGCGCCTCGATGGCCACCAGGTCGCCGGGACGGGTGACCACCTGCAGGCAGAGGTTGAGTGCCTCCAGCGCGCCGTTGCTGATGACCAGTTCTTCCACCGGCAGCAGCAGGCCGCCGACCATGTAGCGCAGGGCGATCTGCCGGCGCAGGCCATGGTTGCCCGGCGTCATGTCGGCGACCACCGACTGCGGGTCCATGTCGCGCACCGCGTGGGCCATCGAGCGCGCCAGGCGCGGCAGGGGAAACAGTTGCGGACTGGGGAACGCCGAGCCGAAGGGCACGGTGTCCGGGTCCTTGATCGAACTGAGTACGGAGAACACCAGCTCGCTGACGTCGACCTCGGTGGCGTCGGCCTGGCGCGGGCTGATCTCCGGTTCCGGCAGCGGCCGCTGCACGTGCTGGCAGACGAAGTAGCCGGAGCGTGCGCGGGCCATGATCAGCCCACGGCTTTCCAGCAGGTAGTAGGCCTGGAACACGGTGGAAGCGCTGACCCCGTAGGTACGGCTGGCGTGCCGTACCGAGGGCACCTTCTGCCCGGGGGCGAGGACGCCGGTGCGGATCAGCTCGGCAATCTCGTCGGCGAATTTCTCGTAGCGCTTCATCTTGTCCTGGCCGCTGTCCTGGCTGGCCGTGGGCACGGCCGCTGGCGCCCACTCTATGCGCGCCGGGACCGTGTTGTCATGCCTCATCGCGGCCTCCTCAGCGCGCCGGCGAAACGAAGGTGCTGGTGCTGCCGACCGCCAGGCTCGGGTCGTCGATGCCGCGCAGGCTGAACGCCAGCGGTTGCGAGCCGGCCCTGGCGCGTTCGGCGGTAGAGGCCACCGACACCGGGAAGTCGAGGATCTCGCCGGGCTTCAGGCTCAGGGTGTGCTCGCCCTGCAGGCGGAACTCCGGTGCGTCGTCGAGTTGCAGGCGATAGCGCTGCGGCTGCTGGGTCTTGTTGATGACCTTGAGGGTGTAGATGTTCTCGATCTGCCCGGCGGCGTTCTCGCGGAACAGCCCACGGTCGCGGGTCACGTCCAGCGAGGCCAGCGGGCGGGCATCCAGGGCGACGACGAAGGCGCCGATCATCGCCAGCATCACCGCCGCGTAGCCGACCAGGCGTGGACGCAGGAAACGGGTCTGGCCACCTTCCAGGGCGCGTTCCGAGGTGTAGCGCACCAGGCCGCGTTCATAGCCCATCTTGTCCATGATCGAGTCGCAGGCGTCGACGCAGGCGGCGCAGCCGATGCAGGCGATCTGCAGGCCGTCGCGGATGTCGATGCCGGTGGGGCAGACCTGCACGCACTGCTGGCAATCGATGCAGTCGCCAAGCCCCTGGGCGCGCGGATCGCTGCCTTTCTTGCGGGCGCCGCGGGACTCGCCGCGGGCGGCGTCGTAGGACACGATCAGGGTGTCCTTGTCGAACATCACGCTCTGGAAGCGCGAGTAGGGACACATGTGGATGCACACCTGCTCGCGCAGCCAGCCGGCGTTGACATAGGTGGCGGCGGTGAAGAACAGCACCCAGAACAGGCTTTCCAGGTCCAGCTGGAAGCTGAACAGGTCGGCCACCAGCGGTCGCACCGGAGTGAAGTAGCCGATGAAGGTGACCGCCGTGACCAGGCTCACACCCAGCCATAGCGCGTGCTTGGCCGTCTTGCGCAAGAGCTTGGCGGCGCTCGCCGGACCCTGGTCGAGCTTGATCCGCGCGTTGCGGTCGCCCTCGGTGACCTTCTCGCACCACATGAACACCCAGGTCCATACGCTCTGCGGGCAGGTATAGCCGCACCAGACGCGGCCGGCGAACACGGTGATGAAGAACAGGCCGAAGGCGGCGATGATCAGCAGCGCCGAGAGCAGGATGAAGTCCTGCGGCCAGAAGGTCGCGCCGAAAATGTAGAACTTGCGCTCGGGCAGGTCCCAGAGCACCGCCTGGCGGCCGTTCCAGTTCAGCCACAGGGTGCCGAAGAACAGCAGGAACAGCAGGCCGCCGCCGAGGCGGCGGAAGTTGCGGAACAGACCGGTGAAGCTGCGGGTGTAGATCGGGCCGTTCACCGCCGACGGCAGCTTGCCGGGCGCGGGCGGCTGTTTCGACGGAGCGGCCGGTACGGCGGGCTCGACCTGGATAGCGGGAATTCTTTCGCTCATTTTTCGTAGGCCCATCAGGCTGGAGAGGCGGTTGCGACTATAGGAACCGGCTGATGGGCGAAACAGCGGCAGATCGAGCGGGAAAAACCATATCAGATGCCTCCGGAAAGCAGCGGCCCAGCATTGCCGCGGGTTACCGGGCGTCCTCCGGCAGTACAGATATGCACCCCGTGGCAACCGGTCGCAGGCGGCGCGAATTCGCCGTCGTCGGCCATCTGATGTGTTTTTTTCGGCGGAATCTGCCGCTGTTTCGCTGTCTGTACGCGGGCGATAGTGGGTGCCAGTGAACACCGGCCCATCCTGTCGCCAGAAACAGGGGCGCAGCCGGTCCCCGGTTTCTTCGCCACCCACCCTGCCCGTCATCGGTGGAGAAACCCTGTCGATGAGGGCTTTGCGATGTACCAGTACGACGAATACGACCAGGCGCTGGTGAGCGAGCGGGTGGCGCAGTTCCGCGACCAGATCGCCCGCCGCCTCGACGGCGAACTGAGCGAGGAGGAGTTCCTCCCGCTGCGCCTGCAGAACGGCCTGTACCTGCAGAAGCACGCCTACATGCTGCGCGTGGCGATTCCCTACGGCACCCTCTCGTCGCCGCAACTGCGCGCGCTGGCGCATGTCGCCCGGCACTACGACCGCGGCTACGGGCACTTCACCACGCGGCAGAACATCCAGTTCAACTGGATCGAACTGGAGCAGGTCGGCGATATCCTCGAACACCTCGCCGGCGCGCAGATGCATGCGATCCAGACCTCCGGCAACTGCGTGCGCAACATCACCACCGAAGCCTTCGCCGGGGTCGCCGCGGACGAATGGACCGACCCCCGGCCGCTGGCCGAGATCCTGCGCCAGTGGTCGACGGTGAACCCGGAGTTCCTGTTCCTCCCGCGCAAGTTCAAGATCGCCCTCAGTTCGGCGGTGGAAGACCGCGCCGCGGTGCAGATGCACGACATCGGCCTGTACCTTTACCGCCACCCCGACGCCGGCGAGTTGCGCCTGCGGGTCCTGGTCGGCGGCGGCCTGGGACGCACGCCGATGCTCGGCCAGGTGATCCGCGACGACCTGCCCTGGCAGCACCTGTTGTCCTACGTCGAGGCGATCCTGCGGGTCTACAACCGCTACGGCCGGCGCGACAACAAGTACAAGGCGCGGATCAAGATCCTGGTCAAGGCGCTGGGCATCGAGGCTTTCGCCCGCGAGGTGGAGGAAGAGTGGCAGCACCTGCGCGACGGCCCGGCACAACTGACTGCCGAGGAGNGGCATCGAGGCTTTCGCCCGCGAGGTGGAGGAAGAGTGGCAGCACCTGCGCGACGGCCCGGCACAACTGACTGCCGAGGAGTGCCAGCGGGTCGCCGAGCGCTTCGTATTGCCGCGCTACCTGCCGCCGGCCGGCGGCGAGCTGGCCTACGGCAGCGCCCGTGCGGTCGATCCGGCCTTCGCCCGCTGGGCCTCGCGCAACGTCCAGGCGCACAAGGTGCCGGGTTACGCCTCGGTGGTGCTGTCGACCAAGCCCGGCGCCAGCGCGCCGCCGGGCGACGTCACCGCGGAGCAGATGGAACGCGTCGCCGACTGGGCCGAGCGCTACGGTTTCGGCGAGATCCGCGTGGCCCACGAACAGAACCTGGTGCTCCCCGACGTGCGCCTGGAGAACCTCCACGCGCTGTGGCGCGAGGCCTGCGCAGCCGGCCTCGGCACGCCTAACCAGGGCCTGCTCAGCGACATCATCGCTTGTCCCGGCGGCGACTACTGCGCGCTGGCCAACGCCAAGTCGATCCCCATCGCCCAGGGCATCCAGCAGCGCTTCGAGGACCTCGACCACCTGCACGACATCGGCGAGCTGAGCCTGAACATCTCCGGCTGCATGAACGCCTGCGGCCACCACCACATCGGCAACATCGGCATCCTCGGCGTCGACAAGAACGGCAGCGAGTGGTACCAGGTCACCCTCGGCGGCGCCCAGGGCAAGGACAGCGCGCTGGGCAAGGTGATCGGGCCATCGTTCAGCGCTGCCGAGGTGCCGGCGGTGATCGAGCGGATCGTCGAAACCTTCACCGACCTGCGGGTCGGCCCGGAACGTTTCATTGACACCTTCAACCGGGTCGGCCTGGAGCCGTTCAAGGCCCGGGTCTACGCCAGGATGGAGGAACCGGCATGAACAACCTGATCCGTTTGCGCGATGGCGTCGCCGAGGTCTGCCGCGACGATCCCTGGCAACTCCTGCGCGAGTTGCCCGACGCGCTGCCGCCGGGGCCGTTGCTGCTGCCTCTGGCGGCCTGGCTGGAGCGCCGCGGCGAGGCCGGAGCCGCCGCGCCCTGGCTGGCGCCGGACGATGAGGTGGAAGCCTTGCTGCCGCACTTCGCCGAGCTGCCGCTGATTGCCGTCGACTTCCCCAGCTTCCGCGACGGTCGTGGCTACAGCCTGGCCTACCTGCTGCGCGTGCGCCTGGGCTGGAGCGGCGAGTTGCGCGCAGTGGGCGACGTGTTGCGCGACCAGCTCAGCCATATGCGCCAGTGCGGCTTCGATGCCTTCGCGGTGCGCGAGGACAAGAACGTCGAGGACGCGCTCAAGGGGCTGGCGGGTTTGAGCGTGCTCTACGGACGCTCGGCGATCGAGCCGCGACCGTTGTTCCGCCGACGCTAGGCATACGCCCCCGGACCGACGCCGATACCTGCCGCAACGCCGACCTGGCCCCTCTCCCGCAGCGGGAGCGAGGCGCGCCCCTCAGCCGTAGATCGAGGAACTGGCGGACGGCGCCGGCGCGCCGCCCTTGAAGCGCCCCGCCAGCTCGCGCAGCGAACGCATCAGCAGGCTGGTGTCCACGCCCACCGCGATGAACGCGCAGCCCAGCTCCAGGTAGCGCCGCGCCAGCGCCTCGTCGGCGGAGAGGATGCCGGCGGCCTTGCCGGCCGCGCGGATGCGGCGGATGGCGTCCTCGATGGCCGCCTGCACCTCGGGATGGCCGGGATTGCCGCGATGGCCCATGGCTGCGCTGAGATCGGCCGGACCGATGAACACGCCGTCGACACCCTCGACAGCGGCGATCGCGTCGAGGTTGGCCAGGCCCTCCAGGTTTTCCACCTGGACCAGCAGGCACATCTGCTCGTCGGCGTGGTTCAGGTACTCCGCCACGCTGTTCCAGCGCGAGGCCCGGGCCAGCGCACTGCCGACCCCGCGTACGCCCGCCGGCGGATAGCGCACGGCGCGCACCAGCCCTTCGGCCTGGGCGGCGCTGTCGACCATCGGTACCAGCAGGGTCTGCGCGCCGATGTCGAGCAATTGCTTGATCAGCGCAGTGTCGCCCTGCACCGGGCGGATCACCGGCTGGCCGGGGTAGGGCGCCAGCGCCTGCAACTGGCCGAGCAGGCTGCGCAGGTCGTTGGGCGCGTGCTCGCCGTCCAGCAGCAGCCAGTCGAAGCCGGCGTTGGCGGCCAGCTCCGCGCAGTAGGGATCGGCCAGGCCGAGCCACAGGCCGATCTGCGCCTCGCCGCTGCGCAGGCGTTGCTTGAAGCGATTGACGGGCAGGTCCATGGAAATGCCTCCTCAGACGAAACGGCAGGAGATGCTGCCGAGCAGGTCGTAGTCGACGTGGAAGGTGTCCCCCGGCGCGGCCGCCACCGGGCGGGTGAAGGAGCCGCCGAGGATCACCTGGCCGGCCTCCAGGCAGACGCCGTAGGGCGCCAGCTTGTTGGCCAGCCAGGCGACGCCCTTGGCCGGGTGGTTGAGCACCGCGGCGGAGACGCCAGACTCCTCGATCACGCCATTGCGGTAGAGGATCGCCGGTACCCGCCGCAGGTCGATATCGCCTGGCCGCACGGCCCGGCCGCCCATCACCACGCCGGCGTTGGCGGCGTTGTCGGAGATGGTGTCGAAGACCTTGCGCGTGACTTTCGTTTGCGGGTCGACCTGCTGGATGCGCGCATCGATGATCTCCAGTGCCGGGATCACCCACTCGGTGGCCTCGAGCACGTCGAACAGGGTGCAGCCCGGTCCCTTCAGCGGCTTGCCGAGGATGAACGCCAGCTCCACCTCGACCCGCGGCACGATGAAGCGCTGGAAGGGGATGTCGCTGCCCTCCTCGAAGAACATGTCGTCGAGCAGCGAGCCGTAGTCCGGTTCGCTGATGTTCGACGAGACCTGCATGGCGCGCGAGGTCAGGCCGATCTTGTGGCCCTTGAGCACGCGCCCGTCGGCGATCTTGCGCTCGACCCAGGCGCGCTGGATGGCGTAGGCGTCCTCGATGGCGATGTCCGGGTAGTCGAGGGAGAACTGCCTTACCTGCTGGCGCGAGCGTTCGGCGGCGTCGAGGCGGTTGGCGGCTTCCTGGATCAGACGGGGATCGAGCATGGTCGGGGTCTCTCGGTTCAGCGTGGGTTGACCACGGCGGCGGGGGTCCGCAGGACCAGGCCGGCGCCGAGGGCGATGAGGATGGCCAGCAGGTACAGGGCCAGGCTGGCGCTCTGGGTGGTGTCGCGCATCCAGCCGATCAGGTAGGGCGCGAGGAAGGCGGCGATGCTGCCGAAGGAACTGATCAGGGCGATTCCGGCGGCCAGGGTGGTGCTGGAAAGGAAGGCCGGCGGCAGTTGCCAGAACATCGGCAGGGCGGCGCTGGCGCCCATCCCGGCGATCACCAGGCCGCCCATCACCAGCCAGGCGCTGGTCGGCGCCAGGGCCGCCAGGCTGAGCCCGGCGGCGGCCATCAGCAACGGAATGCCGAGGTGCCAGCGGCGCTCGCGCAGGCGGTCGGAGGAACGGCCGATGAAGATCATGAAGGCGCAGCCGGCGAGATAGGGCACCGCGCTGAGCATGCCGATGCGGCTGTCCTGGGCGATGCCGGCGCCGTGGATCAGGCTCGGCATCCAGAACGCGATGGTGTTCACCGCCAGCATCACCGCGAAATAGATCGCCACCAGCAGCCACACCTGCGGATTGCTGAAGATGCCGGAGAAGGAGGTGATGGTCTTGCGCTGCTCCTCGCCGGCCAGTTCCTCGCGCAGCAGGTGCTTCTGTTCGTCGCTGAGCCACGTCACCCGTTCGAAGCTTTCCGGCAGCGAGCACCAGACCACCACGCCGAGCAACACAACCGGCAGGCCTTCGATCAGGAACATCCACTGCCAGCCGCGCAGTCCGAGGGCGTCATGGAAGCCTTCTAGGATCCAGCCCGAAAGCGGTCCGCCGATCACCCCGGCCATGGGCACGGCGATGGCGAACAGGGCGGTGATCTGCCCGCGTCGGCGCGCCGGGAACCAACGGTTCAGGTAGACCAGGATACCGGGGAAGAAGCCGGCCTCGGCGACCCCCAGGAGAAAGCGCAGCAGGTAGAAGCCGCGCGCGGTCTCCACCAGCAGCATGGCGGTGGAGAGACAGCCCCAGACCAGCATCAGGCAGGCGATCCAGCGGCGCGGGCCGATCCGTTCCAGCATCAGGTTGCTGGGCAGGCCGAACAGCGCATAGGCGATGAAGAATAGCCCGGCGCCGAGACCGTAGACGGTGTCGCTGAAGTGCAGGTCGGCGCTCATCTGCAATTTGGCGAAACCGATGTTGATGCGGTCCAGATGGGCGAAGACGTAGCACACCAGCAGCAGCGGCATCAGCCGCCAGGTGACGCGGTCGTGGGTGCTGTCGCTGAGAGGCAGGGTGGTGCTGTTCAGGGTGCTGGCTGTGCTCATGATCTTGTACTTTTTGTGAGCGCCCGGACGTCCCGGCGACCTGTCGGTGGCCGGGAGGCGAGCTGGGTGAGTGCAGCGTTATGGCGGGCCGGTCAGTCCGCCGGGTTGTTCAGGAATTCATGCACGTTGTTGCGCTTGTAGTTCAGCTCCGCGTCCAGTTCGGTGAGTTCGAAGGACAGCGCCAGCAGGCGTCGCGCCTGGAGCTCGGCGAAGTGCGCGGTGATCACCTCGAAAAGTGCCTCGGCGACTTGCCGGCGAGTCTCCAGGTCGCGACCGGCGCCGACTTTCAGGGTCATGTGGACGAAGGCGTAGTCGTGCTTGCCGTCGGCCATGCGCCAGGTGTCCAGGCGCACGCCGCGGCTGCGGATGCCGCCGAGCGGGAAAACGCCGCTGGCGCCAAGGCAGGCGTGGACCTTCTCGAACAGGCCGGGCAGGTCGGCTTCGGCTTCGATGTTGTCGGTGTATTCGGCGATGAAGTGCGGCATGGTGGCGTCCTCAGAGGCGGCTGGCGCAACTGGCGCCGGCCGGGTTGCCGGCTTGGGCGGCGGGGATCGCCGAGCCGTCCTGGGCGGTGACCGGGAATACCGCGTTGATCTGCCCGGTGCCGGAAGAGCCGAAGTAGGGCGTCACCACCTCCGCCTTGCCGTCGTAGGCCGACCAGCCGAGGGCGCCGAGGAGCATCGCGGTGTCGTGCATGAAGCCTTCGCCATGGCCCTTGGAGGCGTACTCCGGGAGCATCCCGCAGAATTCCGCCCAGCGGCCTTCCTGCCACATCTGCACGACTTCATGGTCGAGGACCTCGAGGAACGGGCTCCAGATGCGGTCGGAGAAGTCCGGCGCCTGGCCGTTCTGGGCGAAGCGGTGGGACAGCGAGCCGCTGGCGAGGAACGCCACCGTGCCGTCGTAGTGCTCTTCCACCGCCTTGCGCATGGCCCAGCCCAGGCGCGCGCTGTCGTTCAGGTAATGCACGGTGCACAGGGCGGAGACCGAGACCACCTTGAAGTGGCGGTCCTGGTTCATGTAGCGCATCGGTACCAGGGTGCCGTACTCCGGGCCGAGGGTAGTGGCGTCGTGGGCCAGGGTCTCCACGCCGAGCGCGTTGCAGCCTTCGGCGAGGATGCGGCCCAGCTCCGGGTTGCCGGGGAAGCCGTACTCCATGTTGGCGATGAAGTGCGGCAGCTCGTTGCTGGTGTAGAGCCCCTCGAAGTGCGGCGCGCAGTTGATGTGGTAGCCGGCGTTGACCAGCCAGTGGGTGTCGAACACCACGATGGTGTCGACCCCCAGTTCGCGGCAGCGCCGGCCGATCTCGCGGTGCCCGTCGATCGCCGGCTGGCGGCAGCCGTGGCGCGGGCCGGGCAGCTCGGACAGGTACAGCGAGGGTACGTGGGTGATCTTGGCAGCCAGAGCGACTTTGCCCATGACGATTCTCCTGGTGGCCCGTTGGGCCTGGCAGCGGGCGCGGCCGCTGGCGGCTCGCCCGGATTCTTCTGATTGTGTCTGCACGCCGGCGCTGCTGGCGGCCTCGGGCGGCCGCTCTGCACGAGCGCGCCCTACACGCCCCAGCGGGGGATGTGATGGCTGCCCATGGATATACACACGTTCTTGATCTCGGCGAATACCTCGAAGCTGTATTCCCCGCCTTCGCGTCCGGTGCCCGAGGCCTTCACCCCGCCGAACGGCTGGCGCAGGTCGCGCACGTTCTGGCTGTTGATGAAGACCATCCCGGCCTCGATGCCGCGTGCCAGGCGATGGGCCTTGCCGATGTCCTGGGTCCAGATGTAGGAGGCCAGGCCGTATTCCACGTCGTTGGCCAGGCGCAGCGCCTCGGCTTCGTCCTTGAACGGGATCAGGCAGACCACCGGGCCGAAGATCTCCTCCTGGGCGATGCGCATGCGGTTGTCCACGTCGGCGAACACCGTGGGCTGGATGAACTGCCCCTTGCTCAGGTGCGCCGGCAGGCCGGCCGGACGCTCCAGGCCGCCGGCCACCAGGGTGGCGCCTTCCTCGAGGCCGATGCGGATGTAGCCGGTGACCTTGTCGTAGTGGGCCTGGGTGATCATCGAGCCGACCTGGGTCTTCGGGTCCTGCGGATCGCCGACGATCAGGCGCCTGGCGCGCGCGGCGAACTCGGCGACGAACTGCGGGTAGACGCTTTCCTGGACGAAGATGCGACTGCCGGCGGTGCAGCGCTCGCCGTTCAGCGAGAAGATGGTGAACAGCGCGGCGTCCAGCGCCCGCTCGAGGTCGGCGTCTTCGAAGACCAGCACCGGCGACTTGCCGCCCAGTTCCATCGAGTACTTCTTGATCCCGGCCGCCTCCATGATTCGTCGCCCCGTGGCGGTGCCGCCGGTGAAGGACACCGCGCGCACGTCGCGGTGGCGGACCAGCGCGTCACCGGCGCTGGCGCCGTAGCCCTGGACCACGTTGAACACCCCCGGCGGAATGCCCGCCTCGTGCACCAGGCGGCCCAGCTCGTTGGCGGTCAGCGGCGACAGCTCGGACATCTTCAGCACCGCCGTGTTGCCCAGCGCCAGGCACGGCGCGGTCTTCCAGGTGGCGGTCATGAACGGTACGTTCCACGGCGAGACCAGGCCACAGACGCCCACCGGCTGGTACAGGGTGTAGTTGAGCATCTGGTCGTCGACCGGATAGCTGTGCCCGTTCATCCGCGTGCAGACTTCGGCGAAGAACTCGAAGTTGTGCGAGGCGCGCGGGATCAGCACGTTCTTCGTCTGGTGGATCGGCAGGCCGGTGTCGAGGGTCTCAAGTTCCGCCAGGTGCGGCACGTTCCGGTCGATCAGCTCGCCGAGCCGGCGCATCAGGCGCGCGCGCTCCTTGGCCGGGGTATTGGCCCATTTCGGGAAGGCTTCCCGGGCCGCCGCCACCGCCGCGTCGATTTCCGCCGCGCCGCCGCTGGCGACCTCGCCGATCAGCTCGCCGGTGGCCGGGTTGTAGTTCTCGAAGACGTCCTTGCTTTCGACCTCGCGGCCATTGATCCAGTGTTTGATCATTCTGCGTGCTCCTGTGCGCGGGCGCGGAAGAATTCGGCCTCGCTGACGATTCGGTTGACCAGGCGACCGACGCCTTCCACCTCCACCACCACTTCGTCGCCGGGGACCACGTCGGACAGGCCTTCCGGGGTGCCGGTGGCGATCATGTCGCCCGGCTGCAGGGTCATGAAGCTGGAGAAGTATTCGATCAGGTAGGGGATGTCGAAGATCATGTCCGCGGTGCTGCCTTCCTGGCGCAGCTCGCCGTTGACCCAGGTGCGCAGGGTCAGCCGGTTCGGCTCGGGAACCTCGGCCGCGTCGACGATCCACGGCCCCACCGGGGTGGTGGCGTCGCGGTTCTTCACCCGCAGGTTGGGCCGGTAGTAGTTCTCCAGGTAGTCGCGGATCGCGTAGTCGTTGCACACCGTGTAGCCGGCCAGGTAGCCGAGGGCGTCCTCGCGGCGGACGTTGCGCGCCGGCTTGCCGATCACCGCTACCAGTTCGCACTCGTAGTGCATGTAGTCGACGTTGTCCGGACGCCAACTGACCTGGCGGTGGCCGGTGTAGGTGCCCGGCGACTTGATGAACGCTAGCGGTTCGCTGGGCGCCTTGAACGACAGTTCGGCGGCATGGTCGGCGTAGTTCAGGCCGAGGGCGAACATGCTCCCGGTGGCCGGCGGCAGCCACTCCACCCGGTCCTCGGCGAGCAGGGTGCCGTCGGCCAGGCGGACGGCGTTGGCGTCTTCCACGGTGACCTGGTGAACCCGGCCCTGGTAGCGGATGCGTGCGTGTTTCATGGTCGGTTCCTCATTCCGCGACGATGCTGTTGGCGAGGCGGCCGAGGCCGTCGATCTCGACCTCGACGCGGTCGCCGGGATGCACGTCGACGCGCCCTTCCGGGGTGCCGGTGATCAGCACGTCGCCGGCGTGCAGGGTCATGAACTCGCTGATCTCGGCGATCAGCCGCGGGATGTCGCGCACCAGGTTGGCGGTGTCGTTGCGTTGGCGCAGTTCGCCGTTGATGTACAGCTTCAGCTCCAGCGCATGGGGATCGGCGATCTCTTGCGCCGGCACCAGTTGCGGACCGAACGGGCAGAAGCCGTCGCGGCACTTGGCTTTCACCGCCGGACGGTAGTAGCTGTCTTCCGGCAGGCTGAACTCGTTGACGATCACGTAGCCGGCGACATGCGCCATGGCCTCTTCCTCCTTCACCCGGCTGGCGTCGCGAGCGATCACCACGCCCAGCGCCGGGCCCGGTTGCAGGCGCTCGACGCCGCGCGGGAAGAGCACCGGGGCGTCGTGCTCGTTGCGGGTATTCGGTGTCTTGATGAACAACACCGGCTTCACCGGCGGCTTCTGGTAGGGCGGCTGCTGGAACTCCGGCAGGCGGCTGTCGAGCAGGCCCTTGTAGTTCAGCGCGACGCCGAACAGGGTGCCGGCGGCGACGTCATTCAGTGCGCGGCTCATTGTGGTGGTGTCTCCTGGCGCGATAAGCGAACGGCGAGGGGGCCGTCCTGGCGAAAACTCGTTAATGTGTTAACGTTATATTTAACATGTTAATGATCGTCAACCCCGGCTGCTGCGCCATTCGTCCCGGGGAGGTGGCAAGAGGCGCCGTCTGCGGTATACGGATGCCCGCGACGGCTTGCGTGCGCAGCCGGGAAGAACAACAAAGAGAAGATCGCCATGCCAGAGCGCCAGCCGATCCCCAACATCAACATTGGGCAGGTCTACGACCAGCGCTATGCCGACGCCGAGGTGCACTACGATGCGCTGGGCAACCTGGCCGGATTCTTCGGCCGTAACATGCCGGCGCACCGGCACGACCGTTTCTTCCAGGTGCACTACGTGAAGAACGGCGCGGTGCGGGTCTATCTCGACGAGCGCCAGTACCTGGAGTCGGGGCCGATGTTCTTCCTCACCCCGCCGACCGTGCCGCACGCCTTCGTCACCGAGGCGGACGCCGATGGCCATGTGCTGACCGTGCGCCAGCAACTGGTGTGGAGCCTCACCGAGGCCGAGCCGGGCCTGGCGCCCGGCCCGCAGGTGGCGCCGGCCTGTGTGGCGCTGGGCAACCTGGAGGGCGGCGCGGCCGAGGAGGCGGCGCGCCTGGCGCTGCTCTTCGAGCAGTTGCGCAGCGAGTCGATGGCCAGCCGTCCCGGCCGCCAGCAGACGCTGCTGGCGCTGACCCGGCTGGTCATGATCAGCCTGCTGCGTCTCTCGGCCAATTCGGTGGCTGCGCGGCCGATGCGCCACGAAGACCTGCAGATCTTCCAGCGCTTCAACGCGCTGATCGAGGAGCGCTATGCCGAGCACTGGCCGCTGTCGCTCTACGCCAGCCGGATCGGCGTCACCGAGGCGCGCCTCAACGACGTCTGCCGGCGCATCGCCGACCTGCCGTCGAAGCGCCTGGTGTACGAACGGCTTATGCAGGAGTCCAAGCGCCTGCTGCTGTTCACCGGCGGCTCGGTGAACGAGATCTGCTACCAGCTCGGCTTCAAGGACCCGGCCTACTTCAGTCGTTTCTTCGTGCGTTACGCGGGGCTTACCCCCAGCGCTTACCGCCAGCGACAGGCCGACGGGGAGTCCCGTCGCTGAGCGGGTGGGCGGGTATACTCGCGCTCCCACTCGAACAGGAAGCGTTTCTCCATGCATGATGCAGCCACCTCCATGCCGCCGCAGGCTCCCTCAACCTGGGCCGACTACCTTGCCGGCTACCGCTGGCGAGGGCAGGGCGAAGGATGTTCCGCGGCCACGGTCCACCGCCTGGAGGCTGCGCGGCGGCCGACCCTGTTCGTCAAGCAGGAAGTGCTGTCCGTACATGCCGAGCTGCCCGCCGAAATCGCCCGCCTGCGCTGGCTGCACGGTGCCGGCATCGACTGCCCGCAGGTGCTGAACGAAACCCAGAGCGACGGCCGGCAATGGCTGCTGATGAGCGCCGTGCCGGGGGACACGCTGTCCGCGCTGGCGCAGCGCGGCGAGCTGGAGCCCGAGCGCTTGGTGCGCCTGGTGGCCGCCGCCCTGCGCCGGCTGCACGATCTCGATCCGGCCGCCTGTCCCTTCGACCATCGCCTGGAACGGCGCCTGGACACCGTGCGCCAGCGGGTCGAGGCCGGGCTGGTGGACGAGGCGGACTTCGATGACGACCATCGCGGTCGCAGCGCCACGGAGCTGTACCGCCTGCTCCTCGACCGGCGTCCGGCGGTCGAAGACCTGGTGGTCGCCCATGGCGACGCCTGCCTGCCAAATCTGCTGGCGGAGGGGCGGCGCTTCAGCGGCTTCATCGATTGCGGGCGGCTCGGCGTCGCCGACCGGCACCAGGACCTGGCCCTGGCCGCGCGGGACATCGAGGCCGAACTCGGCGCGGCCTGGGCCGAGGCCTTCCTCGTCGAATACGGCGGCGATATCGACGGCGAACGGCTGGCGTACTTCAGGCTATTGGACGAGTTCTTCTAGAGTAGGGCCGGTTCGGGTCCGGACTGAATTCGGCCTGCCGTTGCACGAAAACGAGGTACAACGGCATCGGCCACTATCGCCAACGCCACCGCGCGCCCTCGCTCGTTCCGCGGAGTCGCCGGTTCAGTTCAGCCGGTACTGCGCCAGTTCCTTCGCCGAAAGCACGCGCATCCGTTTGGGATCGGTGCTTTGCATGGCCTGTACCAAGGTGCTGGGGATATCCATTTCGCGGAAGTAGGCGGCGGAGTCGTAGCGCATGCCGTTGGCCGAGCGCGAGTGCAGCGAGTCGCCGTGGGCGTAGTAGGGACGGTGCAGGCCGACGTAGCCGCGTACGGTCTTGCGCTTGCCGGCCGCCAGCAGGTAGACGCAGGTGCCCTGGCAGACGCTGCTCGACGGCACCAGCGCGTCGAAGCCGGATTCGCGCAGCAGGCGGCCCATGCGGATCGCCTCCGGCACGCTGCCGCCGATGCTGTTCAGCAGGAGCAGCTTGCGCGAGTAGGTTCCCGGATTGTTGCGCAAACCCTTGAGCAGCGTTTCGTAGTCGCCCGGCGCGATCTCCTCCGAGACGCGGACCGTCAGCACCCGCCCCATGCTCTTGTGTTGCAGCGAATGCACTTCGACCCTGGCCAGTGCGGGAGTCGCGCAGAACACGGCGAGGCAGGCGAGGACGGTCCGGAGGCGGAGGCGGGGCATGGAACGGGGCGATCCTGTCAGACGGCGATGGCTGCCGAAGATACCTGCAAGCGTTGCATTGTGCACGGTCCTCGTCGTCAGGACGAGGAGCCGGTCTCCGCCTGGCGCACCGGCAGGCGCAGGCAGAAGGTGATGACGTCGTCGCGGCAGTCCACGTCGATACGTCCCTGGTGGGCCTGGGCGATGGCCTGGGAGATGTACAGGCCGATACCGAGGCCGTTGCGGTTGCGCTGGTTGTCCGCCGACTCGCGCTTGAACGGTTCGAACAGGTTGGCCAGCTGCGCTTCGGAGAGGCCGCTGGTTTCGTTGAGCACGCTCAGGCACACCTCGTCGCCCTGGCGGGTCAGGGTGACCAGCACCGGCCGGCCGGGCAGGCCGTGATGACGGGCGTTGCTCAGCAGGTTGGCGGCGACCTGGGCGTAGCGGTCCGGGTCGACCACGGCACGAACCTGCGGGTCGATGGCGATCTCGATCACCAGGCCGGGATAGGCGACGTCGGTTTCGCAGACGATCTGCTGCACCAGTTGCGAGACGTCGGTGTCGACCGGGTTCACGGTGAGGCCGATGCCCGATTGCAGGCGGCTCATATCGAGGATCTGGCTGACCAGCCGTTCCATGCGGCTGCTGGACGCGGAAATGTGTTGGCGCAGTTCGGTGGTGCGGGTGTCGCTGGAGGACAGCAGGGCCGCCGCCATGGAGATCGACTGCAACGGGTTGCGCAGGTCGTGGCCGAGCACCGCGATCAGGCGCTGGCGCATGCGGTCGACCTCGGCCGCATGGTTGAGGCACAGTTCCATCAGGTCCAGGCGCAGCTTTTCGGCGATCGCCAGGTCGGTTTCGCTCCAGGGCGTGGAGTGGCCGCGGACCACTTCCTCCCAGGCCTCGAACGAGCCGCGCGGGGTCAGCCGCGGGCCGGAGGGGCCGATGGTCAACAGCTTTTCCGGCTTGCCGCCCCAGCGGATGCGGTGCACTTCCTCGTGGCGGAACCAGAAGATCCAGCCCGATTCCTGGCGGTGGAAACGGATCGCCAGCACACCGCAGCAGTCGCCGCCGTCCGGAGAGTCCTCGCTGGGCTGCGGCCAGTTGTCGGTGTGGTAGATGTCCCGTTCCGGGTCGCGCTGCAGGCGTTGCAGGACATTCCCGGCCTGGCGCTCGAAGTCGCCGCGGATGCTCAGGGTGCGGCCGCCGAGCATGACCAGGGCGCCGTCGCAGGGAATCAGTGCGGCGATGCCATCGTCCGGGTGGGCCAGTGCGCCGAACAGGTCGTCGGCGTCCCGCGCGCGGCGAGCCAGGGCCAGCCTGCGCTCGGTGGACACGCGCAGCAGTTCGGCGATACGCCCCTGCTCCAGGCGCTCGACGATGGCGCTGCAGACCTGGGAGAAGATCTGGAACGACATGCGCACCGGGTAGGGAATCAGTTTGGGCGACATGTGATGGCAGGAGAACAGTCCCCAGAGCTTGCCGCCGACCACGATGGATATGCTCATCGAGGCGCGCACGCCCATGTTGGTCAGGTATTCGCAGTGGATCGGCGAAACGCTGCGCAGCACGCTGTAGCTGAGATCGAACGATTCGTTGGTCTCCGGGTTCAGCGCGGGAAACACGCGCATCGGCGTATAGGCCACGTCGGCGATCAGCCTGATCGGGTTCTGGATGTACAGGCGACGCGCCTGGGCCGGGATGTCCGAGGCCGGGTAGCGTTGCCCCAGGTAGCTTTCGAGGTCTTCGCGACGGCTCTCGGCGACCACCTCGCCGGAGTCGTCATGACGGAAACGGTAGGCCATCACCCGGTCGTAGCCGGTCATCCGGCGCAGTTCGTCGGTGACGTTGCTGAGCAGGCTGGCGGTGTCGTTGTGCAACTGGACCTGGGCGATGATGCGCTGGGCGTTGAGGGTGAAGGAGGTGATCGACAGCGTGTCCGCGGTGCGGATCTCGAACTCCAGGTAGAACACTTCCTTGTAGCTGTGGCCGATCACGTCGAACAGGTGTTCGCCGATCCGCGTCTCGACGCTGTTCGACCATGGGCCGTTGCCGGTCAGTCCCTCTTCGAGCATGCGCAGGACCTCCGGCCCCACCTGCTCCTGCGTCAGGTAGGAACCCGGCGAGGCGACGAAACCCAGTAGCGCCTGGATGTTCTCGCTTGCCGCGAGGACCATGCCGTCCGCGCGCAGGGCGATCAGCGCCCCGTGCGGCTGGATCGCGCCAGGCACGTGGATGGGTTCGTCCTCGCAGTTCGCCAGGGTAACCGGGGTGATGCTCGTCATCTATCGTCCAGCCTGGTCTCCAGGCAGTCAGGCTTCGTCGAGAACCCATCGACGAAACGAAAGGAATGTAGCCTGTGCCGCATCCTGCGCAAGGCCGATGGCTTCGGGGCTGTCGATCTGCCGGGCGAGCTGTTCGAGAAACTCCTGCCAGCGCACCCCGGTTGCCTGGCCGTAGCCCCGCAACCACTGTAGCGGCAGACCGGGCAGGCGTGGAGCTAGTCGTTTGTAGAGATACGCGCCGCCCAGCGTCGCGCCTTCCATCACGTAGGCCACCCCGAAGACCTCCGCGGCCCGTGTCGCATTCGGCAGGTCGGCGCAGCGCGGTAGCGCCTCCACCTGCGCGCGGCTCATGCCGCCGGCCAGCAGGTCGCTTTCCAGCCAGGCGCTCTTGACCAGCCGCGCGTCGGCCCGCAGCGCCGCCGGCCAGCCGCTGCGGTTGTCGCGCAGCGCGCGCTCCAGAGGCTCCAGCCAGCCAAGGATGCGTCCGGCATGGTCGAGGTAGGCGCGGTCGTCGAGATCGTCGTCGCCCAACGGCGAACGGCGGTCCAGTTCTGCGTGCAGGTCACGGGTGGCGTCGCGGAGTGCGGCGAGGGCTGGCGATGGAGATGGGGACATGAGGTCAGGGCCAGCGATTCGAGGCATGAACGGAAAAGAGTAGCAGGAAGCCGTACGCCCGGCTCGGAATAAATGGGCATCCCCGCGCGTGGCGCAGGGATGCCGGAGCGGGCGCGCTCAGGCCGCCTCGGTCTGCACCACCCGGTAGCAGGGGACGTAGGCCGCGCCGCCGGGCAGCTTCATCCGGTGCTGCTTGACGAAGGCCTGCAGCAGGCGGTCCAGCGGCAGCATCACCGCCGGGTCGCCGTGGATCTCGTAGGGCCCGTATTGCTCGATCATGCGGATGCCGTTGTCCTTGACGTTGCCGGCGACGATCCCGGAAAACGCGCGGCGCAGGTTGGCCGCCAGTTCGTGGGGCGGCAGGCTGCGGCTGAGCTGGAGGCTGGCCATGTTCTCGTGGGTCGGCTCGAACGGGCGCTGGAAGCTTTCATCGATCTTCAGCATCCAGTTGAAGTGGAAGGCGTCGTTGCGCTCGCGGCGGAACTGCTTCACTTCCTTCAGGCCCTGGGCCATCTGCTTGGCCACCTCGGCCGGGTCGTCGATGACGATCCGGTAGTGGCGCTGCGCCGCATGGCCGAGGGTCGCCCCGACGAATTCATGGAGCTGCTGCAGGTAGGCTTCGGCGCTGCGGGGACCGGTGAGGATGACCGGGAAGGGCAGGTCCTGGTTGTCCGGGTGCATGAGGATGCCCAGCAGGTAGAGGAACTCCTCCGCGGTCCCGGCGCCGCCGGGGAAGATGATGACCCCGTGGCCGACGCGGACGAAGGCTTCCAGGCGCTTCTCGATGTCCGGCAGGATCACCAGTTCGTTGACGATCGGGTTCGGCGCCTCGGCGGCGATGATCCCCGGCTCGGTCAGGCCCAGGTAGCGGCCGCCGACGATGCGCTGCTTGGCGTGGCTGATGGTGGCGCCCTTCATCGGCCCCTTCATCACCCCCGGTCCGCAGCCGGTGCAGACATCCAGGCTGCGCAGGCCGAGTTCGTGGCCGACCCTCTTGGTGTACTTGTATTCCTCGCTGCTGATCGAGTGGCCGCCCCAGCACACGACGATCTTCGGCTCGACGCCGGGGCGCAGCGTACGGGCGTTGCGCAGCAGCTGGAAGACGTAGTCGGTGAGGCCCTGGGAGCTGTCCAGGTCGACGTGCTGGCTGTCCAGCCCGCTCTGGGTGTAGACGATGTCGCGCAGGGCGCTGAACAGCATCTCGCGGGTGCTGGCGATCATCTCGCCATCGACGAAGGCGTCGGCCGGCGCGTTGATCAGCTCCAGGCGCACGCCTCGGTCCTGCTGGTGGATACGCACCTCGAAGTCCTTGTAGGCGTCGAGGATGGTCTTGGCGTTGTCGCTGTGGGCGCCGGTATTGAGGATCGCCAGGGCGCACTGGCGGAACAGTTGGTAGGTCTTGCCGTTGGCGGTTTCGCTCAGTTGTTGCACTTCGCGTTGGGAGAGGGTTTCCAGCGTGCCTTTCGGACTGACCGAGGCGTTGATCACAGGGCGATGAGACATGTGCGATTCCATGCAGGGGACGCGGCGGCGTAGAAGAACCGCCGCATCCGGATAAGGGAGAGCCGGGCAGGTTGCGTGCCGGGGGAGAGGGCGATCAGCCGTCGGAGTGGGGCGACGAGGCAACCGTGCGCTGGGGCTTGGCTCCAGGGTCTTGGTTAAATGTAATAGCGAGAACCTGACTGATCTGACAAGGAAAATCTCGAATTTATCTGTCGCCGGCCTGGCACCAGGGAAATCCTGCCACTAGCCATGGGCGAAAAAATCCGGCATCGGCTGGGATAATCGACTCTTCTCCTGATATCGTTGCGTTTCCGCCGGATGCTCGGCCAGTCGAAGGGAGGAACGAAGCATGTCGTATGAACAGTCCAGCAGCGTACCTAGCGACTTTCTTTCCTCCTTTTTCCAAGAGCCTGTCATCCATGATCGAACTCAGAACCATCACCCGCGACGACTGGGAAACCTGCATTGACCTGAAGGTCGCCCGCCACCAGGCGCACTTCGTCGCTTCCAACCTCTATTCGCTGGCCCAGAGCCGCTTCCTGCCGGGGTTCCGCGCGGTCGGCATCCACCACGGCGGGCGCATGGTCGGCTTCGCCCTCTACGGCCCCGACGCCGACGACGGCCACTACTGGCTCTACCGCCTGATGATCGACCGCCGCTACCAGGGCAAGGGGCATGGCCGCGCCGCCCTGCAACGGATCATCGCCAGCGTGCGCCGGACGAGGCGGCGCAGCGATCGCCTGATGGTCGCCTACGCCGTTGACAACGACGTGGCCCGCCAGCTTTATCGGGACGCCGGCTTCGTCGAACAGGGCCTCGCGCCCTGGGGCGAGACGATGGCCTGCCTGATGCTGCCGGAGCCGTCCCATCGCTCCGGGACGGTCGCCGGAGCGCCGGGCGGGCGTGCAGCGCACGGCGTCCCGGCGTAGAATCGCGGGATTCGGCAGTTCCCTCCAATACCTATAACGACCATCCAACGCACATCGCCGCCCCGGACCCTTGCGTCCGGGGCGTTTTCCGTCGTGCGTGGCGAGGGTCGCGGGACCTGCCCGTCCGCCCCCTGCTCCGGAACCGAACGCCCCATGGACAGCACCTCCGAAACCCGCAGCGGCAGCTGGCTGAGCGTGATCGCCCTGGCCCTGGCCGCCTTCATCTTCAACACCACGGAGTTCGTCCCGGTCGGCCTGCTCAGCGACATCGGCCACAGCTTCGAGATGCCCACCTCGCAGGTCGGCCTGATGTTGACCATCTATGCCTGGGTGGTGTCGCTGGCCTCGTTGCCGATGATGCTGCTGACCCGCAATATCGAGCGGCGCAAGCTGCTGGTCGGGGTATTCCTGCTGTTCATCGCCAGCCACGTGCTGTCCGGGCTGGCCTGGAGCTTCCAGGTGCTGATGCTCAGCCGGATCGGCATTGCCTTCGCCCACGCGGTGTTCTGGGCCATCACCGCTTCGCTGGCGGTGCGCGTGGCGCCGCCGGGACAGCAGGCCAAGGCGCTAGGGCTGCTGGCCACCGGCACCACCCTGGCGATGGTCCTGGGCATCCCGCTGGGGCGGGTGGTCGGCGAGGCCCTGGGCTGGCGTACCACCTTCATGGCCATCGCCGGACTCTCGGTGCTGACCTTGCTCTACCTGGCGCGCTCCCTGCCGCTGCTGCCAAGCCAGAACTCCGGTTCCCTGCGCAGCCTGCCGATGCTGTTCCGACGCCCGGCGCTGGTTTGCCTGTACGTGCTGACCGTGGTGGTGATCAGCGCCCAGTTCACCGCCTACAGCTACATCGAGCCCTTCGCCAAGCAGGTGGCGCAGATGAGCGGCGAGGCGACCACCCTGCTGTTGCTGTTGTTCGGCGGCGCCGGGATCTTCGGTTCGATCCTCTTCAGCCGCTACAGCGAGGCTTTCCCGCGAGGCTTCCTGCTGGCCGCGATCCTCGCCTTGGGCAGCAGCCTGGCGCTGCTGTTGCCGCTGTCCGCGCAGCCGACCTGGCTGATGGCGCTCAGCCTGCTCTGGGGCATGTCGATCATGTGCTTCGGCCTGGCCCAGCAGTCCCGCGTCCTGCGCCTCGCCTCGGACGCCACCGACGTGGCCATGGCGCTGTTCTCCGGCCTGTACAACGTCGGCATCGGCGCCGGCGCGCTGCTCGGCAGCGTGGTCAGCGAACGCATGGGCCTGGCCTCGATCGGCAACGTCGGCGCCGCGCTGGCGCTGGCCGGCCTGCTGCTCGCCCTGTTCGCCGCACTGCGCTACGCGGAGGCGCTGAAAACCACGTCGTTGTGAGTGCTCATTCACTGGCCCGGATGATTCGGCGGAGGAATCCGCCCGCTTGATCTAGTCTTCTGTGACGAAAAGGCGCAGGGAGTGCGGGATTGCCCCGCGCCGGGCCGGCGCAGGGACGGAATATCGGGTGAACGTACAACAGAGCAAGTTCAGGCTGAGCCGCTGGGCGGGCGCGACACTGGCGCTCGGACTGCTGCTGTCCGGGCTGGGCGCCTGGGGGCTGGCGCTGGTCAACGAGCAACAGGCGCGGATGGCGCTGGAACGCGAGGCGGAACTGCTGGCCGAGGCGGTGACCCGCCGCGTGGAACTCTACCAGTATGGCTTGCGTGGGGTGCGCGGTGCCTTGCTGACGGCGGGCGAGGCGCACATCGACCGCGAACTGTTCCGCCGCTACAGCCTGACCCGCGACATCGACCGCGAGTTTCCCGGCGCCCGCGGCTTCGGCTTCATCCGCCGGGTGGCGGCCGCCGACGAGGCCGGGTTCCTGCGCCAGGCGCGGGCCGACGGCCAGCCGGAGTTCCGCATCCAGCAACTGACTCCGCACGATGGCGAGCGCTACGTCATCCAGTACATCGAGCCGGTGGCGCGCAACGGCCAGGCGCTGGGCCTGGACATCGCCTCGGAAGCCAATCGCCGGGAGGCCGCCCGCGCCGCCCTGGAGACCGGGCAGGTGCGCCTGACGGGGCCGATCACCCTGGTCCAGGCCAGCGGCTTGCGCCAGCAATCGTTCCTCATCCTGATGCCGATCTACCGCAGCGGCATCACTCCACCGCCGGGGCCCCAGCGCGAACTCGAAGGCTTCGGCTGGAGCTATGCGCCGCTGCTGACCGGCGAGGTGCTGGCCGGGTTGCCCATCGACAACGCGGCGATCCACCTCGAACTCAGCGACGTCACCGGCGACGGCGCTGCCGTGCCCTTCTTCGTCAACGGCGCCGCGGCGCCGGCTCAACGCCTGTTCGGCCACATGCTGCGGCGGGAGATCTACGGTCGGCACTGGCAGATGGCGTTCAGCGCACTGCCGCTGTTCGTCCAGCGCCTGCACCAGCCTTCGCCGCGCATCCTGTTCCTGGCCGGCAGCCTGGTCAGCCTGTTGCTGGCGGCGCTGGTCAACGCCAGCGCCCTCGGCCGCCAGCGCCGGCATCGGGAGGCGGCGACCCAGGCGCGGCTGGCGGCGATCGTCGGCAATTCGGCGGACGGCATCATCGGCGTCGGCCTCGACGGCGTCATCAGCGACTGGAATCGCGGGGCCGAGGCGTTGTTCGGCTACCGCGAGGAGCAGGCGGTCGGGCGGCGGGTGGTGGACCTGCTGGTGCCGCCATCCAAGGAGAACGAGGAACTCGACATCCTCGCCCGCATCGCCCGTAAAGAACAGGTGGTCAGCTTCGATACCGTGCGCCGGCACCAGGATGGCCACCTGCTCGATGTGGCGGTGACCGTCTCGCCGATCCTCGGTCCGGACGGCGGCGTGGTCGGCGCCTCGAAGACCGTACGCGACATCTCCGCGAAGAAGGCCGCCGAGGCCCGCATCCGCGAGCTCAATACCGGCCTGGAGCACCAGATCGCCGAGCGTACCGCCGAACTGCGTCGGTTGAACGTACTGCTCGGCAGCGTGCTGCAGGCGGCGTCCGAGGTGTCGATCATCACCCTCGACCGCGACGGCATCATCAGCGGCTTCAATCTCGGTGCCGAGCGGATGCTCGGCTACCGCGCCGACGAGGTGGTCGGCAAGGCCTCGCCGACCCTGCTGCACAGCGAGCGGGAGTTGCTCGCCCGCGGCCAGGAGCTGGGCGAGGAGGGTTTCCGCGTGCTGGTGGCGCGGGCCGAACAGGAGGGCGCCGAGACCCGCGAATGGACCTATCTGCGCAAGGACGGCTCGCCGCTCAGCGTGACGCTTTCGGTTACCGTCCTGCGCGACGAGGCTGGGGCGATCAACGGCTACCTGGGCATCGCCGTCGATGTCACCGAATGGCGCAACGCCGAGCGCGAGATGGCCGCGGCGCGCGACCAGTTGCAAATGGCCGCCGACGTGGCGCGCCTGGGCATCTGGCGCTGGAACCTGGCCGACGACAGCCTGCAGTGGAACGAGCGCATGTACGAGCTGTACGGCCAGCCGCTGGCGCTGCGTGACGGCGGCCTGGTCTACGAGCATTGGCGCAGCCGCCTGCATCCGGAAGACCTCGAACGTACCGAGGCCAGCCTGCGCGCGGCGGTGGAGGGGCGCGGC
Source organism: Pseudomonas sp. CP-1 (assembly GCF_021213715.1). Taxonomy (NCBI): domain Bacteria; kingdom Pseudomonadati; phylum Pseudomonadota; class Gammaproteobacteria; order Pseudomonadales; family Pseudomonadaceae; genus Pseudomonas; species Pseudomonas sp. CP-1. The sequence continues at coordinate 25,682 of NZ_JAJQKY010000020.1, forward strand.
AACTACGACGTGATCTTCCGCGTGGTGCTGCCCGACGGCGGCATCCGCTTCATCCAGGCCGGCGCGCAGGTCGAGCGCGACGCCGATGGCAACCCGCTGCAGGTCACCGGGATCAATATCGATATCACCAGCGACCAGCAACTGCAGGCGCGCCTGCGCGAGGCCAAGGAGCAGGCGGACGCCGCCAGCGCGGCGAAGTCGTCGTTCCTGGCGAACATGAGCCACGAGATCCGCACGCCGATGAATGCCGTGCTGGGCATGCTGCAACTGGCCCGGCAGACCGATCTCAACGAACGCCAGCGCGACTACCTGGACAAGGCCAGCTCGGCGGCCACCTCGTTGCTCGGCCTGCTCAACGACATCCTCGACTACTCGAAGATCGAGGCCGGCAAGCTGGTCCTGGAAATGCTCCCCTTCGAGCTGGAGCCGCTGATGCAGGACCTGGCCGTGGTGCTCTCCGGCAACCAGGGCGACAAGGACGTCGAGGTGATCTTCGACATCGATCCCGAGCTGCCCAGCGCGGTGGTCGGCGACCGCCTGCGCCTGCAGCAGATCCTCATCAACCTGGCCGGCAACGCACTGAAGTTCACCGCCCGCGGGCACGTCCTGGTGAGCTTGCGGCGTCTGGCGCACGACGCCCACCTGGTGCGCCTGCGGGTGCTGGTGGCGGACACCGGCATCGGCATCAGCGCGGAACAGCAGCAGCGCATCTTCGAAGGTTTCACCCAGGCCGAGGCGTCCACCTCGCGACGCTTCGGCGGCACCGGCCTCGGCCTGTTCATCTGCAAACGCCTGGTCGACCTGATGGGCGGCGAGTTGCGGGTCGAGAGCGCGCCGGGCAGCGGTAGTCGGTTCTGGTTCGACCTGGACCTCGACGTCGCCCACGACCAACCGCTGCGCGCGGCCTGCCCCGGGGCCGGCGAACCGCTGCGGCTGCTGGTGGCGGACGACAACCTGGTGGCCGGCGAGCTGCTCGAACGCACGGTCGGCGCCCTCGGCTGGCGCGCCGACTGCGTCGGCAGCGGCAGCGAGGCGGTGGCACGGGTCCAGGCGGCGATGGCCGAAGGCCGTCGCTACGACGTGGTGCTGATGGATTGGCGCATGCCCGATCTCGACGGCCTCAGCGCGGCGCAACTGATCCGCCAGTTGCAGGGCGACCTGCCGCCGCCCATGGTGATCATGATCACCGCCTACGGCCGCGAGGTGCTGGCCGATGCGCGCGACCACAGCGCGCCGCCCTTCGTCGATTTTCTCACCAAGCCGGTCACGCCCAAGCAACTGGCCGACTCGGTGCTGCATGCCCTGCACGGTGAACAGGGCGCCCCGGCCAACCCGCCGCCGCGCCCGGTGGAGCGCACCCAGCGCTTGCGGGGCGTGCGTCTGCTGGTGGTGGAGGACAACGCGCTGAACCGCCAGGTCGCCGCCGAGCTGTTGAGCAGCGAGGGCGCTCGGGTGGCCCTCGCCGACGGTGGGCTGGCGGGCGTTCAGCAGGTGCTGGAGGCGAGCGTGCCGTTCGACGCGGTGCTGATGGACATGCAGATGCCGGATATCGATGGTCTCGAGGCGACCCGGCGAATCCGCGCCGACGGGCGCTTCGCCGGGCTGCCGATCCTGGCCATGACCGCCAACGCCTCGCTGGCCGACCGCGAAGCCTGCCTGGCGGCGGGCATGAACGACCATGTGGCGAAGCCGATCGACAAGGAGCGCCTGGTGCTTTGTCTGCTCGGTCATCTCGGCAGGAGCGGCGACAGGGGCGCGCCGGCAACGACAGCGGACGCGGGCGAACTGGTCGAGGCGCGGGGCGATATCGTCGGGCGTTTCGGCGGCAGCCTGGAGCTGATCGTCCAGGTGTTGCGGCGCTTCGTTCCGGATATGCAGGACCTCTTCGCCCAGCTCGAACGCCAGCTCGGCGAGGGCGATGTCCAGGGCAGCGCCGCGACCCTGCATACCATCAAGGGCAGCGCGTCCACCGTTGGCGCCAGCGCCCTGGCCGGCCGTGCCAGCGAGCTGGAGCAGGCCCTGCGCCGCGCCGATCCGCGGCGCGGCATGGAAATCCTCGCCGGCATCCGCCTCGACGAACTGCGCACCCTGTGCGATGCCTGCCTGCTCCGCCTGCAGGCGATGTTCGGCGACGTGCAGGCGGAGTCGGCGAGCTGAACCCCGGCGCGGTGGCCTGTCCCGCCAAGAATTCAGGCGGACCCGGGGCTCGCCTGCATCCGCTGCGGCCTGTAGGGCGAATAACGCCATGGGCGTTATCCGCCGATACTCCTGAAGCCCGCCCAGGTCTTGAGCGACATCCTCTTCCTGTCGTTCAGTGCCTTCAGGCGTCGCGCAGCAGGTCGTGGGCGTTGAGCAGGGCGTAGGCGACTTCCGGGCGCTTCTCCAGGCCGCGGCGGATGGCGGCAGGAATCGCCTGGCGGGTCTTGCGGCAGAGCCCCGGCTGCTCCTCGAAGCGCATGCGGATGCCGCGCATGCTGCGCACCTCGCCGAAGGCCGGGGCGATCCGCAGGCGGATGCCCAGTTGTTCCTCCATGCGCCGCAGCAGGTGTTCCAGGTCTTCCAGGCTGCGCAGGGCTTCCAGGCGAGCGGCCAGGCGCTGCTCTTCCTGGCGGGTCAGGAGGAGGATGCGACGGTCCGCGCCGGGCGCCTCCAGGCGCTCGCGTTCGCAGACGCAGGCGCCGGGCGGGCAGGGCTGGCGGAGGGGCGGGGAAGCGCTCATGGCACCATCATAGCCAGGACCGGCGTCCCGCGCCGCTACGCTCCGTCGCCCTCGCGAGCGCGCCTCAGCGCTTCAGCGGCACCTTGGGCTGCTGCTCCAGGCCGCTGAGGATGGCGTAGGCGATCTTCACCCGCTCGGCATTGGGATAGTTGCGGTTGGCCAGGATCACCAGGCCCAGGTCGCGGCCCGGGACGAACGCCACGTAGGCGCCGAAGCCGTTGGTGGAGCCGGTCTTGTTCAGCAGGCGCTGGCCCTCCAGCGCCTGTGGCGCGGGCAGCCTGGCGATCCTGTGTGGTTGCAGCGCCATCGGCGTCGAGTTGCCGGCCTGCAGGCGCTTCAGGGAGATCGGCCAGTCGTAGGCTTCCCAGCCCAGGCCCTGGGTCATGTCGCCGACCTTGTAGTAACCGCGATGGGTGGCATCGAGCGCCTGCGCCCAGGGCCTGTCCAGGCGCTCCGGATGCAGGTTGGCATCGACGAAGCGCAGCAGGTCGGCCGCGCTGGTCTTCACCCCGTAGCCTTCGGCATCCAGCGGGCCGGGACCGACCCGTAGCGGGCGGTCGTCCTTGCCGTAGCCCTGGGCGTACTGCGCCAGCGCCGCCTCGGGCACGTCGAGGTGGGTCTGTTCGAGGCCCAGTGCCGGGAACAATTGCTGCTCCATGAGCCGTTCGAACGGCTGGCCCAGGCTGCGCGCGGCGAGATAGCCGAACAGGCCGATGCTCGGGTTGGAATAGAGGCGCTGACTGCCCGGCGCGTAGGTCGGCTGCCACTGGCGGTAGTAGTCGCGGATCTGTGCCTGGTCCTTCTGCACCGAGTCGGGGAACTGCAGCGGCAAGCCGCCGGCGGTATAGGTCGCGAGGTCGAGCAGGCTGATGCCGTCGAAGCGGCTGCCCTGCAGCGCCGGCCAGTGCTGGCTGGCGCGGTCGTCGAGGCGCATCTTGTCCTGGGCCAGGGCATAGCCGGCGAGGGTGGCGGTGAAGGTCTTGCTCACCGAGCCGATCTCGAACAGGGTCTCCGGCGTCACCCGGCGGCCGTCCTCTTTCGAGGCCAGCCCATAGCTGAAGTAATGCGGTTCTCCTTTCAGGCTGATGGCTACGGCCAGGCCCGGAATGTCATTGGCCTTCATCACCGGTTGTACGGCGGCGTCGACCAGTGCCTTCAGGCGATCCGCCGGGGCCTCGCCGGCAATGGCCGGGGTGGCGGCGAACAGCAGTGTGGAAGCGGCGATGCCGCACAGGCAGGGGAATCTGGTATCGCGCATGAGGATTGGCGTCCTTTGTCGTTGGCTGCATGAGAAACCGCCCCGGGAGCGCTCCTTGATCGGCGGGCGGGGAAAATCTAGGCTTGTGCAGGATTTGCGGCAAACGACGAATACTCGCGGCAGCCATTAGAAAAATTTGGAGCAGAGATTGGTTCGACCCCATTTGCCGCTGAACGCCCTGCGCGCCTTCGAAGCATCGGCCCGGCACCTGAGCTTCACCCGCGCGGCCATCGAGCTGTGCGTGACCCAGGCGGCGGTCAGCCACCAGGTGAAGAGCCTCGAGGAGCGTCTCGGCGTGGCCCTGTTCAAGCGTCTGCCGCGCGGCCTGATGCTGACCCACGAGGGCGAGAGCCTGCTGCCGGTGCTGTGTGACTCCTTCGACCGCATCGCCGGCCTGCTGGAACGTTTCGAGGGCGGCCACTACCGGGACGTGCTCACCGTCGGCGCGGTCGGAACCTTCACGGTCGGCTGGCTGCTGCCACGGCTGGCGGACTTCCAGGCGCGCCATCCCTTCATCGACCTGCGCCTGTCCACCCACAACAACCGCGTCGACATCGCCGCCGAGGGGCTCGACTACGCGATCCGCTTCGGCGGCGGCGCCTGGCACGGCACCGAGGCGCTGGCGTTGTTCGAGGCGCCGCTGACGGTGCTCTGCTGCCCGGAGGTCGCCGCCCAGTTGCACAGTCCCGCCGACCTGCTGCAGCACACCCTGCTGCGCTCCTACCGCGCCGACGAGTGGCCGCTGTGGTTCCAGGCGGCCGGACTGCCGGCGCACGCGCCACTGACCCGGAGCATCGTCTTCGACACCTCGCTGGCCATGCTCGAGGCGGCCCGCCAGGGTGTCGGCGTGGCCCTGGCGCCGGCGGCGATGTTTGCCCGGCAACTGGCCAGCGAGAGCGTCCGGCGTCCGTTCGCCACCGAAGTGAGTACCGGCAGCTACTGGCTGACGCGCTTGCAGTCGCGGGGGGAGACCAGCGCGATGCTGGCGTTCAGGGAGTGGTTGCTGGAGAGGGCTGCCGTTGAGGCGCGGGGGAGATAACGGTTATGCAGGCGATTCAAGTGTCGATGAAGAAGTAATCACCTTCCTCGCGCCTTTCTTTATACGCTCGGGCTCTCCCAAGGTTGATACGGTTTGAGGCGTTGGGGTTGTGATTGGAATTGCTGACGGCGTGGTGGATATGGACCGGCTCGTCGGCGTTGCTGATCGCTCCGCTAAGCGTCACTCCCAGGCTGGCGGCATAGGCCCGGCGTGCCGCAACGATCTCGCTCTCGAGCATGCCTGCTTTCCCTGCTGCGGCAACGACGGCAAGTTCGCATAGGCGGCCAGCCTTCCTCGGGGAAACCCTCAGGTCGGCGCCTGCGGACCACAGGGCAAGCAGCGCTTTGGATGGAGCACAGCCATTTCTGCTGCGCTCTTCGATTGTCTCCAGGAGCGGACTCATATGGCCTCTTGAAAACTGTCGGTGGATTGCCAGCAGAATCGACGATGGTGCGCTTAAAGCAATGCGGAGCAGGCGGAGATGGTGGCGAAACGGCGGATAACGCTTCGCGTTATGCGCCCTACGGGAGCGGTGCCCGGCGTTGCCGGCGGAAGGCTACGGCTTTTCGGTTCCCGCGTCGAAATACGATCCGCCGTTGCTCGGCAGTCCCGTCCACATCTCGTCGAGATTGCGGAAGTTCCAGGCCTCCGCCGGCTCGAAGCCGACGATTCGGTCGGTCTGTCCGGCCCTACCCAGGTCTATCACCTGCTGCGGGATCGGCACCTTCGAGCGGGCCGAGAAGAATACCTTGACCCGTGGCGTCAGCAGCGAGCGGCCGTGTTGCTCGAGGACCACGCCGAGGCGCCCGCTTTCCAGCCTGACCAGCGCGCCGACCGGGTAGATGCCCACCGCCTTGACGAAGGCGCGGAACACCTGCGGGTCGAAGTGCCCGTTCCATTCGGCCATGCGCCGGATCGCCTCGGCGGCGTTCCAGCCCTTCTTGTAGGGACGGTCGGAGGTGATCGCGTCGTAGACGTCGCACACCGTGCCCATCCGCGCCAGCAGGCTGATCTGCTCCTGCGCCAGGCCGAAGGGGTAGCCGGTGCCGTCGATGCGCTCGTGGTGGTGCAGACAGACATCCACCACCAGGGCGCTGACCTGGCGGCAATCGAGCAGCATCCGCGCACCGTTCTGCGGATGCCGGCGGACCAGGCCGAATTCCTGCTCGGTGAGTTTGCCGGGCTTGTTCAGGATCGGATCGGGTACCGCCATCTTGCCGATGTCGTGCAGCAGCCCGGCCAGCCCCGCCTCGTGTACCAGCGGGTCGGACAGTTCGAGCTGGCGGGCGAGGGCGATCATCAGCGCGCAGACCGCCACCGAATGCATGTAGGTGTATTCATCCGAGGTCTTCAGCCGTACCAGGCTGACCAGCGCGTTGGGATGGCGCAGCACCGAGGCGGAGATTTCGTCCACCAGGTCCGATGCATGCGCGGTGTCGATGGCCTGGCCCATGCGCGCGTCGTGGAACATGCTGACCACGGCGGCCTTGGCGCGGCCGCAGAGCAGGGCGGCGTGGCGGATTTCCTCCTCCAGGGCGACCCGCGCCGGCGAAGGGTCGGCCGGCATGGTGACCGGCAGGACCGCAGCGGCCGAGACCGCCGCTTCCTCCGGGAGGTCGAGGCCCTTGCCGGCGTCGATCCAGACCTCCTTCACGGCGCTTTCGCGCAGGCGCTGCAGGTCGGACTGGTTGTCGAGCAGGAAGCCGCCTCTTTTCCAGAACGGGTGGTCCAGCCACGAGCCGCAAAGGCTCTGGACGAACATACCGAGGCGAAGCTGGGTTACCGGAATGCGTTTCAGCACGATGGGCTCGACCTCGAGACTGGGCCAGGTGGCTGTCTCCTAACGGTAGCCGAGATGGGCCGGCGGGAGTGAGAGATGCCCGTCAGTTCGTCGGCGTGACCTTCGCTTGGCTGCGTATCGTTCTGTATCCGCGTACTCCCGGCATACAAATCCCTCCGCCGACGGTACAGCCCCGATACATCGCCCTGGCGAAGTGGCCCTATCCAAACCGGCGCCAGCCAGGTCCTCGCGCTGGCGGAGACGGCGGTGGAAACCTACGGCGGCGATAGCACGGGCCAAATCTCAGTCGCGGCGCTCGACGAGCGCGTCCTGGTGTACAGCCATCAAGCGTTGCGCGTTGGGCGTGAGATGGCCGCTGTGCCAGATGAAATGGATCTCGGTGGTGCCATAGTCGCGCAACGGATGCGCGCGGACCTGGTGGTTGCCAGGTAGCGTCGCAAGCACGGAGCGCAGCACCCAGGCGGCACCCATGCCTGCGCTGACGCAGGCGAGCATGGTGTGGTAGGACTCGATTTCCAGCACTGGCAGTTGTTGCAGGCAGTCGGCTTCCTCCAGCCAGCGATCCATGCGGAAGCGGAACGAGCAGTCGTGACGGAACCCATACAGTTCGGCGCAACGCAGGTCGCGCGGACTGGTGATCGGTGGATGATCCAGCTCGGTAACCAGCACCATTTCGTCGACGAAGGCCAGGCTACTTTCCAGGGTCTGAGAGCGCACGGGACCATCGCTCAGGGCCAGGTCTAGCACTCCATCCGAGACCTGCTGCACCAAGGCTTCCGAGGCTTCGCTGCGGATGTCCAGTTCGATCGCGCGGTGGCGTTGGCGGAACCGCCCGATCAGGCATGGCATGAAGGCGACCAGAACCACGTCGAGGGCACCTACCACCAGGCGGCCGCCGCTCTCTTCGTTGCGCATCATGGCCCGGGTACTGTCGCTGAGATCGAGGATTCGCCGGGCATGCTCCAGCAGACGCCGACCGTCCGGCGACAGGCGCAGACGCTGGTGCTCGCGCAGGAACAGCTGGCAGCCGAGGTCTTCCTCAAGCTGGCGGATGCGTACGGAGAGACTCGACGGGACACGGTTCAGCGCCTTCGCCGCGGCGTTGATCGAGCCGGTGTGGGCCACGGCGCAGAAGGCGCGGAGCTGAGACAATTGCACCTGGGTATTCTCGCTTTGCGAATCGTTGGCTGAATATTTTTCGATTTCCAGAATACCTTGTCGTTCGCTACCGTTCGCCCGTCCTTACGTCCGGTGATCGGATCCCGGCGTTCCTTCCCGGCTTGCGGGCCCATCGCGTCCGCTCATGGAGAGATTACATGGATCTGCAACTCGCACAGCGCAGGGTGCTGGTTAGTGGCGGTTCGCGCGGTATCGGCCGCGCCATCGTCGAACATTTTCTCGCCGAAGGGGCCGAGGTGGCCTTCTGCGCCCGTGGTGAGGCGGGCGTGGCCGAAGCAGCGGATTGCTTCGGCGAGCGTGCCTTTGGCATGTCTGTGGACATCACCGACCCGCAGCAGGTGCGCGGTTGGGTAACGCGCTCGGCGCTGCACTTGGGCGGCATTGACATCGTTGTGCCCAACGTCAGCGCGCTGGCCGGTGGCGGAGACCTGGACACCTGGCGGCGCGCTTTCGAGACCGACCTGCTGGGCAGCGTGGGCATGGTCGCTGCCGCCCTGCCGTGGTTGAAACGCTCCGAGGCTGCCTCGGTGGTGCTGATCTCCAGTGTTTCCGGCCGCGAGGTGGACATGTTCGCTGAGCCCTATGGCGTGCTCAAGGCGGCCCTGGTCCACTACGGGAAGACGCTTGCCAGCCGCCATGCGGAGGACGGCATTCGGGTCAATACGGTGTCGCCGGGCAACGTCTATTTCGAAGATGGCGTATGGGGCGCGATCGAACGGGATAGCCCGGAAACCTTCGCCCGTTGTCTCGCCGCCAATCCCATGGGGCGCATGGCGCGACCCGACGAGGTGGCGCGGGCGGTGCTGTTCCTGGCCAGCCCGGCGGCCAGCTTCACCACCGGAACCAACCTGCTGGTGGACGGCGGGTTGACCCGGGGCGTGCAGTTCTGAGCAGAGTGCCGGAGGCTCAGGCCTCTACCAGCTCCGGCGCATCCCGCCGCTGTTCCGTCGGCGCATGGGGCGCCGGCTTGCCGAGGATCAGGTCGGCGGCCTTCTCGCCGATCATGATCGCCGGGGCGTTGGTATTGCCGGTGATCAGCGTCGGCATGATCGACGCATCGGCCACCCGCAGGCCTTGCAGGCCGTGCACGCGCAACTGGTCGTCGACCACCGCGAGCTGGTCGTGGCCCATCTTGCAGGTGCCCACCGGATGGAACACGGTGCCCAGGTTGGCGCGGATCCAGGCCTCGATCTGGCCGCGGCTGGAAACCTGCGGGCCCGGTACCAGCTCGCCCTTGAGGTGACGGGCGAAGCTGCGGCTGGCGGCCAGTTTGCGGACCAGTTGGAAACCCTGGACCAGGGTATCGAGGTCGGCAGGGTGGCTGAGGAAGTTGGCTTCGATCAGCGGCCGGTCGTGCGGGGCCGGCGAGTTCAGGCGGACCCGCCCGCGGCTCTGCGGGTGCATCACCGCGACGTGCAGGCTGACCCCGTGGCCGAAGGGGACCAGGCGCTGCGGCTGGTTCTTCAGCGCGGGGGCGACGATCAGACCCAGCTCCGGGGTCTCTGCCTGCGGGTCGAGGCGGAGGAAGCCACCGGACTCGACGGTGTTCGAGGTCAGCGCCCCGCGCCGGCCGAACAGGTACTGCCAGGGCGAGCGCAGCAGCGGCAGCCAGCCCTTCGGCGAGAAGCCCAGGCCGTAGCCGAGCTTGGCCTCGGTGCGGTACATCAGCACGATGTCCTGGTGGTCCTGCAGGTTCTCGCCGACCCCAGGCAACTCATGGCGCTGGACGATGCCGTGGCGCACCAGTTCCGCCGCCGGGCCGATGCCGGAGAGCAACAGGAGCTGCGGCGAGTTGATCGAGCCGGCGCTGAGGATCACTTCGCGGCGTGCCTGCAATTGCACGACCTCGCCAGCCTGGCTGATCTCCACGCCGGTGGCGCGGGTACCTTCCAGCAGCACGCGTAGGGTCAGCGCCGAGCTGAGGACGGTGAGGTTGGGCCGCGCCAGGGCCGGGTGCAGGAAGGCGCGCGCCGCGCTACAGCGTTCGCCGTTGACCTGGGTGACGTGGAACGGGCCGATGCCTTCCTGGCGCTCGCCGTTGAAGTCGGCGTTGTACGGCCAGCCCATTTCCTCGGCGGCCTGGAAGAACACCTGGTTGATCGGGCCCGGGCTGCGCTGCGCGGCGACGTTCAATTCGCCGCCGCGCCCGTGCCAGGGCGATTCGCCCGGCTCGAAATGTTCCGAGCGGCGAAAGTAGGGCAGCAGCTCGTCGTAGCTCCAGCCGCGATTGCCGAGGGATGCCCAGCGGTCGTAGTCGTGGCGGTCGCCGCGGATGTAGATCATCCCGTTGATCGCGCTGGAGCCGCCCCAGACCTTGCCGCGCGGGCAGGCGATCGGCTGGTTGGCGGTGCCGGGCTGGGCGGCGAAGCGATGCATCCAGTTCCACTTCGGGTTGGCGATCAGGCGGATGATCCCGGCCGGTGTGCGGATGTAGGCGGCGGGGAGCGGCGTGCGGTCGCTGGGGCCGGCCTCGACCAGGCAGACCGAGACGGCGGGATCGGCGGAAAGACGGTTGGCCAGGACGCAACCGGCGGAGCCGGCGCCGACCACGATGTAGTCGAACGAGCGGCGGGCAGTGGAAGTCATGTCGGCACCTTTCTGGGTGTGCTGCCGGGCCTCGCCCGGCGTTCTTTTTCGCCCCGCGCCCATGGGCGCGACGCTACTCCATTGGACGGGGAAGCGCGCCCGGCCGCTTGTCCCAGCCTGCCGGCGGGGTTGACCGAGGCTGCCAGGCGGCGCGCTACAGCCCCAGCAGCGAGCCCATGTCGACCATCAGTTGCAGGCCGACGACGAAACCGTCTCCGCTCAGTTCGCGAGCGCCGGGGTTGTAGTAGTTGTCCGGGTTGAAGATGTACTGCACCGACGGCTCCAGCGCGATGTGCGGGGTCAGTGCGATGTGCGCATTGGTTTCCAGGGCGTACACGTCGCGCTGGCCGAGTTTCGCGTCGCCGCCAACGGCGATCCGCGCCTGGCGCTGGAACTCCAACTGGTGATCGTTCAGGCGCAGGTAGCTGGCCTTGAGGTTGAGCTTGTCCCGCGTGCGGTCGAAGGGCGCATGGTAGGTCAGGCCCAGCTCGGCGAAATGACGGAACGGCTGCTTGTCGTCGGCCGAGACCGACAGCGAGCCGAACAGCCCCAGCGCCCTCGGCGAATCGAGGCGGCCGCCGTCGGCGCGCCAGAACAGCTGCTGGAACTTGAAGAAGCCGCCGGCGCTGCCGTGGTCGCTGGCGCCGGTGAGCGGGTCGACCTGGTTGGCGGTGTTCAGGTAGGCGTTGAGTTCATAGTGCGAGCGGTAGGGATCGAGGCTTTCCTCGCGCTTGTCGCCGATCCCCAGCAGCAGGCTGGTGCCGCTGGCGTCGTCGGTGCCGAAATCGAGGCCATGGCGCTTCTTCAGGTAATCCACCGGGTTGGACTCGAAGGCCCCGGCGTGCAGGTACAGGGTCGGGGTCGCCCGGTACTTCAGGTAGCCGCCCCAGGCGCCGTAGGGCGGCGGCAGGATGCCGGTGGAGGCGTCGATGATCGGGTCGTTGCAGGTGACCACGGTCTCGCAGTTGTAGATCAGGAAATAGCGCCGCGCATTGGTCCGTCCGAGATGGCTGTCGAGGCGTCCGCCCAGCCACTGCTGCTGCCAGGTGAGCAGGCTCAGCTGGTTGGCGCCGATGTCGTTGTGCAGCGGCGCGCCGCCGAAGTAGCTGCCCACCGCGCCCTGCCAGCTCGGCCCGGTGGGCTGACCGGTGCCGCGGTCGAGGATGAACAGGGTTTCCTCGATGTGCAGCGAGGCGCCGTCCAGGCCGGCGAGGGTGGCGAGGTCGAGGTCGGCGCCGAGGAACAGGTCGCCGCTGTTGCCGAAGCTGTGCTGGCGCGGGCCGGTGTCGAGGTTCTTCAGCGACAGGCTCCAGAACTGCGCGTGGGTCTTCACGCCGTGGCGCTGGAGTCGTTCGCCGAACCCGGCCAGCGGGCCGCTGCGGCTGTCTTCGGCGGCCTGCGCGGAGAGACCGAGGAAACCGGCGCAGAGCAGCGCCGGCAAGGTGCGGAGGGTTTTCATGGCAAGGCACTCGTCTTGTTGTTGTTCTGTCGTGCGAATCGCTGTCCGCCCCAAGCGGACAGGTGCATCCGGAGCGAAGGCGGCTCAGGCGCAGAGATAGCCGCCGTCCACCGCCAGCACGGCGCCGGTGACGAAGCTGGCGCCGGGACCGCAGAGGAAGGCCGCGGCGCTGGCCACCTCGGGCGCCTCGCCCCAGCGCGCCAGCGGCGTGCGCTGCATGATCCGGCGGGTGGCCTCGACGTCGGCCTTGAGCCCGGCGCCCAGCGGCGTGTCGATCCAGCCGGGGGCGATGGCGTTGACCCGGATGCGCTCGGCGGCGTACTCGCAGGCCAGGGAACGGGTGAGCTGGACGATGGCGCCCTTGCTGGCGCTGTAGGCCGGGCGGTCGGCGGAACCGAAGGTGCTGTACATCGAGGCGATGTTGAGGATGCTGCCGCCGCGCTGTGCCAGCAGCGGACGGGCCAGTTGGCTGGCGAGCATGGCGGCGCTCAGGTTGAGGCGCAGCACCCGTTCGAAGGTCGCCAGGTCGTATTCCTCGCGGTCGCGGCTGATGCCGGCGTTGTTCACCAGCACATCCAGGCGCGGCAGCGCTTCGAACAGCCGTTGCAGGCGCTGGCTGTCGGTGATGTCCAGTTCTTCCCGGCGAATCCGCGGATGACGCGGTGCGTGCACGCCGTCGGCGTCCAGGCCGAGGGCGACGACTTCGGCGCCGAGTTCGGCGAACTGCATGGCGATGGCCGCGCCGATGCCGGAGCTGCCGCCAGTGACCAGCACCTGCTGGCCGGCGTAGATATCGTGTTGGAAAACCATCGGTGATCGTTCCTTCAGGCGTCGGCCAGGGCCGGGTTGGGATTGACCAGCACCTTGACCTGCGACTTGTCGCGCAGCAGGGCCTCGAAACCGTGCTCGACGGCCTGCTCCAGGGGCACGCTGCGGGTCACTGCGCGGGCCAGGTCGAGGCGGCCATCGGCGAGCAGGGCGATCAGCTCCGGGTAGGCGTCGCGGTAGCCGACGCTGCCGAGCAGGCGCAGTTCGCGGTTGACCAGGTCGAAGGCGTCCAGCCTGACCTCGCCCATCAGGCTCACCAGCACCAGCTCGCCACCCTTGCGCAGGCTGGCCAGGGCGGCGTCGAGGCTGGCCTGGCTGCCGGCGGCCTCGAAGGCGCAATCGAGCGCGCCGCCTTCGCGCAGGCGCGCCGCCGTGTCGCCGTCACGGGCGTCGAGCGCCCGGCTGGCGCCGAATTCGCCGGCCAGGGCGAGGCGCTCGGGACTGACGTCGACCGCGGCGATGTCCTCGATTCCGCGCAGGCGGGCGAGCATCACCAGCAGCAGACCGATCGGGCCAAGCCCGAACACCGCGCAGCGCTGGCCCGGCGCCAGGCTGCTGCGGCGCAGCGCGTGCAGGGCCACGGCGGCCGGTTCGAGCACGGCGGCCTGGCGGAAGCCCACCGCGTCCGGCAGGCGGTGCAGCATGTAGGCCGGCACCCGCGCGCGCTCGGCGAAGCCGCCGTCGCCCATCAGGCCGATGAAGCCCATCGACTCGCAGAGGTTGTAGCGGCCTTCCCGGCAGTAGCGGCATTCGCCGCAGCGGTATTCCGGCTCCACCGCGACGCGGTCGCCGATGCGCAGTCCCTCCACGCCAGGGCCGAGCGCGGCGACCACGCCGCAGAACTCATGGCCGAGGGTCAGCGGCGCGCGGCAACCGGACAGCGGGTGCGCCTCGGCCTGGGGAATCGAGTGCGGGCCGCTCTGGTATTCGTGCAGGTCGCTGCCGCAGATGCCGCAGTAGGCGACTTCCAGTTCGACTTCGCCGGGCCGCGGCGCCTGGCGTTCCAGTTCGCTCAGGCGGAGGTCGCGGGCGGCGTGCCAGCGCAGTGCTTTCATGGTTGGTTTCCTTGCAGGACGGAAGTAGGCGCGCTGCGCTGGCGCGCCAGCACGGCGGGTGCGGTTTCGCGCAGGAACAGCGAGAGGAACGCGGCGAGCAGGGCGCCGCCGCAGGACATCCACATGACGATGGACAGGCCGAAGCGGTCGGCGGCGAAGCCGGCCACGGTCGGCGCGAGGAAACCGCCGACCAGTTCGCCGAGGCCCATGATCAGGCCGAGGGCGGTGGCGATGACGCCGCGCGAGACGGTCTCCGCCGGGATGGTCGCCATGAACAGGGTGAAGCAGCCGAGCCCGGTGTAGGTCAGCAGCAACAGCAGGCCGAGGCTGGTCGCGTTCGGCGCATAGAGCAGCGCCAGCGGGCAACACGCGGCGAGCAGGGAGAACGCCACCAGGGTCGGCCGACGGCCGATGCGATCGGATATCGCCGGTACGGCGAAGCCCCAGACCACCCAGGCGACGCCCAGGCAGCTCATCAGCCTGCCCATGGTCGCCGGGCTGAAGCCGCGGGCGTTGACCAGGAAGGTCGGGGTAAAGGAAATCAGCACGATGAACCAGGTGACGAATACGCAACTGATCAGGGTGCAGAGCAGGATGTTGCGGCTCTTCAGCAGTGCCAGGCGCTTGCCTTTCGCGTCCTCCGCGCGCGGCGCCGGGCGCTGCGCACGGGGCGGGTCGGGACGCACATGGCGCCAGATCAACCAGGCGATCAGCAGGCCCGGCAGCAACGAGACGATGAAGGCGTGACGCCAGCCGAGGGCTTCGGCCAGGGCCACCAGCAGCGGCGGGCCGACCACCGCGCCGAGCAGGCCGGCCGCCGAGCCCTGTAGCAGGCCCATGTTGAGGCCGCGGCGATGCGGCGAGGAGGCCTCGACCATCAGTGATTGCGAGAGCGGCAGGATCGGCCCCTCGGCCAGGCCCATGATGCCGCGGAACAGCAGCAGGCTGAGGAAGCCGCCGACCAGCCCGGACAGCGCCGAGCACAGCGAGAACAGGATCACCGCCACGATCAGCAGCGGCTTGCGCTGCCCGCGGCGGTCGGACCAGGCGCCGACCAGCGCGCCGGATACCGCCCAGGCCAGGGCCAGCACCGAGGAGAGCATGCCCAGGTGGCTGTTGCTCAGTTGCAGCTCCTGTTCCATGAAGGGAAACAGGAAGGACAGCGCCAGGCGGTCGAAGAAGACGAAGCCGAAGGTCAGGAACAGCACGCAGAGCAGGACGTTTTCGTAACTGGCGGAATTGTTGTTATGCGCCATGTCGGTCTCCAGGCCGGGCGGGCCGGCCGGCGGGGAGGCGCGCATCCGCCGGGGCGGCGCGCGCCCGGGGTCAGCGGAACAGGGAGTCGATGTAGGCGGCGCCGACGCCGATCTTGTCGTAGTGCGCGCGGCACATCGCGATGTAGTCGTGGACGTCGAAGATGCCGTCCGCGTTGCCCTTCTCGTCGAGCCAGACCAGCGGCCCCTTGACGATGAAGAACGCACGCATCGGCTGCTCGTGCTCGTAGGCCACCAGGGTGTGGCCCTCGCCGGGCGTTTCGTAGACGAAGTCGCCGGCGGTGGCGGTCCAATCGTGCTCCAGGTAGCCCCACTTGCCGCTGATGGTGTAGGCGAACACCTCGTGCGGGTGGTAGTGGCGGTTGACCAGGCCGGCGCTCGTCGCCATCAGGATGTCGCACCAGCGGTTTTCGCTTGGCGAGATCCACAGCGGACGCGACTTCACGGTCTCGGTGAAGGGCACGTAGAGGCGCTCGTCCTCGGTCGGCGCGTTGCGCAGGTAGACCTCGGGCTTGGCGTCCGGCTTGAAGCAGTCGGGAATCGGTTGCAGGTCTTTCCAGAATTCACGGGTGGCGAGTTCGGGCATGGGGCGGCCTCTGTCGTTGTTATCGTCGGGCCGACTCTAGCCATGGGCGGGCCTCCGGGTTTGACCCTGGCGGCCAGGAAACTTGCGCTTTTCGGACATGGCCTGGCGCGACCCGCGACGCGCCGCCAAGCTGGCCTGCCCAGCGTCGGAGCCGGCTGGAGGGCGATTGACGGAGGAAAGGATTCAGATGTTAATGACGGGGTGCCAGGCGCCTCGCCGACCGACCGCGACAGGTCGGCGGAGCGGCCCGGCGCCTGGCCCCGGAGGCCTTGCCTGAGGTCCGGGAGGTCCACGCAGCGTTCGACGAGAAGAATAAAAATGCCCGCACATGCCTTGCTCAAAACCCGGCGGGCCAGCACCCAGGACATTCCCCTGGAGCAGCGGCTGGCGTTCTGGGAGGACTACAACGCTTCCATCCTGGTTGGCCTGAAATGTTCGTCGTATTCCCAGGCCGGCTTCGCCGCGACCCAGGACAACCTCTGCCTCGAACGCCTGCGGCTGGCCCGCATCGGCGGCAACGAGCACGTGGTGGAGCGCGACCGCTCGATGATCCGCGCAGTGCCCAAGGAGTCGATCTTCGTCTCCCTGGTGCAGGGCAGCCAGTCGTTCTTCTACCAGGACAACGGCTGCAACCTCCTGCAACCGGGCGAGCTGGTTATCTACCGGACCGACAAGCCCTACCTGTTCGGTTTTTCCGGACCGATGCGGCAGTTCATCTTCGACATTCCCCAGGACGATTTCGCCGAGCGCTGCCTGCGCGACTTCAAGGGACCGCTGAAGATCGGCGCGGAAAGCCCGGTGCAGCGCCTGCTGGTGCGGACCCTCGGCGAGCGTACCCGGGATTTCCTCGACAGCCCCCATGGCGAGGATGCCGAGCGCTACCAGGAGGAAGCCTACGACCTGCTGGCGAGCATCATCAGCGACCATGCCGGCGAGCACCGTGCCAGCGCCCTGGGCGCGTCCTACCTGCTGGCGGCCAAGCAGTACATCCAGCAGCACCTCGACGAACCCGCCCTGAGCTGCGAGCGGGTGGCCGCCGCCACTGGCGTCTCCAGCCGGCACCTGGCGCGGCTGTTCGCCCAGGAAGGCAGCTCGCCCGGGCGCTACCTGCAGGAGCGGCGCCTGGAGCGGGCCCGCCAGTTGCTCGCTTCGCCCCAGGGCCGGCGCCTGGATGTCGCCGAGGTCGCCTATCGCCACGGCTTCTCCAGCCAGGCGCATTTCGCCCGGGCCTTCAAGGCGCGCTACGGGATGACGCCGAGCGAGGCGCGTGGCCGTTAGACCCGACTACCGTACCTTTCCTCCTCCTACTGCCAAGGACCCGTTCCGTGACCGACAAGAAAGAGCAGATCGCCCGTTTCATCCAGCGCGAATTTCCCCAGACCCGGGTCGTGGTCGAAGCCGTCGGCGAGCGTAGCGCCACGGTCTGGCAGGCGGTCGACGCCAGCGACCTGCGCCCCGGCGGCACGGTCTCCGGGCCGACCCTGATGGCCATCGCCGATGTCGCGCTGTACGTGGCGGTACTGGGCGAGATCGGCATCGTCCCGCTGGCGGTGACCACCAGCCTGACCATCAACTTCCTGCGGCGTCCGGCGGCGGACCGCCGGGTGGTCGCCGAGTGCCGCCTGATGAAGGTCGGCAAGACCCTGGCGATGGGCGAGGTCTCGCTGTTCTCCGAAGGCGACGCGGAACCGGTCGCCCATGTGGTCGGCACCTACTCGATCCCACCGGCGCACCGCCGCTGAGGGCCTGGCCGGGTTCTCGGCGGTGGCTGCGAAACGCTGGCGGAGGATTCCTGGAGGCGCCGTTCAGGCCGCCCGCCGGGGGCATTGCAGGCGATGGAAGCTGCGGCTGAAGTAGACCAGGCCGTCGCCCTGTTCGAGGACCTGGATGTCCTCCAGCTCCAGCAACAGCACCGAATGGGTGCCGATCTCCTGGACCTCGGCGATGCGTCCCTGCAGGTTGGCCAGGGCGCCGTGCAGCACCGGCAACCCGGCGAGGCCCTCGCGCCAGTCATGGAGGGCGAAGCGGCGTTCCATCGGGACCTCGGTCATGCCGGCGAAGTGGCGGGCCACCTCTTCGTGTTCGCCGCTGAGGACGTTCACGCAGAGTCGACCGTTGGCCTTGAACACCGTGTTCATCTCGCTGTTGCGGTTGATGCAGAGCATCAGCGTCGGCGGGCTGTCGGTGACCGAGCAGACCGCGGTGGCGGTGATCCCGCAGCGTCCGGCCGGGCCGTTGCTGGTGATCACGTTGACCGCCGCCGAAAGATGCGCCATGGCGTTGCGGAAGGCTTGTTGCCTGGGTTCGAGCTGGGACATGGGAATAACCTCCGGACGCGACGCGGGCGTCATTGGCGGATGCGGTCGAGCACGTTGATGTCGTCCGGGTTGTGCAGGTGCGGCACGGTCCAGCCGTTCTCGTCGTAGTCGCCCATGCACTGCTCGACCATGCCGAGCATGCCCTTCATCGCCCCGCTGCCGACCGCCTGGCGCAGGGCCTGCATGCGGATCTCGTCCTGGCTGCCGGCGTAGTTGATCTCGTACAGCTCGTGGCGGCCGCCGAACTCGCTGCCGATGGCGTCCCAGAGCAGCTTGAGGATCTTGATCCGCTCCCGGTGGCCCATGCCGCCGGAGCCGCGGCAATAGGTGGAGAGGTACTTGTCGAGTTGCGGATTGTGCAGGTCGCGAACGCCGGAGGGCAGGTAGATCAGGCCGCTGGCGACCACCTGCTCGATGGTCTTCTTGATCTCCGGGTAGGCCTGCGGCGCCAGCACGCGGTAGGCCTGCAGGGCCTCGGCGCTGGGTAGGAAGGCGCCGCTGTGCCATTCGCTGGCGTTGCCGTACATGGCGTCGGTCAGCGACCAGAACAGGTTGCGCCAGGCCACCACTTCGCCGACCTGCGCCTGCACGCCGCGGAACTCCAGGGAGCCGGTGCATTGCAGGGCCTTGTAGAGGGCGCCGGTGATGAAGTCGAGCTTGACCGCCAGGCGGGTGCAGCCCTGCATCGGGAACAGCCGGCCGAAGCCGCCCTGGGGGAACCACTGCTTGCAGCGTTCGAAGTCGCGGTAGATCAGTACGTTCTCCCAGGGGATGAACACCTTGTCCATCACCAGGATCGCGTCGTTCTCGTCGAAACGGCTGGATAGCGGGTAGTCGAACGGCGATCCGGCGATGCCTGCCACCAGTTCGTAGGAGGGGCGGCAGATCAGCTTCATGCCGGGGGTGTTCATCGGCGCGATGAACATCAGGGCGAAGTCGGTGTTGTCGCCGAGCAGTTGCGCCGAACCCTGGCCGACGAAGTTGTAGTGGGTCAGCGCGGAATTCGTGGCGACCACCTTGGCGCCGCTGACGACGATGCCGCCGTCGACTTCCTCGTCCACCGAGATGAACACGTCCTTGACCTGGTCCACCGGCTTGTCGCGGTCGATCGGCGGGTTGACGATGGCATGGTTGAGGTACAGGCAGGCTTCCTGGATGCGCTTGTACCAGGTTTTCGCGTTGTCCTCGAAACGTCCGTAGAAGCCCGGGTTGGCGCCGAGGGCGCTGCCGAAGGCGGCCTTGTAGTCCGGGGTGCGGCCCATCCAGCCGTAGGTCAGCCGCGACCACTCGGCGATGGCGTCGCGCTGCTGGCGCAGTTCGTCGGCGCTGCGCGCGTAGCGGAAGAACTTGTGGGTATAGCCGCCGTTGCCGGTATCGGTCTCCCAGCAGAGCTTTTCCTTGCTCTGCGGATCGTGCAGGGCGTCGTAGAGCCGGGCCATGGAGGCGGCCGCGTTGCGGAAGGCGGGGTGGCTGGTGACGTCCTTGACGCGGTCGCCGTAGATGTAGATCTCACGGTCGTCGCGCAGGCTGGCGAGGTACTCCTCGCCGGTGAACGGACGGGTGGCAGAGGCACGGAAATCTTCGGGTTTCATCATCGTCTCCAGTCATTGTTGTTATCTGCGCGAGAGCGCCTGGAGGGGATGATGGGACGGGGGCGGAGCGAGCTGAATGGCTTTTCCGGGGAATGAATTGCACTTTCCATGGCCCCGCGTGACGCCCGGCGCCCGGCCGCGAAGGGCGGCCGGGTGGCGGCGCGTTCAGCTTTCGGCGGGCTGCCAGGCAATCTCCAGGCTTTCGCTGTTGGCCATACGTTGCAGGTGATCGGCGACCACGTTCTGCATGTGGGCGAGGCTGTCCTCGTCGGGGCTGTTGAGAATCATCAGGACATGGTCGGGGTGGGCGAGCAGCTCGCAGTTGGAGTCGCCGAAGTCGATGAAGCCGCGCTCGGGAGTGAGTTCGACTTCGAACTTGTGGCCCCAGTGCTTGCACAGGCGATTGACGTAGCGTGCGGCCGATTCGGTACGGACATGGGAGGTGGAGCGGAACATGAAGCGAATCCTCTCGGTTGGGGATTTCCGATACTAACCTGCTGAGAGTCATTCTTATTCATCCATTTTGCAGGGGCTTTCGATAATCGCCCGGCAAATGGTCGGCCCTTGTCCGTGGGACAGGGCGAGCGCCCTACCGGAGCCGGCGGAAGGGTTTGCCGGATACGTCGGAAGGCGCTCTCTCTGGAGGGAGAGGGCGAACGCCAGCGGCTTCAGGCCAGCCCGCCGTTTTCCGGCAGCAACGCGCCGCCATCCACAACCAGGGTCTGCCCGGTGATGTAGCTCGCCTCGTCGGAGGCGAGGAAGAGCATGGCGTGGGCGATGTCCAGCGGCTGGCCGACGCGCCCGAGGGGGATGTGCGCGGCCAGCGCGGCGGCGTCGCCGAGGCTGCCCAGCGCCGGAGTCGCGACCAGGCCGGGCTCGACGCCGTTGACGGTGATGCCGTCGCCGGCCAGCTCCAGCGCGGCGGCGCGGATGAAACCGTTGACCCCGGCCTTGCTCGCCGCATAGTGCGAGAGTCCAGGGATCGCCGTGCGCGGGCCGGTCACCGAGGAGGTCACCAGGACGCGCCCGGCCACGCTGCGGCGCAGGGCGGGAAGGGCGGCCTGGGTCAGCCGGAAGCAGCTTTTCAGGTTCACCGCCAGGGTCCGTTCCAGGGTGCCTTCGTCCAGTTCCGCGAGGGCGCACTGGGGAAAGGCAGCGGCGTTGTGCAGGAGGATGTCCAACTGACCGAAGCGCTCCAGGGTCGCGCTCACCGCTCGTCTCGCGGCGTCGTGCTCGCTCAGGTCGACGGCCAGCAGTTCGGCCGTGCCTCCGCCCAGGCGGATCGCCTCCAGGACGGCCTGGCCGCGGCTGGCGGTACGCGTCGCCAGCAGAACCCTGGCGCCTTCGGCGGCGAAGCATTCGGCGATGGCCCGGCCGATGCCCTGGCCGGCGCCGGTGACCAGTGCGACGCGGTTCTCCAAGCGCCTCACGATGGGCGCTCCAGCAGTTCGCCCAGGCAATCGCGGAGCAGGCGGTCGTGCAGTTCGACGTCCTCCGCGCGGGTCGCCGGGCAGGTCAGCGCCATGTTGTGGAATGGCGTCAAGAGCACGCCGCGGTTGAGCAGGTAGAGGTGCAGGCAGGCCTCGACCAGGCCGTTGCGTGCGTGGTGGGCCTCGCCGCCGTTGCGCGGGGCGTGGGTCATGAACAGGTACTCGACGCGCGCGCCGATGCGCGTCACGTGCCAGGGCAGGCGCAGTTCCTCTAGCGTCGCGCGGACGCCCGCCTCGAGCTGCGCGGCGAGCTGGAACATGTGCCGATAGGCGTCCTCCGTCATCACTTCGGCGAAGGTCGCGCGCATCGCCGCCAGTTGCAGCGCGTTGCCGGCCAGGGTGCCGCCAAAGCCGAAATGGTTGATCGCCTGCCCCGGTCGGAAGTGCGGCAGTACCGCCCAGATCCGCTCCGCCTGCGCCTGGCTGCATCCCCAGACGGCGCTGGGAATGCCGCCGGCGATGCATTTGCCGAGGACGAAGAAGTCCGGCTCGAGGCCATGCGCGCCGCTATAGCCGGCGGGACCGCAGGAGATGGTGTGGGTCTCGTCGATGATCAGCGCCACGTCGTGGCGGCGGGTTAGTTCGCGCAGGCCGGCGTGGAAGCCTTCGGCCGGCGGGACCATGCCGACGTTGGTCATGAAGGGTTCGGTGAGCACCGCGGCGACGTCGCCATGGGCGAGGGCGGCCTCCAGCGCGTCGAGGTCGTTGAACTCCACCAGGCGGGTGGTGGCGTCGTGGCGTACGCCATTGGGGTGAACGCCCGCGCGCGGAACCATGCGCCCGGCGGCGTCGAATTCCACCTGCGATTCGTCGACGCTGCCGTGGTAGTTGCAGTTGAACACCACCACCTTGTCACGTCCGCTGAGCATCCGGCACAGGCGCAGGACGAAACGGTTGGCGTCGGTGGCCGAGGTGGTCACCTGCCAATAGGGCAGGCCGAAGCGCCGCGCCAGTTCGGCGCCGACCCACAGGCTGTCCTCGGTCGGCAGCATCAGGGTCGAGCCGCGCCGCGCCTGGCGGGCGATGGCGTCGGCCACCGCCGGTTGGGCGTGGCCGAACATGGCGCCGCTATCGCCGAGGGCGAAGTCGACGTACTGCTGGCCGTCGATGTCGGTGACGCGCGCGCCCTGGGCCTCCTTCACCAGCAGCGGGCAGTTGCCCGGCCACTGTTGCATCCAGTGCAACGGTGCGCCGTACAGCCAGTGGCGGCGGTTTTCCCGGTAGGCCTGGGCGGAGCGCGGATGCAGTTCGTCGAAGCGTCGCAGCTCGCGCTTGAACAGCGCTTCGACGCGGGCCAGGTCGAGGCCGAAGGTGGTGTCCATGGGCGTCCTCACAGGTCGTGGCTGGTCTGGTTGAGCACCTGGGCCAGGGCGCCGACCGGGAAGTTAACCGGGGTGGCGAAGTCGTCGTCCTGGTAGCCGAAGATCTTGCCGTCGGTGCGCCCGGCTTCCAGGTCGATCAGCAGCACGCCGAGGGTCGGCACGATCTTCTCGCGCCAGACGAACAGGTACAGGCGTTCGGCCAGTCGGTAGCAGTGGCAGCGGTCGGTATCGGCCAGCCCTCGCTCGGCGCCGCGCAGGCATTGCCAGGTGTAGAAGTCGGGATTGAGGTAGACGTGTTCGTAGGCCTCGCTGGCGCTGTAGACGTAGCGGTTGCGCAGGCCGACCAACTCGTCGCTGGGGACGTGCGGGCAGGCGCCGGGCTGCCACGGGCGGTCGAGGCTGCCATGCAGGAACTCGGCCTCGACGCCGGTCAGTTCCCGGCCGGCCAGGGCCCGGGAGAACAGACCCTGTTCGCAGGCCGTGCGGTCGGGCAGATGGCCGAGCACCGCGGTGAACGCCTGGTTGTCGAAGTCCAGCACCAGGCTGACCGAGACCGGCCGGCCGTTTTCCTGCTTGAGGAAATCCACCAGGTAAAGGTTCTCCCGCAGTGAACTGGCGCGGTAGTCCGACTCGCCGCTGGCACTGCCGTCGGCCAGGCGCCAGCGCAGGCGCTGCGAGTCGAAGGCATGTTCGATGACCCAGCCGTTGGCGAAGTGCAGGACCCGTTCGAGCCCGGCGAGATCGCCGCAGGCGGGAAGGACGTGGTTGTCCGGAGCGAAGCCGTCGGCCAGGGCGCCGACGGTGATCCATCCGGAATGCGAGTGGGCGGACATAGGGTTCTCCTCGTCGTGGGAAACCCATGCTGGCCTGTCTTCGAGTATCCCGATATCGACCGGATGGTTGATAGGTCGATATGCCACGGAAATAGCACGGAGCGGCGAAGGGAAAGTTATCGAAGATGAAGTATTAGATGGGTTTTCGTTTCTTCTTTTTTGGTTTTTTAGTTAATGGGTTCCTGTTCTTCTATAAGTATTTTCTGAATGTATTCTTATGTACCTATTGGCTGTTATCGGAAATGGACTACATATGTTTTCGTATGATTATTATTTTTAAATCCTGTCTTTCTTTCTAGTATTTGGGTCTGCGTTTATCAGGGCGCAATCTTCGGCTGTCGCGTAATGGTCGGAGGCGCTCTAGGCGGCCGTCCCGGTTGCGCGCAAAGGCTTGGCTACCTTGGCCGGTTCGTACTGCATCGGCTCTCCAGGGAGCAGCCAGGATGTTCCACAACTCCAAAGGAAATCAGATGAACAAGTTCAAACGTGCAATTCTTGCGCCCCTCGTTGCGTCGGGCACCCTTCTCGCGCTGATGTCCCCCGTGGCCCATGCGGTCGATGGGATCGTCAACTTCTCGGGCAACATCACCGACGTCGCGTGCGATATCAACGGCCAGGCGCCGGGTGCGGGCAACGTCACCAACGTCGACCTGGGTATCGTGGCGCCGACCCATTTCACCGCCGTCGGAACCAACTCCACTTTCCAGGAGTTCGACCTGGTCCTCTCCGGTGCCGGCTGCACCAATGACAAGAAGGTTTCCATCGCCTTCGATACGGTCACCAACGTCGACCGCATCAGCGGCAACCTGATGCTGATGGGGCCGTCGAAAGCCAAGGGCGTGCAGATCCAGATCTTCAACAATTCGGCGGCCAACACCACGAAGATCCCGCTGGGCTTGGTCGAGGCCGCTCCGCAGAAGGCAACCATCGACAAGAACACGGCCACCCTGAAGTACAAGGCCTCCTATGTGTCCACCGAGAAGACCGTGATCGCGGGTACCGGCCTGTCCCATATCCGCTACCTCCTGGCGTACGAGTAAGCGGCGGTCGACGGACGAAGAGGTGAGGCCATGGCGCCGCTAATGCATCGTTTTCATTCTTTCGTGGCGGCAAGCGCCGTGGCCATCGCCCTGTGCGCCGGAACGGCTCATGCCGGGCTGATCGCACAGGGCACTCGTGTCGTCTTTCCGGCCAGCGAGCGCGAGGTCACCTTGCGGGTCAGCAATACGTCCGGCACTCCCGTGCTGGCGCAAGCCTGGATCGACGATGGCCGGCAGGACGTTCCCCCCGAGGAACTGCAGGTCCCCTTCAGCGTCACGCCGGCCGTGACGCGAGTGGACCCCAATGGCGGCGCCGTATTGCGCATCGCCTACCTGAAGGCCCCGTTGCCGACGGATCGCGAATCGCTGTTCTGGCTGAATATCCTGGAAGTTCCGCCCAGGGACGAAGACGAAAACAATGCATTGCAGTTTTCCTTTCGTTCGCGCTTCAAACTCTTCTTTCGACCCAGCCAGTTGAAGAGTGTCGATTCGGCTGCCGGGAAACTTCAATGGAAGCTTCTGGAGTCAGGGGGAGCAGGAAAAAAGTCCGTAGTACAGGTAAATAATCCGACGCCTTACTACGTTTCGTTCGCCAGCGTCGAATTGATTGTCGATGGCCGTGTCATGTCCGTGGGAAAGGGAATGGTCGCGCCATTCTCGACGAAGGAGTTCGACTGGCAGGGAAATCCGAAGAACATGGAAGCCGCTTCCGTCAGATACGAAGTCATCAACGATTACGGTGGCCGCAATACCCTCGATAGGGCACTCGGCAAATAACCCCTCCGTTTCCCCGCTTTTTACTTACGGCCCGACATATGAGTGGCGATTTTAAAATCGCTGCAGGGATTACATATGCCCAAAGTTTCTCTTCATAGGTGCTTGTCCGCTCCCGCTTACGGTGGGCAGGTCGCCCTGTTGCGAATGGCGATACAGGGAGGGATCGCCGTTCGTTCCCTGCGATTCGCCTGTCTGCTGGCACTGTTTCCTTCGCTGTCCTCCTGCCAGTCCTGGTCCTCCGTCGGCGCCGCCGGCGTAGCCGGGGCGAAAGCGAAGGAGGCCAGGGCGGGAGCACCGGCGAAACAGCTGCAGGCGCCCGCGGCGGCCGTTGCGTCACCGGCCGGCGGGTTGGACGCACCGTCGCGGCGGATCGTCTTCGACGCGCAGATGCTGGCCCTGGGGCCGGGCGGACGCTCGATCGATACGTCGCGTTTCGAGCGCGGCGACGTCATCGAGCCAGGCCGCTATCGCCTCGACCTGCTGCTCAACAGCCGATGGCGTGGCGTCGAGGACGTCGAGCTGCGCCGCCAGCCGGGGCGGGAAAGCGCGGTCTTCTGCTACGACCGGGGCCTGCTGGAGCGGGCGGGCATCGACCTGGAGAAGAGCGCGCGTGGCCAGGACCGTTCCTCGGCTCGCGATCCTCTGCCCGAAGGTTTGCACTGCGACCCTCTCGAGCGCTATGTGCCGGGGGCCCGGGTCAAGCTCGATATCGCCGAGCAGTCGATCTATGTCTCGGTGCCCAGCTATTACCTGAGCCTGGATTCTTCGAAGACCTATGTCGATCCGGCGAGCTGGGACAGCGGCATTTCCGCCGCCTTGCTCAACTACAACAGCAATCTCCACGTCAGGGAAAACCACGGCAGGAGCGCCACCAGCGGCTATGCCGGGATGAACGCCGGCTTCAATTTCGGGCGGGCGCGCCTGCGCCACAACGGCACGGCCACCTGGTCGCGCCGCATGGGCAGCCATTACCAGCGTAGCGCAACCTATGTGCAGACCGACCTGCCGGTCTGGCGTGCGCAGTTATTGCTGGGAGAAAACTCCACCAGCAGCGAGTTCTTCGATGCGGTGTCCTTCCGTGGAGTGCAGCTCTCCAGCGATGACCGGATGCTGCCGGATTCGCTGCGCTACTACGCTCCGGTGGTCCGTGGGACCGCCAGTACCAATGCGCGGGTATCGGTCTACCAGCGCGGCTACCTCATCTACGAAACCACGGTGGCACCCGGGGCGTTCGCTCTCGACGAACTGCAGACCGCCAGCTATGGCGGGGACCTGGAAGTGCGGGTGACCGAAGCCAGCGGGGAAGTCCGCAGTTTCATCGTGCCGTTCGCCACCACCGTACAACTGCTGCGCCCCGGGACCACGCGCTACAGCCTGACGGCCGGGCGGCTCAACGATCCCAGCCTGGAGCGTCGGCCGAACATGCTGCAGGGCGTCTACCAGCGCGGCCTGGGCAACGACGTCACCGCATACGCGGGCGGGGCCTTCACCGGCAGCTACATGTCCGGGTTGATGGGCGCGGCGCTGAACACGCCGGTGGGCGGATTCTCCGGTGACGTGACGCTGGCGCGTACCGAGGTTCCCGGCGACGATCGCCTTAGCGGCTCCAGCTACCGTCTCGCCTACAGCAAGAACCTGCCGAACACCGGCACCAACTTTTCGCTGCTCGCCTATCGTTACTCCACCGGTGGCTATCTCGGCCTGCGCGACGCGGCCTTCATGCAGGACCGGGTAGAGCGAGGCGAGCCGCTGGAGTCGTTCTCGCGCTTGCGCAACCGTCTCGACGCCAACATCAGCCAGCAACTGGGCAACGGCGGCAACCTGTACCTGAACGGCTCCTCGCAGCGCTACTGGAGCGGCGGCGGGCGGGCGGTCAACTTCTCCGTCGGCTACAGCAACCAGTGGCGCGACGTCAGTTACTCCATTTCCGCGCAACGCCTGCGCAGCCACTACGAAGGCTTTTCCAGCGATGACAAGCGCGGCGAGACCAGCACGCTGTTCAGCCTGAACCTGTCCATTCCGCTGGGCGGCGCGGGACGCGGGTCGCCGACCCTGAGCAGCTACCTGACCCGCGACAGCAACAGCGGAACCCAGCTCACCAGCGGGGTTTCCGGCATGCTGGGCAAGCGTGGCGAGGCCTCCTACTCGCTGTCGGCCTCCCATGACCGCGACAGCCGGCAGACCTCGAAGAGCGCCAGCCTCGACTATCGACTGCCGCAGGTCGAACTCGGCTCCAGCCTCTCGCAGGGACCGGGCTATCGGCAGTTGTCGGTCAAGGCCGCGGGGGGCCTGGTCGCGCACAGCGGCGGGATCACCGCGGCACAAACCCTGGGCGAGACGATCGGCCTGGTCCACGCGCCAAACGCCAGGGGCGCGGCTGCCGGCTACTCGGGAAGCCGGGTCGACCGCCACGGCTATGCGGTGATTCCCAACCTGCTGCCCTACCAGTTGAACAGTGTCGACCTCGACCCCAACGGCATGGCCGACGAGATCGAGCTGAGGTCCAGTTCGCGCAACGTGGCGCCCACCGCCGGAGCGGTGGTGCGCCTCGACTATCCGACGCGGGTAGCGAGGCCCTTGCTGGTGGATAGCCGGATGCCCAGCGGCGAGCCCCTGCCGTTCGCCGCGGAAGTGCTCGATGCCCACAGCGGGCAGTCGGTGGGCGCCGTCGGCCAGGGCAGCCGCCTGGTGCTGCGGGTCGAGCAGGATCGCGGCTCGGTTCGGGTGCGCTGGGGCAACGAGCCGCAGCAGCAGTGCCTGGTCGACTATGCGCTGGGCCCGCGCGAGACGACGCCTCCCGTCCTGCAACTGGCATGTCGCCCGGCGTCGGCCGCCGACCGGGAGCGCACGCTGTGACCGGCGTCGGCCTGGGCCGATGCGGCACGGCCTGGGTCCTGCTGGTGGCGCTGGTGGCCGATGCCTCCGCCTCGCTGTCCGTGATCGGGACCCGTTTCATCTATCCGGCGGGCGTTTCCGCGCTGACGATTCGCGTCGGTAACGTCGGGACGCGCCCGGCCCTGGTCCAGGCCTGGCTCGATCGCGGCGACGAGACGGCGGACCCGAGCGCTGTCACGGTGCCGTTCATCCTGTCGCCGCCGCTGTTGCGTATGGACCCGCAGGAGACCCAGGCGCTCCAGCTTCGCCATACCGGCGAGCCGCTGCCGGACGACCGGGAATCGCTGTTCTGGGTCAACCTGCTGGAGGTGCCGGGGCGGGAGGACGGCAGCGGCAACCTGCTGCTGGTGAGCTACCGCCTGCGGATGAAGCTCCTGTTCCGTCCGCAGGGTCTGGCCGGCGATCCGCGAGCCGCCGCGCGCCAGGTCGTCTGGCGCCTGCGTCCGGCGGTACGGCCGGGGCAGCGGGCGCTGCTGGAGGCGGACAACCGCAGTCCCTATCACGTTTCCCTGGTGCGCCTGGAGCTGGGCGAGGGCGACCTCGCCATGTCCCTCGGCAGCGTCACCTTGCCGCCTTTCGCCGTTACCCCGTTGAGTCTGCCGGCCGTGCCCGGCGAGGCGGTGCGGGTCCATTTCGATGCGGTGGGGGATGACGGCCAGATCGAGCGCGGCGACGCGCCGGCAGAGAGATACCCGTAGGAGTTCGGCAGGGCCCGGGGAGTTGGGCTCCTGCCGTAGCACGGCCCTGCGAATAGGTCGCGGGGTTTCACTGGAGGAAGGAAGCACATGAACAAATGCTATGCACTGGTCTGGAACGTATCCCAGGGCTGCTGGAACGTCGTCAGCGAAGGCAGTCGCAGGCGCGGCAAGCCCGCCGGCGCCAAGGCGGCGATCGCCTCCGCCCTGGCCCTGCTGGGCGCCACGGCCCTGGCTCCGGCCTATGCGCTGCCAAGCGGGGGAACGGTGGTCGGCGGGAGCGCGAACGGGGAGATACACCTGTCGGGCGGCAACAGCCTGTCGGTCAACCAGAAGGTCGACAAGCTGATCGCCAACTGGGACTCCTTCAGCGTTGCCGCCGGCGAGCGGGTGATCTTCAACCAGCCGAGCAGTAGCTCGATTGCCCTGAATCGGGTGATCGGCACCAAGGCCAGCGATATCCAGGGCCGGATCGATGCCAACGGCCAGGTCTTCCTGGTCAACCCCAACGGCGTGCTCTTCGGTCGCGGCGCCCAGGTCAATGTCGGCGGCCTGGTGGCTTCCACGCTGGACATCACGGATGCCGAGTTCAACGGCAACTCCTCCAGATACCGTTTCACGGGTCCCTCTACCAACGGTGTCCTCAACCAGGGAGGCGCCATCACCGCGGCGGAAGGCGGCAGCATCGCCCTGCTGGGCGCGCAGGTCGACAACCGCGGGACGGTCCTGGCGCAGATGGGCGGTGTCGGGCTCGGCGCGGGCAGCGACCTGACGCTGAATTTCGACGGCAACAAGCTGCTCGACATCCGCGTCGACGCCGGGGTCGCCAATGCGCTGGCAAGCAACGGCGGTCTGCTCAAGGCCGACGGGGGGCGAGTCCTGATGGCGGCCAGGACCGCCAATGCGCTGCTCAACACGGTGGTGAACACCCAGGGTGCCATCGAGGCCCGCTCGCTGCGCGGCAAGAACGGGCGGATCGTGCTCGATGGCGGCCCGGACGGCAAGGTCATGGTGGGAGGCGCCTTGTCCGCCAATGCGTTGAACGGACCGGGGCACGGCGGGACGGTCGAGGTCCGGGGGCAGGCGGTGGAGGTGGCCCTGGGCACCCAGGTGAACACGCTCGCCAGCAATGGCCTCAACGGCACCTGGAAGATTGCTGCCGACAAGATCGACGTGCGCCCATCGGCGGTGTCGGATGGCGTCACCGTTCATGCCGACACCCTGTCGCGGAACCTGGCGAGCACCAATATCGAACTGGTTTCGACCAAGGGCGACCTGGACCTCGACGGCTCGGTGAGCTGGGCATCGGGCAACCGGCTGGGGCTGGGCTCCGCGGCCGACCTGACGCTGAATGGCAGGCTGAATGCCAGTGGCGCCAAGGCTGGGCTGGAGCTGAAGGCCGAAGGCGCTATCGATATCAATGACAAGATCGTTCTCGGCGGGGCTGGCAGCGCGCTGGCCATGGATGCCGGCGAAGGCCACCGGGTGAACGGCACGGCGTCGGTCTCCCTGGCCGGGGCCAACGCGACCTACGTCTCCGGCGGCTATTACTACACGGTGGTGCAGAACCTGGCGCAGTTGCAGGCGATCAACAAGAACCTGGACGGCCTGTACGTGCTCGGCGGCAATATCCTGGGCGGCAGCTATTACTGCACGGCACTGCAATCCATCGGCGGGCCCGCCGGCGTCTTCAGCGGCACCCTGGACGGTCTCGGCAACAGCATCGGCAATCTCTCGATCAGCAACACCGGGCCGAATGTCGGGCTGTTCGCCCGCTCCTCGGGCACCCTGAGCAACCTGAAACTGAACAACCTGCGGGTATCCGATAACACCTACGGCTCCGGTCCGTCTTCGCTCGGCGCCCTGGTCGGGATCAACAGCGGGCGTATCGCCAACGTCAGCGCCAGCGGGGTCTCGGTCGTCGGCAGCCGACTGCGCTCCAACGCACTGGGCGGCCTGGTCGGGCGCAATATCAACGGGCAGATCACGAACGCATCCGTCAGCGGCGGCGTCACCGCTTATGCGGCGAGCACGGCGGTCGGCGGTCTGGTGGGGGAGAACTTCACCACCGCCTGGGGGCCGGAGGCGGTCATCGAGAACGCCCACAGCAACGTCCATGTGGCTGCCCAGTCCACCGAGCGCAACAGCCTGGGCGGCGTCGGCGGCCTGGTCGGACTGAATGCGAAGGCCACGATCAGGGCGTCCGGCAGCCAGGGGAAGGTCGAGACCTACCGGCCCGGCCTGAACGTCGGCGGCCTGGTCGGCTACAACATGTTCGGCCACGTCTCCGATAGTAGCGCCAGCGGCCAGGTGGAGGCCGGCGGCGCGGGGTATACCGGCGGGCTGGTCGGCCTGAGTTCCGGCGGCGAGATATTCCGCTCGCAGGCGAGCGGGTCGGTGTACAGCAAGGGCGGCCTGGCGACCGGAGGGTTGATCGGCAAGGCAGAAGGCAACGGCATGCTCGGAAACCTGAAAGCCAGCGGCAGCGTCATGGACCAGGGGGGCGCGGATCTGGGCGGGCTGGTCGGCAACAACAGCCAGGGTGCCATCGAGACCGCCGAGGCGACGGGCAAGGTCAGCGGCGGCAGCAACAGTCGCGTCGGCGGGCTGATTGGACACAACCTCGGCGGTTCCGTCGCCCATGCGATCTCGCGCGGCGACGTGAGCGGCGGCTTCAACAGCCTGGTGGGCGGGCTCGTCGGCCACAACGGCGGCGAACTGGTCAACGTGGATACCAGCGGCAGGGTCAGCGCCGCTGCGAGTGCGTCGGTTGGCGGCCTGGTCGGCAGCAACGCCGGTTCGATCCTGTCGGCGCGCAGCAGCAGTACCGTCAACAGCGGCGGGCGCAGCCGCATCGGCGGCCTGGTCGGCGAGAACCAGATCCAGGGACGCATCGTTTCGTCCATGTCGGAAGGCACCGTCAGTGGCGACTACTACGTCTCCATGGGCGGGCTGGCCGGCGTCAACCTGGGATCGATCGAGTACTCCGGCGTCAGCGGCAAGATCGACTTCAAGCCTCAGTCCCATTACGGCCAGATCTACGGTGCGCAGGTCGGCGAGAACCATGGGGTCCTGGGCGGCAACTACGTGATCGGCGAGGCGGCGCTCCTGCCGCCTGCCGGTATCGACTACGGCAACATCTGGTAAGGCCGGCAGGGGAGGTCCCTGGCGGACCTCCCTTTCCGGCCGGGGCCGCTCTCGCCTGGAGTGTGGCCCTCTTCCGCAGGCGCAATCTTGGAGAGTTCCATGAGCATGAGGTTATTTCCCGGCCGCGTTTCCCTGCGCCGCCGGCCTGGCGCGCAGGCTCGGCAGGCGCTCGTTCTCGGCCTCTGCTGCCTGACCGGCGGCCAGGCCTGGGCCCTGAACGAGGTCGCCCTGAACTGCTCGTTCGGCAATGGCAAAGGCTTGCCCTGGCGTGTGGTGAACGAGCTGACCAGCGGCACGGCGAAAGGCACGGTGCTGTTCGCCAGGCCGGTGAGCCTGTTCCTGAACTACAAGCCCCAGGCTTCCCAGGAGGCGCATGAGCTGGTCATCGGGGGGAACTGGTCCGGGGTGGGCTATCCGGGGCCCTACGGCACGGTGGCGTCCGACGTCAAAGGCATCGGCTATCGGATCTCGGTGGATGCCCAGGACGGCGTCAAGCGGGTGATTCCGGTCGACAACCAGCCCCATGCGCTGGACAAGCGAGTCACGAGCTTTTCCGGAAGCACGACCAGCGACTACCTACAGGAACTGGTCCTGACGGTCGACCCCGGCGAGTTGCCTGCCGGCGACCTGAAGGTAACCAGCGTATCCGGCAGCGCCACCCTGAATCTCTGGGCGGTGGACAGGCTGAAGGGCGAAGCGTCCATCGGCAGCGTCCTGGCGGTGCCTGCGGACAACTACCCCACCGGGGTTTGCCGAAAGCCCTATTCGCTGATCGGCCCGGCCTCCATCGGGATCGGCGGCGGTCCCCCGCCGCCGCCGATCCCGAAGAAATGCAAGGTCGAGGTGGGACGGGAAATCAACGTCAAACTGGGTAGCGTCGCGTTGAAGAACTTCCCGCGGGTCAACGACACCTCCACGGAGCGTTCCTTCGATATTTCTCTCAGCGAGTGTGCGGCGCTGGCCAAGCCGGAAATCGCTTTCCGCGACAAGTATGTCTCGGCGCAGCAAGCGGACCCGACGATCCTCAGCTTGAAGAGCGGCGGCGCGGCGGGGTTCGGCATCGTCGTGAAGAACGGCCTGGACCAGCAGCGGATACGTTTCGACGGCACGCCCTACCCGATGCGGCGTGTCGGCGACAGCGCCGACCTCCCGCTGAGTGCCGCCTACATCCGTATCGGCGCGGAGGGCGAATTGAAGGCCGGGGTCGCCGACGGCGCCGCCGAGTTCACGTTTACCTTCCCCTGAGCGGCGCCGCCGTTCTTTCCCCGGCGTTTCCCGCCCCGCCTCGGGAAGCGCCGTCGGCCGCTTTCGCGCCAGCCCTCGCGAAGGCTCGGCCCCTCACCTCCAGTGGTTGCAGATCGCCGAAGGCGCTCTGCATATCGCTCCGCTGCTCGTCCTGGGTCTCGTGCGCACATGCCATTCCCGCACGCGGAATACCGATATTGCGTATGGGCGAAGGCTTTCTGAGGGATATGCAAGTTTCCTCGGTAGGATTTCGCGCAAATAAAAGAACGCTATTTTCCAGGCGATAGTTTCAGCTTGTCACGGAACTCTTTTTTCAAATTTTTTGCTGCTCTGGCTTGTCCGTTTCGTATTTCATCGTTTTTCATAAGTGTCTACGTATACGTTTTTCGGGGGCTGTTTCAAGTGTCTTTGTTGTTAGTTTGCGAGGCGAAAAAATAGTAGTTTTACTATATTAAATATCGTCGGTTTCACTAGAAAATACACATGTTCACTTTGAACCGGGGCAGTGGCGTCGGCGGATTCCGGACCGCGCTTTCCTCCTTGCCGGCCGAGCGGCGGCCGCCTGCCTGCGGCAGGCATGACCGAGACCACAGGTTTCCTGGTAACGCTTTCGCCTGCCGTGTACCGCTTAAGGAGACGCAAGGATGTCCCTACATCGCATTCGCGTAATGGTTGCGGATGATCATCCCGCCATTTCGCTGGGTATTTCCTACGAACTGAGTCAGTGCGGTTCTTTGGAGATGCTCGGTCAAGTTTCCAATTCTACCGAGTTGATCGGCCGGCTCGACGAAGGCGACTGCGATGTCGTTATCGTCGACTATACGATGCCGGGCGGGAAATATGGCGATGGACTGGCATTGTTGTCATTGCTGCGACGACGTTATCCGCATCTGCAATTGGTCGTCTTTACCATGCTGAACAATCCGGGTCTTATCCGGGCCATTCTCAAGCAGGGTATCAATTGCATCCTCAGCAAGTCCGACTCGACCAGTCACCTGCTGGCGGCGGTGAGCGCGGCCTATTCGCGAAACCAGTATTTCTCGCCGTCGATCAGGGACATCTTCGTCAACCAGGTGCTTTCCTCGCACAACGAACGGCTGACGCCCCGGGAGGCGGAAATCGTCCGTCTGTTCGGCTCCGGACTGACCATCACCGAAATCGCCGAGCGCTCGCATCGCAGCGTGCAGACCATCAGTACGCAGAAGGTCAGTGCCATGAAGAAGCTCGGCATCAAGCGCGATGCCGACCTCATCAGGTATGCGGCCGAGGGCTATTGCCGGATGCCCTGACGGATCGGCCCGCTTCACCAGGGCAGCGGCTGGTTCCGATAATCGACGAAGCGACAGGCATTCACGCCCGCGGCATCCTCCACCGCCGCGACCAGTCCGGCGGCGCTTTCCTCGACGCTCAGCGGCGCGCTGTCGCCGCCCATTTCGGTACGCACCCAGCCGGGATGCAGGAGCAACAGGCTGAACGGCAACTCCTCGAACTCGCCCTCCCAGCTGCGTACCAGGCTGTTCAGCGCCGCCTTGCTGGCGCCGTAGAGCGGCATTGTGGCCGACAGGCCCAGCGCCAGGCTGGCCATCTGCGAACTCATGAACGCCACCACGCCACCCCGGCTAACCCGCCCGGACAGTGCCCTGGCCAGGCGCAGCGGCGCGATGGCGTTGGTCAGGAACAGCTGGGCGGTCTGCTCGGCGTCGATTTCCGCCACATCCTGTTGCTGCGGGCCGTAGATGCCGGCGTTGACGATCAGGCGATCGATCCGCCGCTCGCCCAGCGCCTCGCCGATGCGTTCGGCGCAGTCGCGTTGGTTGAGGTCGCCGGTCACCGCTTGCAAGCGCTCCCCGGCTCGCTCCGCCAGTGCCTGCAGCCCGGGAGAGCCTTGCGGTCGCCGGGCGACGGCGAATACCTGTGCGCCGCGTTGCAGGAAGGCATCCGCCAGTCCCAGGCCGATGCCGCGCGAGGCGCCGACGATCAGAACGTTGTGCATGAGGTTCTCCGGGCGATAAAGCGGACAGGATACCCAAGCGCGTCCCGCTGCGGTAACCGCCGCGGCGACCGGCCGCGGCGGCCTCGACCTTACCGCATGGCGCTGCCGCCCAGGCCGGCGAGGTACAGGTCGAGCAGGCGGTCGTCGAACTCCGGCTCGCGCACGGCGCTCCCGCGCAGGTGTTCCTCGACGTTGGTGCAGTCCCAGAGATAGGTATCCTGGTACAACTCGACGGTGCTGCGGCCGGCGTACATGTTGTCGCGGAACATACTCAGCAGGGGATAGAGCGGGGCGTCGCGATTGTCTTCCCAGAGACTTACCCAGTCGTCGAACGGCATCTGCCGGAGGGGACGCCCGGCGCGTCGCCCGAGACGGTCGAAGAACTCGTCCAGGGTCAGGCAGCGCGGAATGCTCGGCACCAGGTTGAATTTCTTGCCCAGCGCCGAAGGCTGGCGGGCGATGACGCTGATCGCCTCTACCATGTAGTCCACCGTGGTCAGGCCCTCGCGCAGCTCGCGCAGGAGCGGCACGGCCCGGTACTCCAGGCAGGTCCGCGCCAGCCGGCTCCACCACTGGTAGTCGGCATGGGCGCCGGTACGGCTGTGGCAGGTGGCGTAGCCGAGGCGGAAGGTCATCAGCGGCAGGCCGCGTTCGGCGGCGAGGTCGGCGATCTTTTCCATCACCCATTTGCTGCGCACGTAGCCCATGTCGGTGACCACCGCCGGCAGGTTCTGGTCGATGTCGTCGTCCTCGCGCATCAGGCGCTTGCCGGTATGCAGGTGGCCCCAGCTGTACACCGAGATGCTCGACAGCAGCATCAGCGGCTTGCAGCGGCCGCTGGCGCAGAAGCGCAGGACCTGGCCGAGCCCCTCGACGTTGTCGCGCTTCATGTAGCTGTATGGCTGGATGAAGTTCACCGCGCTGGCGGAATGGAAGACCTGGTCGACGCTGCCGGCCAGCTCGCGGTAGGTTTCCGCCGGTAGTCCGAAACCTGGTTCTGCGAGGTCGGCGGCGTAGGCCCTGACCCGTCGCCAGTCCGACTCGGCGAGTTCGATGCGGTGCTGCCGGGCGGCCTGGCGCAGGCGTTCGAGGGCGTGGGCGTCGTTTTGCGCACGGACCGGACAATGCAGGTCGGCCTCGCGGCTGGCCAGCAGCTCGGCGAGCAGGTGGGCGCCCATCAGCCCGCTGGCGCCGGTGAGCAGGATGTGCCGTGGCGCGAGCAACTGGGCGGCGTCCATGGGCCGACTGAAATCCACGTCGGCGGGCAGGCGCACGTCCCGTTGCAGCTCCTGGGCCGGTTCGCTGTCCAGCGCCGGCGGCGCTTCGCCGGCGCGCCGCGCCAGGCTGGCCGCCAGTTGGCGTACGCTCGGGGTGCGGTAGATGTCGTGGATGTAGGCACGGTTGCCGAAGCGTCGGCTCAGTTCGCGCACCAGGGCGGCGGCCAGCAGGGAATGGCCGCCGACCTCGAAGAAGCTGTCGTCCAGGCCGAAGTCGGTATGCCCCAGCACTTCCTGCCAGGCCAGGGCCACTTGCAGTTCGCCGGGGGTGCCGAAGCGTTGCTCGTCGAGTCGTTCCTGGCATTGTTCCTCCAGGCGTCGACGCAGGGCCTGGCGGTCGATCTTGCCGTTGACCGTGGTCGGCAGGCTGTCCAGCGACAGATAGCGGCTGGGCAGCATGTAGTCGGGCAGTTCCTGGCGCAGGGCGATCTTGATGGCGGCGAGCACGGCCCTGGCATCGCCGCCCCGCTGGCGGGGGACCACGAAGGCGCTCAATTGCTGGCTACCGCAGCGTGGGTCGGCATGCGCCAGCACCACCGCGCCATGGATCGCCGGCTGGCGCAGCAGCGCGGCTTCGACGTCGCCGAGTTCGACGCGGTGGCCGCGGATCTTCACCTGATCGTCCAGCCGACCGAGGAACTGCAGGCTGCCGTCGGCCAGCCAGCGGGCCTTGTCGCCGGTGCGATAGAGCCGGCGCCGCAGTGCCTGCGAGTAGTGGAAGCGCCTGGCGGTCATGTCCGGGTCGCGCAGGTATTCGCGCGCCAGGCAGACGCCCGCCAGGTTCAGCTCGCCGGGCCGGTCGCCATGGCAAGGCCGGTCGTCGGCGTCGAGAATGAATGCCTCGCAACCGTCGATGGGCGTGCCGATCGAGGCGGGCCGCCGATGAGCTTCGGCGTCGACGATGCGGCAGGTGGCGAAGACCGTGGCTTCGGTCGGGCCGTAGTAATCCACCACGGTATAGGGCAGCCCGCCGGTTGCGACCGGCGGCAGTTTTTCCCCGGCGCAGAACAGGTAGCGCAGCGCCAGCGACGGCGGAGCGGGTTGCTCCACCAGCGCAGGGACCATCACGGTAGGCGCGAAGGCATGGCTGATCCGCTGCTCGGCGAAGAATGCCAGCAGCGCCGCCGGGTCCGGGCGCACCTCGTCGGGCACCAGGTGGAGGCAGGCGCCTGCGCACAGGGTGGACCAGATTTCCCATTGGCAAACGTCGAAGCCGACGCCGGCCATCAGGGTGGTGCGGCTCCGTTGGTCCATCTCGAAGCGCCGGTTGTGCCAGTCCACGAGGTTGCTCAGGGAGCGGCTCTCGATCACCACGCCCTTGGGTTCGCCGGTGGTGCCCGAGGTGAAGATCACATACAGCGCTTCGCTGCCGTCGAGCGCCGGTCTCGGCGCGGCACCCGCCGCACTCGTCGCGAGCGCCTGTGCGATGACCTCCACCGGTTGCCCCGGCAGGTCCTCGGCCTGGGTGGCGAGGGCCACGGGGGCCTGGCACTGGCGGAGGATTTCCTGCTTGCGCCTGTCGGGTTGCCGACGGTCCACCGGTACGTAGGCCGCTGCGCACTTGGCGGCCGCCAGGATGGCGATGACCAGTTCGGCCGAGCGTTCGGCCAGCAGGGGCAGCCGCTCGCCGCGGGCGACGCCGCGCCTGGCCAGGTGGGCGGCCAGCCGGTCGCTGAGTCGGTCGAGTTCGCGGTAGCTGAACGAGCGCTCGCGATCGACGAGGGCGGGGCGTTCGGGATGGGTATCTGCGTGTTGCCTGAATAAGCCAAGAACAGAATCTTTCGACATGGCTGAGACTCCTGTCTTGCCGGTTGAAAAGACGTTATCCGTGGTTTTTCAGCGTATCGAGCGGGGACCAGGGGGAAGGCTGGCGATAGGCCTGGTCCAAGGCTAGCCCCGAGGGGAAATGCGGCAACTGCCATTTGGTACAGGGTAAGGGGGGCTCGCCGCCGGGGTCGCCAGAGGGCGCCCCGGACATTTTCGGCAGCGGGATCGGACTCAGTCCAACGGGGCTTCCCGGTCGTCGAAGATCGCTTCTATCGCCAGTCCGAATACCCGGGCGAGCTTGAAGGCCAAGGGCAGGCTTGGATCGTAGCGGCCGGTTTCGATGGCGTTCACCGTCTGCCGCGATACCTCCAGCTTTCCGGCCAGCTCCGCCTGTGACCAGCCGCGCTCCGCGCGCAACTCGCGAACCCGGTTCCTCATGCGTAGCGCCTCAGTCCCAGGACGCAGCCGATGGCCCAGAACGCGCCCATCAGGGGCCAGACGAAGAACATCGAGAGTTTCGGAAAGCCGGTGGTTTCGAGGAAACCGTAGGCGAAGGTGAGCAGGGCGGTGCCGACGAAGGCCAGGGCGAGGGCTTCGAGATGGATGCGCCGGGCCATTTCGTCGAGGCGCCGCAGGTAACGGATCACCACCAGCGCCAGGGCGACCATCGGTGGCACCGGCAGCAGGGCGAGGAAGACCCGGCCGGCGCCCGGTTCCGTGCCTGCCAGCAACTGGCCGCTGATCAGAACGGCAGCGGCATAGCCGACCAGCGCGAGAAGCAGTTCGAGGAAGAAACGTTTGTGGGTCATGGTTGAACCGTCCATGTAAAGGGGGCTTTACATTGGCCGGAATGCTCTTCTTTGTCAAGCAAGCTTTACATTCTCTATGGGCTTGCCTTGGCGAGGAGACTCGGGGATGGTAGCGGGCGGTCTCTGGGAGAACGGCGAAATGGCGACGGGCGACGAATTCGACGCGCTGCTGGCGGAAGCCGGCCGCACACCGATGCGCGGCTGGGAATACGACTATGGCGGACGCATCCGCCTGGAACCGCCGCCATGGGATTTCCCGGGGCGCATGCTGGAGCGCTGCCGGGCCGCCGCCAGCCTGCTGGACATGGGTACCGGCGGCGGCGAATGGTTGAGCCGGCTGCCGTATCGTCCGCCGCTCACCGTGGCTACCGAGGGCTGGGCGCCCAACCTGGAGATTGCCCGGGGTCGCCTGGAGCCCTTGGGCATCCGCGTGGTCGAGGTGGAGGGCGCGCCGGACAACCATCGCCAGGGCCGGGAGGGCGATGGCGGCGGGGCGTTGCCGTTCGCCGATGGCACCTTCGACCTGGTCGGCAACCGCCACGAGTCCTATCTGCCATCGGAGGTCCGGCGGGTGCTGGCGCCCGGCGGCTGTTTCCTCACCCAGCAGGTGGCCGGCGACTTCAACCGCGAGTTCTATGCGTTGCTCGGCGAACCGGCGCCGACGCCGGAGGCGCCGCACTGGAACCTGGGTTTCGCCCGGGCCCAGCTGGAGGCCGCGGAGTTGCCGCCGGTGGCAGGCGGCGAAGGTTGGGAGGTGTTGCACTTCGCCGATGTCGGCGCCCTGGCCTGGTACCTGTTGAACCTGCCCTGGGTATTTCCCGGTTTTTCCTTCAGGCGCCACCGCGAGCGCCTGCGCGGCCTGCACGAGAGCGGCAAGCCGCTGGTGGTGCGGCAGTTCCTCTTCTGGCTGGAGGCGCGCAACCCCCAGGCCGCGCGCGGCTAGAGGAAGAGTCGCTTCACCAGCTCGGTGCGGCTGCGCGCACCGGTCTTGCGGAACAGGTTGAGCAGGTGGGTCTTCACCGTCGGCAGGCCGAGTCCGAGGCACTGCGCCAGGCATTTGTTGCTGACGCCGTCGCGCAGCAGCAGGGCGATCTCCCGTTCCCTCGGCGTCAGGCCTTGCAGGCGCTCGGCGCTGGCCGCTGGCGTGGCGCATGCCTGCGCCGCCAGCTCCATCAGGCCATGCAGGGCGCGCAACTGTCGCAGCTCCTGGTCGGAGAAGGCCCCTAGGCGGGCGTCGCGCAGCAACGACAGGGCCGCCACCGGACGCTGCTGCGCATGCGCCAGTACCTCGACCACGTCGCAGATCCCGTGGCGTCTCAGGAAGCCCTGGTACAGCGCGCTGTCCTTCGCGGGCTGGCGGGCGATGCCCTGGCGCAGCGGCACTACCGGCGAAGCGCTGGCCAGGCAGTGGCGCGGCTGCAGCGGATCGTAGTCGCGGTAGTGGCGCAGGTAGTCGCGGTGCATGCCGGCCGGCATCCGCAGGAGCTGGAAATCGTGTGCGCGGCAATCCTCGTCGATGCGATAGAACACGCACAGGCTGGCCGGCACCACCTGGGTGAAGGCCTGCATGCAGCGCGGGCCGAGGTCGGGCGACAGGGTCGAAGGCATGGCGCGGGACTCCCGTGGGACGAGGCGGCGGGACGTCCACTGTCCCGCCTGCCGGGCAGAATGTCCATGCCCCGGCGCGCCGTCTTGTCTCTCTCTGCCTGGCTTGGCAGGCAGCGGCAAGAAACCCGGCAGGCTGGAGCAAGCGAGCGGGGGAGCGGCGGGTCCAGAGTATTCCCGGGTAGTAGGCGCATGCATGACGCAGCGCCGTCGCCAAGCCGAGGAGCACACATGAGTATTGCCATCGACCCGTCCGTCAGCGCCTTCTTGCGCAGTCCCCATGGCCTGCTGATCGACGGCGAGTCCGGGCCGGCGCGTTCCGGCGCCGACATGCCGCTGTACGACCCGGCGACCGGTGCCGAGCTGGCGCGCGTGGCCCGCGCCGGCGCCGAAGACGTCGATCGGGCGGTCGCCGCCGCGCGGCGTGCGTTCGAAGGCAACTGGGCAGGCCAGCGCCCGGCCGATCGCGAGCGCCTGCTGCTGCGACTGGCGGAACGGATCGAGGCGCATGGCGAGCAACTGGCGCAGCTGGAGACCCTGAACAACGGCAAGTCGATCAACCTGTCGCGGGCCCTGGAGGTCGGCGCCTCGGTCGAGTTCATCCGCTACATGGCCGGCTGGGCGACCAAGATCGAGGGCCGCAGCCTCGACCTGTCGATCGCCGCGGTCCCAGGCGCGCGCTACCGGGCCTAC
Organism: Pseudomonas sp. CP-1; assembly: GCF_021213715.1. Taxonomy (NCBI): domain Bacteria; kingdom Pseudomonadati; phylum Pseudomonadota; class Gammaproteobacteria; order Pseudomonadales; family Pseudomonadaceae; genus Pseudomonas; species Pseudomonas sp. CP-1. The sequence continues at coordinate 66,964 of NZ_JAJQKY010000020.1, forward strand.
ACGGTGCCGGAGCCGGTGGGCGTGGTCGGAGCCATCGTGCCGTGGAATTTCCCCTTGCTGATGGCGATCTGGAAGATCGTCCCGGCCCTGGCCTGCGGCTGCACCGTAGTCCTCAAACCGGCCGACGAAACCCCGCTGACCGCCCTGCGCCTCGGCCAGTTGTGCCTGGAGGCGGGGATTCCGCCAGGGGTGGTGAACATCGTCACCGGCACGGGCGCCGAGGCCGGCGCGGCACTGGCGGCGCACCCGGGCATCGACAAGCTGGCGTTCACCGGCTCGACCCCGGTGGGCAAGCTGATCGGGCATGCGGCGGTGGAGAACATGACGCGTTTTTCCCTCGAACTCGGCGGCAAATCCCCGGTGATCATCCTCGATGACACCAGCCTGGACATGGCTGCCGCCGGTTCCGCCGGCGCGATCTTCTTCAACCAGGGGCAGGTCTGCACCGCTGGTTCGCGCCTCTATGTGCAGCGCAAGCGTTTCGACCAGGTGCTGGAGCGCCTGGCGGCCATCGCCGGCGACCTGAGCATCGGCCCCGGCCTGGATCCGACCACGCAGATCAACCCGCTGGTCTCGGCCAGGCAGCAGGAGCGGGTGCTGGGGATGATCGAAAGCGGGGTGGCCGAGGGCGCCAGCGTGGTCTGCGGCGGGGCGCGCCAGGGCGAGACGGGGTTCTACGTGCAGCCGACGATCCTTGCCGACGTCACCCCGGGGATGCAGGTGGTGCGCGAGGAAATCTTCGGGCCGGTGCTGGTGGCGACGCCCTTCGACGATCTCGACGAAGCGGTGCGTCTGGCCAACGACAGCATCTACGGGCTCGGTGCGAGCATCTGGTCCAACGACCTGCGCCAGGTCATGGACCTGGTGCCCAGGATCAAGGCCGGCACGGTATGGGTGAACGCCCACAACCTGCTCGACCCGTCGATGCCGTTCGGCGGCTTCAAGCAGTCCGGCATCGGTCGCGAGATGGGCCATGCGGCGATCGAGGCGTACACCGAGAACAAGTCGGTGTGCATCGCCTACTGATATCGATGAAATCGGGGTGAGCTGATTCGTTCGGCTCTTTCGCTGCCCTCCGCGGCAGCCTTTTGTTCGACACGCTTCGCCTGCCGGCGGAGCGTACGGGACGCCGGCGCGTCCCGCAGGGCGCCTGGCGCGCCCTGGCAGGGCCTGACGCAAGAACAACAACAGCAACGCTGCCGTCGAGGATACGTCGATGTCCAACTCCAGACTCACCCAGCACCTGCTCCGCGGGCGGGTTGGTTTCCCCACCGCCCTGGCCAGTTCGGTCGGGTTGATCATGGCCAGCCCGGTGATCCTCACCGCCACCACCGGCTTCGGCCTGGGCGGCGGAACCTTCGCCGTGGCGATGCTGGTGGCGCTGCTGCTGATGCTGGCGCAGTCCACCACCTTCGCCGAGGCCGCCTGCCTGCTGCCGACCCGTGGCTCGGTCTACGACTACCTGTCGTGCGGCCTCGGGCGCTTCTTCGCGATCACCGGCACGCTGTCGGCCTACCTGATCGTCCATGTGTTCGCCGGCACCGCCGAGACCATGCTCAGCGGCACCATGGCGCTGGTCAACTTCGAGTCGCTGAATACCCTCACCGAGCCGGGCGGCGGCGCCTGGCTGGTGGGCGTCGGCATGGTGCTCTGCTTCGGCCTGCTGAATGCGCTGGGGATCACCGCCTTCGGTCGCGCCGAAGTGATCCTCACCTTCGGCATGTGGAGCACCCTGATGATCTTCGCCGTGGCCGGTCTGCTGCGCCTGCCCGCGGTGGAGTTGCAGGGCTGGTTCGGGGCCTCGATGGTCGGCGACGACCTGCCGACCCTGCTGTCGCTGGTGGGCATGGCGATGTTCATGTTCGTCGGTTGCGAATTCGTCACGCCGCTGGCGCCGGAGGTGCGCCACGCTTCGCGGACCCTGCCGCGGGCGATGGCCCTGGGGTTGGTCGGGGTGGCCTGCTGCATGTTCCTCTATGGCGCGGCGATGCGCCGGCAGGTGGAAAACCTCGACCTCGGCGGCGGCCTGCACCTGCTGGAGACGCCGATGGCGATCCCGCGATTCGCCGAGCAGGTGATGGGACCGTTCGGACGCATCTGGCTGGGCGTGGGCCTGCTGTTCGCCGGGGCCGCCACCATCAACACCCTGATGGCCGGCCTGCCGCGGATTCTCTACGGGATGGCGCTGGATGGCGCCTTGCCGAAGGCCTTCACCTACCTGCACCCGCGCTTCAAGACACCGTTGCTGTGCATCGCCGTGGCAGCGGCGATTCCCTGCCTGCACGCCTGGTGGCTGGGCGGCGACAGCGAAGGGATCATCCACCTGGTCCTGGCGGCGGTCTGCGCCTGGGGCACCGCCTACCTGCTGGTGACCCTCTCCGTGGTGCTGCTGCGCATCCGTCGCCCGGACCTGCCGCGCGCCTACCGCTCGCCGCTGTTCCCGTTGCCGCAGCTGTTCTCCAGCGCCGGAATCCTGCTGGGGATGTTCTACATCACGCCGCCGGATATGAACCCCGCCGACATCTACCTGCCGTTCGCCCTGATGCTCGGCCTGGCGGCCGCCTACGCCCTGTTCTGGACCCTGTGCGTACAGCGGGTGAATCCGTTCCGTCCGCTGGCGGTGGAAGAGGTGCTGGAGAAGGAATTCGCCGAAGAGGACCAGCAGCGGGAGAGGGCGCATGTCCGCCTGGGCGCGCTGGTATGAGCGCCACTGGCGCGACTGGCGGCCAGCCGCCTATCGCCCCGGAGCCACCCTGGCCCTGGTGCGGCGCAACCTGGCTGCGTGCGACGGCGAGGCGCAGGACGGCAGGCTGTTGCTGCGTACGAAAGAGCTGAGCTTCGAGGTTCGCGAGCGGGTCCAGGCGCACCTGTTCATGCATATCGTCAGCACCGAGTTCAGCCTGTTCGTGGCGGCGCCTGGGGGGCCGCCGGCCAGCCTGGAGCTGCGTCACGCCGGTTGCTTGCGGCGTCGCGGCATCCTTTGCAAGGTGCGCAGCGGGAGCGGGCTCGAGCCGTTGCGGGAGGCCTTGCAGGGGGGCGACCGGGCCTTGCTGGAGCAACTCATGCCGCTGGACTTCCGGAGTTTGCGCCTCTGCCGCGACGACAGGGGCTGGACCGTGAGCCTGGAACACCTGGGGGCGTGCGAGGTGGTCAACCGCTTCCCCGCCTATCGCCGCTACATCCCCCTGGTCGCCGAGCAGCGCCTGGCCCTGCTGGGTGCCTTCGCCCAATTGCAGCGCCTGCTTTCTCCCGCCTGAACGGCCCTTGCCGGCTCTCCCGGATGCGTATCCGCCGGTCTATTTGCGCCAGCTTGTGGGTATATCGATAACATGTTAATCATGTCGGCAGCGCTGCGTGGCTTGGTAATTGCCGCGCCATACAACAATAACGATGGCCGTTGCCGTCAGGAGGTGCCCGGTGCATACCCTGTCTTCCGCACACAACAGCTTCGAAGCCTGGAACCAGGCGTTGCGCCAGGTCTGCGGGCGCTTCGAGTCGCAGCCCGCGCTGAACCGGACGCTGTTCATCGGCGATATCTCGCGGCAGGACCTCGGCGGCCTGGAGCTGGCGCAGATCCGCACCAACGCCGGGCGCATCGCCCGCCAGGCCACCCATGCCGATCATGACGACGACCGTCACTGCTTCCTGGTCGTCCAGCGCAGCGGCCATGCTCAACTGCGCCAGGGTGGGGACAGCATAGAGCTGGCGCCAGGGGAAATGGCGCTGATGGACTCCGCGGGCGGCTGCGAGATCATTCCCCACGGACTCATCGAACACACCTCGTTCCATCTCTCCCGCGACCAGGTATGCCGGCACCTGCCACCCAGCCAGCGGGCCTTCGGCAAACTCTCGCCGAACTGCGCCAGTGGTCGCCTGCTCGGCCTGCTGGTGCAGCAGGTGTGCGCCGGAGAACTGCAACCGTGGGCGGTGGCGGACGAAGGCGGGGCGTTGCAGGAGGCGCTGATCGCCCTGCTCGGGCCGGCGCTACAGCACGCCGGCGAGGAATTGGAGGGACCGCTGGCCGGGCTCTATGGCTACAGTCTGCGCCGGCACGCGGAGCGTCTGATCGAGCAATCCCTGCGGGAGCCGCGCCTGAGTCCGGACATGCTCGCCGGCCGCCTGCGCATCTCGGTGCGCCAGTTGTACCGGTTGTTCGAGGAGCAGGGCGACAGCGTCTGCCGCTACATTCTCCGCCAGCGCCTCAGCCGCAGCGCCGCCGACCTCGGCAACCCACGGCTGCGCGGCGAATCGATCACCTCCATCGCCTTCAAGTGGGGTTTCAGCGACTCGGCACATTTCAGCCGGGCGTTCAAGAAGCAGTTCGAGGTTTCGCCCAAGGACTATCGGGCCGGCGCGCTACCGGCCTGACGCCGCCGCGCACTGCCATTCGTCCCGCCGATCCGCGCCGCTGGCGGAGCTGGCCCGGTGAATGCTTGACGCTTCACCGGAGGCACAGCAAGAATGCGGCGTGTCAGGTTGCATGAAAATAACGGCGGCGCTGTCCGGGGTACCTGCCGCGACAAGCAGCTCCCGATGCCCGCACCTTTCATGTCGCCAGCGAGGCGTAGGATGTCATTGCCTTGGGGCGTGCGCCGCGTCGCTATTCACTATCAGATTTCGAGTGCCCCCCTACACCATGCGAATGCGCCTGATGCTTTTGGGCGGCGGTAATGCCCTTGGACAGGCGCTGATCCGCCTAGGGGCGGAGGAAGACATCGGTTTCCTCGCGCCCAGACCACCCGAGCAGGGCTGGGATGCCGCCAGCCTCACCACCCTGCTGGACGAAACGCGCCCCGACGCGGTGATCAACCTCGCCTTCTACCACGACTGGTTCCAGGCCGAGCAGGTCGAGGCGGAGCGCCTGGGCGCCCAGGAGCGCGCCGTCGAGCGCCTCGCGGAACTCTGCCAGCACTACGAGATCCTGCTGGTCCAGCCGTCCAGCTACCGGGTCTTCGACGGCGCCCGCGCCACCGCCTACAGCGAGAAGGACGAGACCCTTCCGCTGGGCCTGCGTGGCCAGGCGCTCTGGCGCATGGAGCAGAGCGTGCGCGCGGCCTGCCCGCGACATGTGCTGATCCGCTTCGGCTGGCTGCTGGACGAAAGCCCGAACGGCTTGCTGGGACGTTTCCTCAGCCGCGCCGAACAACCGCAGCCGCTGTTCCTCGCCGACGACCGGCGCGGCAACCCGACGCCGGTGGACGACGCCGCGCGGGTGGTGCTCTCGGTGCTCAAGCAGCTCGACTGCCAGGCGCCGCTGTGGGGCACCTACCACTACGGCGGACTGGAAGCGACCACCACCCTGGCGCTGGGGCAGGTGATCCTCAACGAGGCGCGTACCTATCGCTCCAACCTGATCCAGGAGCCTTCGGCGGAGGCCCATGCCGCGCGCCCGGACGCGCTCGACGAACCGCAGCACGCGGTGATGGTCTGCAAGAAGATCCTCCACACCTTCGGCATCAAGCCGCGCGCCTGGCGCGCAGGTTTGCCGGCTCTATTGGACAGGTACTACAGGCATGTTTGAACGCCCCATCCTGATCACCGGCGGCGCCGGTTTCATCGGCTCCCACCTGACCGACGCGCTGCTGGCGCGCGGCTACCGCGTGCGTGTGCTGGACAACCTGTCCACCGGCAAGCGCGACAACCTGCCCCTGGACGACGAACGGGTCGAGCTGCTCGAAGGCGACGCCGCCGACGCGGCGACCCTGGCGGCCGCCCTGAAGGGCTGCGCGGCGGTCGCCCACCTGGCCGCGGTCGCCTCGGTACAGGCCTCGGTGGACGACCCGGTCGCCACCCACCAGAGCAATTTCATCGCCACCCTGAACCTCTGCGAAGCGATGCGCGAGCAGGGCGTGAAGCGCGTGGTGTTCGCTTCCAGCGCAGCGGTCTACGGGCAGAACGGCGAAGGCACGGCGATCGACGAAGACACCCCGAAGTCGCCGCTGACGCCCTACGCGTCGGACAAGCTGGCCAGCGAGTACTACCTCGATTTCTATCGCCGCCAGCATGGGCTGGAACCGGCGATCTTCCGCTTCTTCAACGTCTACGGGCCGCGCCAGGACCCGTCCTCGCCCTATTCCGGGGTGATCAGCATATTCACCGAGCGCGCCCTGAAGGGGACGCCGATCACCGTGTTCGGCGACGGCGAGCAGACCCGCGACTTCATCTACGTCGCCGACCTGGTCGATTTCCTGGTCCAGGCGCTGGAGGCGACGGCAGTGGAGCCCGGGGCGGTGAACGTCGGCCTGAATCGCAGCATCAGCCTGAAGCAGTTGCTGGCAGAGATCGGCCAGGTGCTCGGTGGCCTGCCGCCGGTGACCCACGCCGACGCGCGAGCCGGTGACATCAGGCATTCGCGGGCGAACAACGAGCGCCTGCTGCGGCGTTTCCGCTTCGACCAGCCGACGCCGATGGGCGTGGGGCTGGCGCGCCTGCTCGGCCGCTGATCACCACCAGGGCTTGTTCAGCGCCAGGTAGAAGATCCCGCCCAGCAGGGCGAGGCTGAGGACGCTGAGCAGGCCCTTGCCGGGGCCCCGCGCCATCCGCAGGGCGAACGCCGCGCAGACGATGTAGCCCAGCAACAGCCCCAGCTTCGCCAGCAGCCAGAGCGGTAGCGGCCAGGGCATCGCCAGGTGCACCAGGCCGAGCGCGGTGAGCAGCAGCAGGGTGTCCACCAGGTGCGGTCCCCAGCGGCGGATGCCGCTGGCCTTGCGCCCCGACCAGTTCCAGGCCAGGCGCCAGACGAACAGGGCGGCGCTGCTGAGGGCGAAGGTGATGTGCAGGGTCTTCAGCCAGAGGTACATGGGCCCGTTTCCGCAGGATGAGAAAAGGCGCCCGAAGGCGCCTTTTTCCGTTGGGGGCGCAAGCCCCGCGACAGTCTACGACTCAGAACTTGTAGCCGAAACCGATCATGTAGACCCACGGATCGACGTCCACGTCGACCTTGGTCTTGTTCACGCCCAGGGCGCTCGGGCCGTTGATGCTGGCCTTGGTGTCGATGTCCATGTACCAGACGGCCATGTTGAACAGCGCGTGCTCGTTGAGCATGTAGTCGAAGCCCAGTTCGCCGGCCAGGCCCCAGGAGTCCTGCAGCTTCATGCTGCTGAAACCCTGCGCCTTGCGGTTGCTGGCGAGGTCTTCGTCGAAGAAGGTAGTGTAGTTCACGCCCAGGCCGCCGTAAGGCTGGAAGGCGCTGTTGGTACCGCCCATGGGGTAGTACTGGAGCAGCAGGGTCGGCGGCAGTTGCTTGATGTCGGCCAGCTTGCCGTCCAGGCCCGGGCCGAGGCCCTTGACGTCGACCTGGTGGTTGAACGGAGTGGCGGCGACCAGTTCCACGCCCCACTTGTCGGCGAACATGTAGGTGAAGGTCAGGCCGAGCTGGGTGTCGCTGTCGACGGTCGCCTTGGTACCGCGCTGCTTGGCGCCGTCCAGCTTGATGTCGGAACTGCTGTCGTCGGGATCGACGGTGGCGAAGCCGCCACGGATGATGAAGTCACCGGCCTTGTGTCCTTGAATATCCGCAGCGGCGAACGGGGAGGCGACGGTGAGGGCCAGCAGGGAAGCGGTAAGCCAGGACTTACGCATGATGAGCTCCATTCCTTGTATTAGAAAGTGTTGGTGCTGCTAATGGTCAGCCAGCTAACAGTTGCCTTCCTTGACACAGCTCAATCAATCCTAGGAGCAAATGTGACCGCCGCAACGTAAACGGCGCGGCGGATTGTCGCATGTCGTTCAGCTACCTTCGTATTCGTAGGGCGTCACCTTGCTCGCCTGCATGCGGTAGCCGGCCGCCGCCAGCTCGCTGCTGGCGTTCTCCACCTTGAAGGTGCCCTCGACCCAGAACGGCTGGTACAACTCGTCCATCTGCACGCCCTTGGCGGTCTTCACGTAGACGATCTGGTTCGACGGCGGCGGCGGTACGTGGATGCAGGCGCCGTAGTAGGGTACCAGGAGGAACTCGGTGACCAGCCCGGCCTCGCTGATTTCCAGCGGCACGATGTAGCCCGGCAGCTTGGCCTCGATGCCGTCCAGTGCCTTCACCACCGGGGCGTTGGGGCTCTGCTGGCTGGCCGCCGGGCCGGCTTCGCTGAGGGCGTTGGCGAGGTCGTGGATCGGCAGCGGCGCCGGGGCGGGCGGGGCGCCGGCCGGGATCAGTTGCGACCAGGTCAGTTCGCGCGGCGCGGCGCGCGCCACGGCACTGCCCAGGAGCAGGGCGAAAGCCAGCAGGAGGACGGTCAGGGAGCGCAGCATCGGGGAATATCTCCGGGTCATAGGCGGATCGACAGGCCATCGGCCAGGGACTGGCGGTAGGCGCGCCAGGCCGGCACGCAGCCGATCAGCACGGCGGCCGCCAGGATAGCCCCGAGCAGGCTCCACTCATAGTCGCTCGGCCAGGCCAGCGGCAGGTAGATGCCGTAGTTGGCCTGGACGTAGCCCTGGCTGGCGGCGATGCCGAGGTAGAGCAGGCCGAGGCCGAGGGCGACGCCGGCCAGCGCCAGGCTGAAGGCCTCGGCCAGCAGCAGGCCGAAGATGTGCCAGGGGCGCGCGCCCACCGAGCGCAGGATGGCCATCTCCCGGCGGCGCTCGTTGAGGCTGGTGAGGATCGCCGTGAGCATGCCGATCAGGCCGGTGAGAACGACGAACAGCGAGACCACGAACAGTGCCTTCTCGGCGGTGCCCATCAGGCCCCACAGTTCCTGCAGGGCGACACCGGGGAGGATCGCCATCAGCGGTTCGCCGGGATAGTCGTTGACCTCGCGTTGCAGGGCGAAGGTCGCCACCTTGCTCTTCAGGCCGACCAGGAACGCGGTGATCGCCTGTGGTTGCAGGTCCATGTGCCGCGCCTGTTCGGCGCTGACGCGCCCGGCGCCCATCGCCGGCACCCCGTTGCGCCAGTCGACGTGCAGCGCCTCCATGCCGGCGAGGGATATGTGCAGGGTGCGATCCACCGGGGTACCGGTGCGCTGGAGGATGCCGATCACGGTGAACGGCTTGTCGTCATGCTTGACCAGGCTCACCGTGCTCACCCCATGGGCCAGCACGATCTTCTCGCCGAGCCTGTAGTGCAGGGCTTCGGCCACCTCGGCGCCGAGCACCACGTCGAACAGGTCCTGGCCGAAGGCGCGGCCCTCGGCCAGTTGCAGTTCCTGGCCGCGGCCGTAGCGGTAGTGCTCGAAATAGCCGGCATCGGTGCCCATTACCCGGTAGCCGCGGTGCGAGTCGCCGAGGGAGATCGGGATCGCCCACTTCACCCGCGGGTTTTCGGCGAAGTGCCGGTAGCTGTCCCAGCGGATGTTGTTGGTCGCGTTGCCGATGCGGAATACCGAGTAGAGCAGCAGGTTCACCGAGCCGGAGCGCGCGCCGACGATCAGGTCGGTTCCGGAGATGGTACTGGCGAAGCTGGCCTTGGCCTCGGTGCGGACCCGCTCCACCGCCAGCAGCAGGCAGGCGGAGAGGGCGATGGCGAAGATCGTCAGCAGGGCGGTGAAGCGGCGGTTGGCCAGGCTGGCCAGTGCCAGTCGGAAGAGATACATGCTCAGAGTCCTGCCGGCCGGGCGGCGCGGTTGAGATCGGAAAGGGACAGGCTGCGGTCGAACAGCCCGGCCAGGCTCTGGTCGTGGCTGACGAACAGCAGGCTGGCGCCGGCCTCGCGGCATTCGGCGAAGAGCAACTGGAGAAACGCCTCGCGGCTGTCGGCGTCGAGCGCCGAGGTCGGCTCGTCGGCGATCACCAGCTCCGGCTGGCCGATCAGCGCGCGGGCGGCGGCGACCCGCTGCTGCTGGCCGATGGACAGGCTGTCGGCGCGGCGTTCGTGCAGTTCGCCGCCGAGGCCGAGCTGGCCGAGCAGATGGCTGGCGGCCTGCGCCGGGCTACCGTGGCGTTCGCGGGCGCGCTGACGGCGCAACGCGGAAAAGTGACAGGGCAGCTCGACGTTCTCGCGTACCGAGAGGAACGGCAGCAGGTTGAACTGCTGGAAGATGTAGCCGGTGTGGTCGACGCGGAAATGGTCGCGGCGCGCGGCGGACAGCTTTTCCAGGTCCTCGCCGAGCAGGCGGACGCTGCCGCGGCCGGGCTTCTGCACGCCGCCGAGGAGGCCGAGCAGGGTGGTCTTGCCGCTGCCGGAAGGCCCCTTGAGGAACAGGCTCTCGCCGCGTTCGAGATGGAAGCTGGGAATGTCCAGCAACTCCGCCTGGCCGGGCCAGGCGAAGCCGAGGTTGGTCAGGGTGATCAGTGCGCTCATGGGGGTAGGGGCGGAACGCTCCGCCGGAGCCTCGAGAATGGATGGAGGGGCGCCGCGCCGAATCCCTCGCGGCGCTTCCGGAACGATCCTACAGCTTCAGCTCGGCGCTGGCCGGGGCCAGGTCGGCGCCTTTCTGGCCGTCGGGACCGATCAGTTGTACCTGAATTTTCTGGGTGGCGGGGAAGCGCTTGAAGAACTCGGCGAGGGTCAGCAGCTTGAGCAGCTCGGGCTTCTCGCAACTGAGCTGGTAATGGGCGTGGATATCGGCATGACCGTGTTCGTGTTCGTGTTCGTGTTCGTGGCCTGCCTTCTCCTTGTGCGCGTGGGCCGGCGCCTTGTCGCCGAACAGCGGACTCCGCAGTTCCTGGCTGGCCACCGAGCAGCCGGCGGTGACCGGCAGGGCGAACAGCTCCAGCGGTTTTTCCAGCTGCGCGCGGGCCTTGGCCACGGCGGCCTTGTCCGCGTCGGTGCTGGCGGCGTGTTCGAAACCGACCAGGTTCATCGCCGGGCTGTCCAGCTCCAGTTCGAGGGTCTTGCCGTCCAGCGCCACGTTCAACTGAGCGACGCCGTGCTCGTGCTTGCCCAGGCTGCCGTGGGCGTGGTCATGGTCGTGATCGTCATGGGCATGGGCGGCGAACGGCAGCAAGACGAGGGCTAACAGCAGTGGGCGCATGAACGGACTCCGGCAAGGAAGGAAAAGAGTTTGTTACGTTATAACGAATTTTTCCGCCTGCCTAGCCTGGCCGATTTGGCCCCTACGCGCCGACGTGGGAGCATGGCGCGATTCGCTTGTGGAGAAACGAGATGGTGCGGATTCGCGGAAGCATCGGCGACTGGCCGGTGGACCTGACCCTGGAACTGGACGCCGAGGATTGGCGCCAGCTGGCGCAACACGTGCCCCCGCCGCCGCTGGGCGAGCCGCAGATCGCGGCGGCCAGGGCGCCGGCAGCGCCAGTGGATCGCCTGTGGCAGACCGCCCAGGACCTGCTGCGCGGCAGCGGGCGGATCGAGGGGCCGCAGTTGCTGGCGGAGCTGGAGGCGTTCAGCGGCAACGCCGGCGCCGCCAAGCAACTGCTGGTGCGCCTGCGGCACGACGCCCGGGTCAAGGTCGAGGTGGTCGACGGCACCCAGGTGTTCGTCTGGCTGGAGGACTGAGCCCCGCGGACGGGGCTCGGCGACTCAGTAGAGTGCCTGGTACAGCTTGCGGCGGTAGGCGGTGACCAGCGGGTGGTCGTTGCCGAGCAGGTCGAAGACCTGCACCAGGGTCTTGCGCGGCAGGTCGTCCTGGTAGTCGCGGTTGCGCAGGAACAGCTTGAGCAGGCCGTCCAGGGCCGCCTCGTACTGCTGCCGGGCGAGCTGCTGGACGGCCAACTGGTAGGCCGCCTCGTCGTCGCCGGCATCGGCCGCCAGACGGCTCTTCAGCTCTGCGCTGTCGGGCAGGTCGGCAGCCTGGCGCAGGAAGGTCAGTTGCGCGCGGGCGCCGGCCAGGGCCTGCTTGTGCTCGTCGCTCTTCACCGCGTCGAGGATGGCCTGCGCCTCTTCCAGTTCGCCGCGCTCGGCCAGGCAGCGGGCGTAGAGGATCAGCGCCGCGGGGTTGTCGTTGTTCTCCGCCAGCAGGGCTTTCAGGGTCGCTTCGGCGTCGCCGATGCGGCCTTCGGCGAACAGCGCCTGGGCCACTTCCAGCGGGTCTTCGTCGGGCAGCGCCGGTGCTTTCACATGGGGTTCCAGCAGGGCGCGGATCTGCGATTCGGGCTGGGCACCGGCGAAACCGTCGACCGGCTGGCCATCCTTGAACAGGACCACGGTCGGCAGGCTGCGGATGCCGAAGCGCATCACGATGTCCTGCTCGACGTCGCAGTTGACCTTGGCCAGCAGCAATTCGCCCTGGTAGGACTCGGCGATCTGCGCCAGCAGCGGCATCAGCGCCTTGCACGGGGCGCACCAGTCGGCCCAGAAGTCCACCAGGACCGGCTTGTGGAACGAGTTCTCGATGACCAACTGCTCGAAGTTGGCGCCGGTGACGTCGAAGATGTAGGGCGTATCGCTCATGTCGATTCTCGGAAACGCAAGGTGGTGACCACTATAAGTGGGGGCGCGCCGCGCGCAAACAAGCCCGTGCCTCAGGCTTGCCCGCGTTCGGCGTGATACAGGCTGACCAGGCGGAATTCGGCGGGTTCGGCGAGGTCCGGCCAGGTACAGGCGTCGAGCACGTCCAGGCGCCGGTACAGCGGATGACGGAAGTCACGGACCCGCGAGTCGGCGACCAGCGCCTGGCGGCCGCGGCTGAGGAACTGGTCGAGCAGCGGCAGGTTGGCGCGGTCGTAGAGCACGTCGGCCACCAGGATCAGGTCGAAGCGATCGTCCTCGGCGAAGAAGTCCGCCGAATAGCTCAGCTCCACTCCGTTCAGTTCGGCGTTCGCCCGGCTCGCTGCCAGCGCCAGGGGATCCAGGTCGCAAGCCACCACCTCGGCGGCGCCGGCGCGGGCCGCGGCGATCGCCGCCACCCCGGAGCCGCTGCCGAAGTCCAGCACGCGCTTGTCGCGGACCCACTGCGGGCGCGCCGCCAGCCAGCGCGCCAGGACCAGCCCGCTGGCCCAGCAGAAGCACCAGTACGGCGGCTTCTCGAGGATGCGGCGGGTCTCCTCCGGGCTGAACTGGCGGTCCATGTTCTGCGCGTCGATCAGCCACAGGCGCAGGTCGGTGCCGGGCAGCGCGGTGGCGCTGAGCCGGGCGTCGCCGAGCAGCTCGCCCAGCGCCTGGGTCAGGGCTTGCGGTGCCGTCACGGCGCGCGTACCAGGCGCAGTTCGCCGAGGGACTGGGTGGTCGGCTGGGCGATCCGCAACGGATGCAGGCGCCAGGCCAACTGGCCGGACTGGATCACCCGCGCGTGCAGTTCGACGCGCAGCGCGCCGCCAGCCGGCGGGAAGGACTCGGGGTTGAACGGCAGGCGGAAGGGCATGAGTTCGCCGGTGGCCAGCACCGTCTCGCTGGCCAGCAGCCGCTGTGGGCGGTCGCGCTCGTCGATCACCAGCAGTGCCATCTGCACCTCGCTGCCGCGTGGCAGGCTGCCCTGGATGCTGCTCAGCGTTCCGCTCAGCTCGCGCAGGTGGGCCGGCAGCACCGGCTCGACCATGGTCACGCTGCGCGAAGCTTGCGGCGTTGGCGCAGGCTTCGGCTTGTCGCTGGAACAAGCGGCGAGGAGAAGGACGGCCAGCAGGGCGATCGAGCGCAGGGTCATGGGCTGCTCCATAGCGGTGGAATCCGGGCGGCGCTTGTATAGCGCAAAGTGTGATTCTTGTCGCGCTTCGCGTAGGCCGCAACGTCCGATTCTTCTCGCCTCTCCCATCGTGCCGGCGCCGGTCGATTCTGCGGGTGCTCGGTCGGGCGCGGATGCGCTACCATGCGGCTTCCTTCAGCTACGCCTGTATCAGCACCATGCATTGTCCCTTCTGCGGTGCCCATGACACCAAAGTGATTGACTCGCGACTGGTCGCCGAGGGCGATCAGGTGCGCCGGCGCCGCGAGTGCCTGGCCTGCGGCGAACGCTTCACCACCTTCGAGACCGCCGAGCTGGTCATGCCGCGCCTGATCAAGCAGGACGGCAGCCGCCAGCCGTTCGACGAGGACAAGCTGCGCGCCGGCATGCAGCGTGCCCTGGAGAAGCGTCCGGTCAGCGTCGAGCGCCTGGAAGCGGCCATCGGCCACATCAAGCACCAGTTGCGCGCCACCGGCGAGCGCGAGATCAAGTCGCGGGTGCTGGGCGAACTGGTGATGGCCGAGCTGCAGAAGCTCGACGAAGTCGCCTACATCCGTTTCGCCTCGGTTTACCGGCGCTTCCAGGACCTCAACGAATTCCGCGAGGAGATCGAACGCCTCGCCCGCGAGCCGGCCAAGGAATGAACGCCGCCGACCCGCTGTACATGGCCCGCGCCCTGGAACTGGCGCGCCAGGGGCTGTACTCCACCCATCCGAATCCGCGCGTCGGCTGCGTGCTGGTCAAGGACGGCCAGGTGGTCGGCGAGGGCTGGCACGTCCGCGCCGGCGAGCCGCACGCCGAGGTCCATGCCCTGCGCCAGGCCGGCGAAAATGCACGCGGCGCCACCGCCTACGTGACCCTCGAGCCCTGCAGCCACTTCGGCCGCACCCCGCCGTGCGCCGACGCGCTGGTGGGTGCCGGGGTGGCGCGGGTGGTCGCGGCGATGCAGGATCCCAACCCCGAGGTCGCCGGTCGCGGCCTGCTGCGTCTGATGCAGGCCGGTATCGCGGTGCAGAGCGGGGTCCTCGAGGCCGAGGCGCGGGAACTCAACATCGGTTTCATCAAGCGCATGGAACATGGCCTGCCGTTCGTCCGGGTCAAGCTGGCGATGAGCCTGGACGGGCGCACCGCCATGGCCAGCGGGGAAAGCCAGTGGATCACCGGCCCCGCCGCGCGTTCGGCGGTGCAGCGCTTGCGCGCTCGCTCCAGCGTGGTGCTGTCCGGCGCCGATACGCTGCTGGCGGACGATGCGCGGCTCAACGTTCGCCCCGACGAACTGGGCCTGAACGCCGAGCTTACCGCGCTCGCCGCGGCTCGCCAGCCGTTGCGGGTGCTGGTCGACGGGCGCCTGCGGGTGCCGCTGGAATCGGCGTTCTACCAGGCCGGTCCGGCACTGGTGGCGACCTGCGCCGCCGCCTCGGCGCGCGAACGCTTCCAGGACGCCGGTCACGAACTGCTGGCGCTGCCCTCCGCCGAGGGGCATGTCGACCTGCACAAGCTGCTCGTGGAACTGGCGGCGCGCGGCGCCAACGAAGTGCTGGTGGAGGCCGGCCCCCGCCTGGCCGGCGCCTTCGCCCGGCTGGGGCTGGTGGATGAGTACCGGCTGTTCGTCGCGCCGAAGTTCCTCGGCTCCAGCGCCCGTCCTTTGCTCGATTGGCCGCTGGCGCGGATGGCCGATGCGGCGCAGTTGCGGATCGACGACATCCGCGCGGTGGGCGACGACTGGCTGGTCACCGCGCGGCCCCATCCGCGGGACGCCTGAACTTCGCTGCGCGGCGACGCGGCGGACGATGCACAAGCGGCGCAACTGTGGTAAAACGCCACACGGCCATCTTGGTGGCCGTAACGTTCTCAGGGCGGGGTGAAAGTCCCCACCGGCGGTAATGGCGCGCAAGGCGCCTAGCCCGCGAGCGCTTGCCGGACCGGCCACCGCCGGACGACAAGGTCAGCAGACCCGGTGCGATTCCGGGGCCGACGGTCATAGTCCGGATAAAGAGAGAACGGGATTGCCTGCCTGGGCGTACCCTGTGCGCCCGCAAGATCCCCTTCGATCCAAAAAGCCCTGTTTTTCACGAAACAGGAGTTCGTCATATGTCTTCATCTTGGAATACCCGCGCTATGGCACGCAGGCCGCTCGGCGTCGCGCCGGCCATGCTGCGCGCCTGTGCGGCGGAAAAACGGGAGGTCGCATGTTCACCGGCATAATCGAATCGATCGGCAGCGTCCGCGCGATGACGCCCAAGGGCGGCGACCTGCGGGTCTACATCGCCACCGGCAAGCTCGACCTGGGCGACGTCAAGCTCGGCGACAGCATCGCGGTCAACGGCGTCTGCCTGACCGCGGTGGAACTGCCCGGCGATGGCTTCTGGGCCGACGTCAGCCGCGAGAGCCTGGCGCGCACCGCCTTCCAGCACCTGAAGGTGGGCAGCCGGGTGAACCTGGAAAAGGCCCTGACGCCGACCACCCGCCTCGGCGGACACCTGGTGAGCGGCCACGTCGACGGCGTCGGCGAGGTGCTCAAGCGCGAGGAGAACGCCCGCGCCATCCAGTTCACCGTGCGTGCCCCGCGCGAACTGGCCAGGTACATCGCGCACAAGGGCTCGATCACCGTCGACGGCACCAGCCTCACGGTGAACGCGGTGAACGGCGCGGAGTTCGAGCTGACCATCGTCCCGCATACGCTCAGCGAAACCATCATGGCCGAGTACCAGCCCGGACGCCGGGTCAACCTCGAGGTCGACCTGCTGGCCCGTTACCTGGAGCGCCTGCTGCTTGGCGACAAGGCCGCCGAGCCCAGCGCCTCCGGCATCAGCGAAGCGTTTCTCGCCGAGAACGGTTTTCTCAAGTAACCCACGAATTGCATAAGGGGGTGCCCATGGCACTCAACACGATCGACGAACTGATCGAAGACATCCGCCAAGGCAAGATGGTCATCCTGATGGATGACGAGGACCGCGAGAACGAAGGCGACCTGATCATGGCCGCCGAATGCGTCCGCACCGAAGACATCAACTTCATGGTCAAGCATGCCCGCGGCCTGGTCTGCATGCCGATGACCCGCGAGCGTTGCGAGCGCCTCGGCCTGCCGCTGATGGTGCAGCGCAACGGCTCCGGCTTCGGCACCAAGTTCACTGTCTCCATCGAGGCCGCCGAGGGCGTCACCACCGGCATCTCCGCCGCGGACCGCGCCCGCACCGTGCAGGCTGCGGCGGCGAAGAACGCCGTGGCCGCCGACATCGTCAGCCCCGGCCACATCTTCCCGCTGATGGCCCAGCCAGGCGGTACCCTGGCTCGCGCCGGGCACACCGAGGCGGCCTGCGACCTGGCGCGGATGGCCGGGTTCGAACCGTCCGGGGTGATCTGCGAGGTGATGAACGACGACGGCAGCATGGCTCGCCGGCCCGAACTGGAGGCGTTCGCCGCCGAGCACGGGATCAAGATCGGCACCATTGCCGACCTGATCCACTACCGGCTGATCCACGAGCGCACCGTCGAGCGCATCGCCGAGCAGCCGCTGGACAGCGAACTGGGCCACTTCAACCTGATCACCTACCGCGACTCGGTGGAGGGCGACGTGCACCTGGCGCTGACCCTCGGCAAGGTCTGCGCGGAAGAGCCCACCCTGGTCCGCGTGCACAACATGGACCCGCTGCGCGACCTGCTGCAGGTCAACCAGCCGGGCCGCTGGAGCCTGCGCGCGGCGATGACCAAGGTCGCCGAGGCGGGCAGCGGCGTGGTGCTGCTGCTCGGCCACCAGATCGGCGGCGACGACCTGCTCGCCCATGTCCGCGAGATCGCTTCGGCGCCGGCCCCGGCGCCCAAGGCCACCACCACCTACAGCACCGTCGGTGCCGGCTCGCAGATCCTGCGCGACCTCGGCGTGCGCAAGATGCGCCTGCTGAGTGCGCCGATGCGCTTCAATGCGATATCCGGTTTCGACCTGGAAGTTGTAGAATACCTGCCCGCCGAATAAGGCCTGTCCCGCCCGCCGCGTGCAAGATCGCGGCGGGCGCTATGCTGGACCGACCTTTCGACCCTTTTCGCTCGGGGCGCAACGGCGCCCCGGCTCTTTAACAGATGAGACCTGCTCATGACCCTGAAGACCATCGAAGGTACCTTCATTGCTCCCAAAGGCCGCTACGCCCTGGTGGTCGGCCGCTTCAACAGCTTCGTCGTGGAAAGCCTGGTCAGCGGCGCCGTCGACGCCCTGGTCCGCCACGGCGTGGCTGAAAGCGAGATCACCATCATCCGCGCCCCGGGTGCCTTCGAGATCCCGCTGGTGACCCAGAAGGTCGCCCAGCAAGGCGGCTTCGACGCCATCATCGCCCTCGGCGCGGTGATCCGTGGCGGCACCCCGCACTTCGAATACGTGGCCGGCGAGTGCACCAAGGGCCTGGCCCAGGTGTCCCTGCAGTTCGGCATCCCGGTCGCCTTCGGCGTCCTCACCGTCGACTCCATCGAGCAGGCCATCGAGCGCTCCGGCACCAAGGCCGGCAACAAGGGCGCCGAAGCCGCGCTGTCGGCCCTGGAAATGGTCAGCCTGCTGGCGCAGTTGGAGGCCAAGTGAGCAATCAAGACAGCGGCAACCCGGCAGCCAAGCCGCCGAAAGGCAAGACCGCCGCTCGCCGCAAGGCCCGCAGCCTGGCCGTCCAGGCCCTGTACTCCTGGCAGATCGCCGGCCAGCCCCTGCACGAGATCGAGGCGCAGTTCCGCACCGACAACGACTTCTCCGAGGTCGACGGCGCCTACTTCCACGAGATCCTGCACGGCGTGCCGCGACAGAAGAGCGAGCTGGACTCCACCTTCGAGCCCTGCCTGGACCGCCCGCTGGCCGAGATCGACCCGGTCGAGCTGGCCATCCTGCGGCTGTCCACCTACGAGCTGCGCAACCGCATCGACGTGCCCTACAAGGTAGTGATCAACGAGGGCATCGAGCTGGCCAAGACCTTCGGCGCCACCGACGGCCACAAGTTCGTCAACGGCGTGCTCGACAAGCTGGCGCCGCGCCTGCGCGCCGCCGAGCTGCGCGGCGGCAAGCGCTGATCCCGCGCCGGCGGCGTCATGGGTGAGTTCGAGCTGATCCGCCGCTTCTTCGCCGCGGCCGCCTGCGCGGCGCCGGCGACGGAGGTGGCCCTCGGCATCGGCGACGACTGTGCCCTGCTGGCGCCGCCTGCCGGCGAACAGCTGGCGGTCTCCACCGACACCCTGGTGGAAGGTGTGCATTTTCCCGCCGGTTGCGACCCTTTCCTTCTTGCCCAGCGCGCCCTGGCGGTCTCCGCCAGCGACCTGGCGGCGATGGGCGCCGCGCCCCTGGCCTTCACCCTGGCCCTGACCTTGCCGCAGGCCGACGCCGAGTGGTTGCAGGGCTTCGCCCGCGGCCTCGACGCCATGGCCCGGCAGTGCGGCCTGGCCCTGGTCGGCGGCGACACCACGCGCGGCCCGCTGAGCATGACCCTGACCGTATTCGGCAGGGTGCCGGCCGGCCAGGCGCTGACCCGCGCCGGTGCGCGCCCGGGCGACCTGCTCTGCGTCGGGGGCCCGCTCGGCGAGGCTGGAGCGGCGCTGGAACTGGTGCTGGAGCGAAGATCGGCGCCCGCCGAGGTGGCCGAACCGCTGCTGGCGCGCTACTGGACGCCGGCCCCGCAATTCGGTCTGGGCCTCGCCCTGCGCGGCAAGGCCAGCGCCGCCCTGGACATCTCCGACGGGCTGCTCGCCGACTGCGGGCATATCGCCCGCGCTTCCGGCGTCGCCCTGCTGGTCGAATGCCAGCGCTTGCAGGCAAGCGCCGCGTTGAGCGGCCTGCTCGCCGGCGAGGAAGCCTTGCGCCAGCAACTGGCCGCCGGCGACGACTACGTGCTGGCCTTCACCCTGCCGTCTGCGTACCTTGGCGAGATTCGCGCCGCGTGGCCGGCCATGGCCGTCATCGGCCGGGTCGAGGCGGGGCAGGGGGTGCACCTGCTCGACGCCGACGGAAAGGAACTCATACCGGCCGTGGCCGGCTACCAACATTTCGGAACCCAACGTGACTGAGCATCCTGATCAGGCGCCGGCGCAGCCGGTGCCGCCGTCGGTCTGGCGCAATCCCTGGCATTTCCTCGCCTTCGGCTTCGGCTCCGGCACCCTGCCCAAGGCGCCGGGCACCTGGGGGTCGCTGGTGGCCATCCCGTTCATCCCGCTGTGGCAGATGCTGCCGGACTGGGGCTACTGGCTGATGCTGGGAGTGACCATGCTGTTCGGCTTCTGGCTGTGCGGCAAGGTCGCCGACGACCTGCGCGTGCACGACCACGAAGGCATCGTCTGGGACGAGATGGTCGGCATGTGGATAACCCTCTGGCTGGTGCCGGAGGGCTGGTGGTGGCTGCTGATCGGCTTCGTCGTGTTCCGCATCGTGGATATTCTCAAGCCCTGGCCGATCAGTTGGGTGGACCGCAACGTGCACGGCGGCGTCGGGATCATGCTCGACGACGTCCTGGCCGGGGTATTCGCCTGGCTGGTCATGCAGGGTCTAGTCTGGGGATGGGTACACTGGCTGGTCTGAGGCCTCCCATGCGTCTGCTCGTCCTGTTCTGCTGCCTGTGGCTGCTGCCCGGCGTCGCTTCCGCCGCCCCCTCCGTGGGCGAGATCCGCGTGGTCAGCGAAACCTGGACGCGCTACACCCAGGAGGACGGTCGCGGGGTGGCCTGGGACCTGCTGCGGGCCGTCTACGAGCCGGCCGGGGTACGCCTGCGGATCGCCAACGAGCCCTATACCCGGGCGATCGGCCTGGTCCTGCGCGGCGAGGCCGACGCCTGGGTCGGCGCCTACCGCGGGGAAATCGACGAAGCGCTTTACCCTCGCTGGCCCTATGACGTCGATCCGATCGCCGTGCTTTCCCTGAAAGACAATCCGCCGCCGCCACTGGAGGGCCTGAGCCGGTTCCGCCTGTCATGGATGCGTGGCTACGCCTTCGCCCGCTATTTCCCTACCCTGACCCCGCACAGCGAGTTGCAGCGCCGCACCTCGGCGCTGCCGATGCTGCTCAACCACCGGGTCGACTATTTCATCGATTCGCGTCCGGAACTGGAGGAAATGCTCGCAGGGGCCGGAGCGCTGGCGGCTGAGTACCGCATCACCGACGTCACTCGGTTGCCGCTGTATCTTGGCTTCTCCGATTCCCCCAGGGGCCGTGAGCTGCTGGCGCTGTTCGACCGGCGCATGCGGCAGTTGCATGCCAGCGGCGAGCTGGAGCGGATCTTCGCCCGCTGGAACTGGCCCTATGCGCCGTTGAAGGCAATCCTGCCACCCAAGGAGTGATCATGCTGCGGCTGTGCGTCGCCCTGTTTTCCAGCGTTCTCGCGTTGTACTCGCTGGCCGCGCCCCAGGTGTTCGTGGTCGGCCTGTTCCCCGGCGCGGCGGTACTCAACGTCGATGGCCAGCGCAAGCTGGTCAGGGTCGGCCAGACCGGCCCGCAGGGCGTCCAGGTGGTCAGCGCCGACAGCCGCAAGGCGGTGCTGCGGATCGACGGCGTCGAGCGCACCTACGAACTGAGCCGCGAATACAACGAGGCGGGCTATTCGGCGCCGCAGCGGCAAAGCTTCAGCATCGCTCGCGGCACCGGCGGGCACTATTGGGTGGCCGGTTCGGTGAACGGGCAGAACATGCAGTTCCTGGTGGATACCGGCGCCACCAGCATCGCCATGAACGAGAACGAGGCGCGCCGCCTGGGTATCGATTACCGGGTGGACGGCAAGCCGATGGTCGCCTCCACCGCCAGCGGCACCTCGCGCGGCTGGCGGGTGACCCTGGACCGGGTGAAGATCGGCGGTATCGAGTTGCTGGGCGTCGAGGCGGCGGTGATCGAGGGTGGCTATCCGACCGAAGCCCTGCTCGGCATGAGTTTCCTCAACCGGGTGCGCTGGCGCGAGGAACAGGGGATGCTGCTTATCGAGGCCAAGCATTGAATGTCGCTCGCTCATAACCCCGGGTTCTATTCATCGTCCATCTCGATAGGTATTTGCGGCATTTCGAGCTGACCGGGCGCCGGACGCTGCTGGTACAATGGCGGACTTCCGTTTCCCTAGGAGTTCCCCGGTGTCCGTCGTGTTCGTCGCCGCCTCCAAACTGCCGACTCCCTTCGGCGAATTCACCATGCATGGCTTCCTCGACGAGGAGAGCGGCAAGGAACATGTAGCCCTGAGCATGGGCGACATCGCCGATGGCGCGCCGGTGCTTGGCCGCCTGCATTCCGAATGCCTGACCGGCGACGCGCTGTTCAGCCTGCGCTGCGATTGCGGTTTCCAGCTGGAAGGCGCGCTTGCCGCCATCGCCGAGGAGGGCCGCGGCGTGCTCCTCTACCTGCGCCAGGAAGGTCGCGGCATCGGCCTGCTGAACAAGATCCGCGCCTACGAGCTGCAAGATGCCGGCGCCGATACCGTCGAGGCGAACCTGCAACTGGGTTTCGGCGCTGACCAGCGCGACTACGCCATGTGCCAGCCGATGCTCGCGCACCTGGGCGTTTCCTCCCTGCGCCTGATGACCAACAATCCGCGCAAGGTCAAGGCGCTGGAAAGCTACGCCATCACCGTGGCGGAGCGCGTGCCGCTGCAAAGGGGCCTGAACAAGCACAACAGGCGCTACCTGGCGACCAAGGCCGGCAAGCTCGGGCACATGCTCGGCAGCCTGCACCAGGGCGAGGCGGAAACCACGTGAGTCGCCAGCAAGCCCGCGGCGCGCTGGGACGCGCCTGGTGGTTGCAACTGGCGTTGGCGCTGTTGCCGCTGATCCTGGTCGAGTTCTTCCTCGGCGAACTGCAACCCCTTCCCCATGGCCTGGCGATGCCGCTGTTCATCGCCGCGCTGCTGTCGATGTTCGTCAATCTGCCGCTGTTCGGTGCCTACAAGCGTGGTCTCATCGCCACCCAGAAAGCGCTGGATACGGCGGAGGAAGCCGCCGCCTGGACCCGCCTGGCGCAGGTGCGCCGCAAGGCCCTGTTCGGCGCCAGCCTGCCGGCCTGGATCGGCGTGCCGGGTGTGTTCGCCGGGCTCAACGGCGTTGCGCTGATCCTGCTCGGGATCACCAGCCTGGTGCTGTTCTGGCTCTACCGTATTCCGCGTCAACTCGGTTGATGCGCTCGTTCTGGCTGCTCGCCTGCCTGCTCCTCAGCCTTTCCGCCGGGGCGGCGCAGCGGGTGGTCAGCCTGGCGCCTTCGCTGACCGACAGCGTCCTCGAACTCGGCGCCGCGCGCCGCCTGGTCGGCGTGCTGGATGGTGGCGAGCGTCCGGCGGCGATTGGCGACCTGCCTTCCGTCGGCCGCTACGGCCAGGTCAATCTCGAACGCCTGCTGGAACTGCAGCCCGATCTGATCCTGGTCTGGCCCGGCAGCGTGCCCGAGGCGCAGTTGCAGCGTCTGCGGGACTTCGGCATCGCCCTCTTCATCGCCGAACCGCACAGCCTCGACGAACTGGCCCTGCAACTGGCTGCGCTGGGCGAGGCATTGGGCGAGGCCGAGGCCGGCCAGCGGCTGTCGACCAGGTTCCGCGAAGGCATGCGGCGCCTGGCCGAGCGCTACCGGCGGGACAAGCCGCTGAAGGTGTTCTACCAGGTCTGGGACCGGCCGCTGTACACCATTGGCGGACGCCAGGTGATCAGCGATGCGCTGCGCGTCTGCGGTGCCGAGAACCTGTTCGGCGACCTGCCGCAGCCGGCGCCGCAGGTCAGCGTCGAGGCGGTTCTGGCGCGGGACCCGGCGGTCATCGTCGCCGGCAGTCACGCCCAGCTCGAACTCTGGCGGCAATGGCCGGCGCTGGCGGCGACGCGGCGCGGACAGCTGTACCGGATCGAAGACAAGAACCTCGAGCGGCCGAGCTTCGCCATGCTGGCGGCGACCGAGAAACTCTGCCGCTCGCTCGCCGGGGCGCGCTGAACGCTTGCCGGTATCGCGCTGTACCGGCGGATAACGCCGGTGGCGTTATTCGTCCTACGGGCAATTGGGGGGTAGGGCGAATAACCGCAACGCGGTTATCCGCCGTTGTCGCTGGGTTTGGCGCTACTGCCGGTCGAGACGCTGGCGTACCGCCTTTTCGATGCCCGCGGCATCCAGGCCGCATTCGGCGAGCATCTCGCTGGGCTTGGCGTGTTCGACGTAGTAGTCGGGCAGGCCCAGTTGCAGCAGCGGGACTTCGAGGCCCTCGCTGGCGAGGAACTCGCCGACCGCCGAGCCGGCGCCGCCCATCACGGCGTTTTCCTCGATGGTCACCAGCAGTTGTTCGTGGCTGCCCGCCAATTCGCGTACCAGGGCTTCGTCGAGGGGTTTGACGAAACGCATGTCGACGACTGTGGCGTCGAGGCTTTCGGCAACCTTCATCGCCTCCGCCAACTGCACGCCGAAGACCAGCAGTGCGACCCTGCCGCCGCGCCGACGGACCACGCCCTTGCCGATCTCCACCGGTTGCAGGTCCGGATCGATCGGATGGTTGGGGCCGCTGCCGCGCGGATAGCGCACCGCGGCCGGGCCATCGAACAGGTAGCCGGTGGTGAGCAGCTTGCGCAGCTCGTCCTCGTCGCTGGGGGTCATCACCAGCATGCCGGGGATGCAGCGCAGGTAGGAGATGTCGAAGCTGCCGGCGTGGGTCGGGCCGTCCTCGCCGACCAGGCCGGCGCGGTCGATGGCGAACAGCACGTCGAGGTGCTGCACGGCGACGTCATGGATCAACTGGTCGTAGGCGCGCTGGAGGAAGGTCGAGTAGATCGCCACCACCGGTTTCATGCCCTCGCAGGCCATGCCGGCGGCCAGGGTCACGGCATGCTGTTCGGCGATGGCGACGTCGAAGTAGCGTTCCGGGTAGCGTTCGCTGAAGGCCACCAGGTCGGAACCTTCCTTCATCGCCGGGGTGATGCCGAGCAGGCGCGCGTCCTGGGCGGCCATGTCGCACAGCCACTGGCCGAAGACGCTGGAATACTTGGGTCCGCCGGTCTTCTTCGGCGCACTGCCGGGAGCTTCCAGTTTGGTGATCGCGTGGTAGCCGATCGGATCCAGTTCGGCCGGGGCGAAGCCCTTGCCTTTCTTGGTCACCACATGGAGGAACTGCGGGCCCTTCATGTCGCGCATGTTGCGCAGGGTAGCCACCAGGGTCGGCAGGTCGTGGCCGTCGATCGGGCCGATGTAGTTCCAGCCGAGCTCCTCGAACAGGGTGCCGGGGACCAGCATGCCCTTGGCGTATTCCTCGGTGCGCCGGGCGATCTCCCAGGCCCCGGGCAGGCGCGAGAGCACCTTCTTGCTGCCCTCGCGCATGCTGCTATAGGTGCGGCTGGAGAGGATCTTCGCCAGGTAGTTGGAGAGCCCGCCGACGTTGTGCGAGATCGACATGTCGTTGTCGTTGAGGATCACCAGCATGTCGGCGTCGACTTCCGAGGCGTGGTTGAGTGCCTCGAAGGCCATGCCGGCGGTCAGCGCACCGTCGCCGATCACGGCCACCGACTTGCGCTCCTTGCCTTGCAGGCGGGCGGCGATGGCCATGCCCAGGGCGGCGCTGATGGAGGTGCTGGAGTGGCCGACGCCGAAGGTGTCGTACTCGCTCTCTGCGCGGCGCGGGAAGGCCGCCAGGCCGTTCTTCTGGCGCAGGGTGCCCATCAGCTCGCGGCGTTCGGTGAGGATCTTGTGCGGATAGGCCTGGTGGCCGACGTCCCAGACCAGGCGGTCGTCCGGAGTGTCGAAGACGTAATGCAGGGCGATGGTCAGCTCGACCACGCCGAGGCCGGCGCCGAAATGACCGCCGGTCTGCCCGACGGTATACAGCAGGTACTGGCGCAGCTCGTCGGCCAGGGTTTCCAGGTCCGCCTCGCCCAGCCGGCGCAGTTCGGCCGGCGAAGAGGCGCGGTCGAGCAGGGGCGTGGCGGGGCGCTCGCGGGGAATCTCATGGAGCGTCTTGGGCATCAGGCTGTCGTTATGCAATCCGGAGAGGCCAGCAGTTTACCTGATGCACCGGCCGCGCCCAAGCAAGGGAGCCCCTACCTTTGCCGGGGACTTCCGACGACCCGTCGGTCAGTTGCGTCGCTCGACGATGTAGCGGGCCAGTTGGCGCAGCGGGTCGGCGCTCGGCGGAAAACCGTCGAGGGCGGCCAGGGCCAGGTCGCGCAGCTCCAGGGCATAGCCTTTGGCGGCCTCCAGGCCGAGCAGGGCGGGATAGGTCGGCTTGTTGTGCGCCTGGTCCTTGCCCTGGGTCTTGCCGAGGGTGGCGGTGTCGCTTTCCACGTCGAGGATGTCGTCCTGCACCTGGAAGGCCAGGCCGATCGCCTCGGCGTAGCGCTCCAGGGCGGCCAGCGCGGCGGGCTCGGCGCGACCGCTGGCGAGGGCGCCGAGGCGCACGCTGGCTTCGATCAGCGCGCCGGTCTTGTGCCGGTGCATGACTTCCAGGGCCGCCTGGTCGAGGGCCACGCCGACCGAGCCGAGGTCGATCGCCTGGCCGCCGACCATGCCGGCGGAGCCTGCGGCGCGCGCCAGGCGGGTGAGCATTTCCAGACAGACGGCATGTTCCTGCGGATTGCGCCGGGTGTCGGCGAGCACTTCGAAGGCCAGCGCCTGCAAGCCGTCGGCGGCGAGGATCGCGGTGGCCTCGTCGAAGGCCCGGTGGGTGGTCGGCTGGCCACGGCGCAGGTCGTCGTCGTCCATTGCCGGCAGGTCGTCGTGGACCAGCGAGTAGGCATGGATCAGCTCCACCGCGCAGGCCGCGGCGTCGGCGCGCTGCGGCGCACCGCCGAGGGCCTCGCAGGCGGCGTAGGCGAGCAGCGGGCGAACCCGCTTGCCACCGTTCATCACGCTGTAGCGCATGGCCTCGTAGAGGCGTTGCAGTTCTTCGCGGGGAGCGACGAACAGGGCGTCCAGGGCGGCATCGACGCGCGCCTGGCAGCGCGCCTGGTAGGCCGCGATCATGCCTCGTCGCCTTCCGCATCGAACGGCGCTTCGCTGAGCTCGCCGTCGCGTTCGAGGAGGATCTGTACCTTCTGTTCGGCCTGGCTCAGCGACGTCTGGCATTCGCGGGTCAGGCGGATGCCCTGCTCGAAGGCGCCCAGCGACTCTTCCAGCGACAGCTCGCCGCTTTCCAGGCGTTCCACCAGGGTTTGCAGCTCGGTGAGGGACTGTTCGAAATCGAGGGTTTTCTTGCGGGCCATCGGGGGAGTCTCGGCGAGGTGTACAAAACCCCGCGACACTAGCAGAGGGGCGGGGGCCGGGCAAATCGGCGGAAGGTCGCTACGACCGATCGGGACGACCATGGCGGCGGCCTTGGCTAAGGTGGAGAGAGGTCCAGCGAGGAGGAGCCGACAGGCGATGCGCATCCAGGAGGTCCGGGAACGCAGTATTCCCCTTTCCCGTTACGCCGGCGTGGCGGCTGCCACCGGTGGTTTGAGCACCAGCCTGGTGGCGGTGCTCACCGATGCCGTGCGTGACGGTCGGCGTGTGGTCGGCTACGGCCACGCCTCGGTAGGGCGCTACGCCCAGGGCGGGCTGATCCGCGAGCGTTTCACCCCGCGCCTGCTGGGGGCTCCGGCGGACAGCCTGGCGAGCGACGACGGCAGTGGCATCGATCCGTTGCGTGCCTGGGACCTGATGATGCGCGACGAGAAGCCCGGCGGCCACGGCGAACGCTGCGTCGCGGTGGGCGCCCTGGACATGGCCCTGTGGGATGCCGCGGCCAAGGCCGCCGGCCTGCCGCTGCATCGCTTCCTGGCGCGACGCCTGGGGCTGGCGGAAGACTATCCGCAGCGCGTACCGGTCTACGCCGGCGGCGGCTACCCCTATCCGCACGACGACCTGGGACGCCTGGAAGAGGAACTGCGGCGCTTCGTCGATCTCGGCTACACCCACGCCAAGATCAAGATCGGCGCGGCCGGGCTGGACCAGGACCGGCGCCGTATCGACAGGGCGCTGCGGGTTCTCGGCGACGCTTCGCGGCTGGCGGTCGACGCGATGAACCGCTACGACGCGGGGGGCGCGGTCGACGCAGCGAAAGCCCTGGCGCCGCTGGGGTTGTGGTGGTTCGAGGACATCTGCGACCCCCACGATTTCCCTACCCAGGCCGAAGTGGCGGATATCTATCCGGGGCCCATCGGTGCCGGCGAGGCCTTGTTCTCCCTGGCCGAAGCTCGCTTGCTGGACCTCTATGGCGGCTTGCGGCGGGAGCGTGACGTGCTGGTCTTCGACCCCGTGCATTGCTATGGCCTGCCGGGCTACCTGGCGATACTCGACCACCTGTGCGCCCGGGGTTGGCCGCGCGCGGCCTTCCGCCCGCACGCCGGCTACCTGTTCAGCCTGCACCTGGTGGCGGCCCTGCGCCTGGGCTGGGCCGAGGCTACGCCGTCGGCTTTCCGGCCATTCGACGATTTCGCCGGTGCCCTGCCGTTTTCCTCGGGACTGGCGGGGTTGCCACAATCGCCTGGTATCGGCTTCGAGCGCCAGGCGACACTTGCCGGGCTGTTCCACAAGCTTCTGGAGGCCTAGAGAACGGTGATTGGCTGGGGTTGTGCGGAGGCATTAAAAAAGCCGGCTTGTGGCCGGCTTTTCTGGGGTGGGGTTGGCTTACTTCTGATAAGCCGCGCCTGCCTTAGGAATTCTGCATCGACGAGCCGAGGGCTCGTGAAGGAGGCGCTACTCTAGCAAACTCGGCCGGTCCTGCCCAGCATCCCGCGGGGCTCTATTTCGCCGGCTGCGAGCGGCGCCTGGCGAGAGCGCTCAGCACTTGGGCGACGAGGGCTTGGCCGGCTTGCTTTTCTTCACCGGCGATGCCTTGGGTAGCTGGGGCGCGGGAGCGGTATCCGGACTCAGACCCTCCACGCGGTAGCGCCAACCCTTGATGGCTGAGACCTGCCCGTCGGCGAAGCCCTTGCTGTCGGTCAGTTGCAACCAGTACTGGCGCTCCAGTTCCAGAAGCTGGCCCTGCAGCGTGCCGCCGGCGAAACTCTTGAGCGTGAAGGTCAGCAGCGGTTTTTGCCGCGAGGCCTTGGCCGGCGCGACCTCCAGCAGCCTGAGCGCAGCGAACAGGCGTGCGGCCTGCTCGGCTTCCGCCTCGCCCATCAACTGTGGCCTGGATGGGAACTGTCGCAGGCGGATGCCATCGTCCTTTTCGCTGGCTCGGGAAATGTTCAGCCGTACACCGTTGCC
Source organism: Pseudomonas sp. CP-1 (assembly GCF_021213715.1). Classification (NCBI taxonomy): domain Bacteria; kingdom Pseudomonadati; phylum Pseudomonadota; class Gammaproteobacteria; order Pseudomonadales; family Pseudomonadaceae; genus Pseudomonas; species Pseudomonas sp. CP-1. The sequence continues at coordinate 95,590 of NZ_JAJQKY010000020.1, forward strand.
ATAGGACAGGGTCAGCTCGCGCAACTGTTCGAATGGCAGGTCGGTCAACCGAGGGTCGAGCAGGGCCAGGTCGTTGACCGGCAGGCCGACCGTTCGGTCGATCAGCCAGGCCCGCTCATCGTCGGCCTGCCTGACCAACTGCCCGCCCTGCGAGGTGCGCTTGCCCAGCAACAGAACCAGCGGCGGCGCGTCGCCGCGCTCCAGGGTGATCCGGCTGGCCTGGCCCTTGCCCTGGTCGGAGAGTCCCATGCGCTCGCGGTTTTCCGGCGAGGCGCTCTTTTCCTCCAGCAGGCGCGCGTCGGCCAGGCTGCGCAACAGCTGCCGGATGGTTTCCCCTGAGGCGGGATAGCCGTCCTTGCTGGCGAGCGTCCAGTCCTTGCCATCGCGCCTGGCGCGGATCGTCGGTTGGCCGGGGGTGGCGATGCACAGCGCGATCACCTGGTGCGGTTTCAGCCCTGGCAGCCAGGCGCGGCTCGCAGGCGGTTGCGCGGGCGGTTGCTGCCGTTCGTGGAGCCAGCCCAAGGTTCCGGCGAACAGCGCCAGGGCGAGAGCGAGTCCCGCTATGCTACCCAGGCGCATGTCAGCCCCTCCTCCGGCGCATGCTGCGCCAGCTCCAATGCAGCAGGAGGAGCAGGGTGAGGAGCGCCGGCAGCAGGACCGTATTGGCCAGTTTCACCTGTTCCGCCAGGCGCTCGACATCGGCATTCAGTTGGAACTGCAATTGACGCAGTTGCTGGCGGATGCGCAATTTGTCATCGATGAAGCGGCGCAGCGTCGCTTCCATTTCCGGAGTCACCTCCTGGCCGCCGTCGTCCATCGATTGCTGCAGGGCCCGCAGGTTCTTGTCGGTATCGTTGAGGCTCTGCTGCAGCGCGTTGAGCTGTTCCTGGGCGCGCATCCCGGCCTCGCGGCGGAGCGCTTCCACGCGGGTGAACGGGCGCTTCGTATGGCCTCGCGAGCGTAGGTCGATCAGCGCGTCCGAACCGGAGAGGTAGTCGAGGGCATTGCCGACGAACAGGTCGTTGTCCGCCCATACCTGCGGCTCGTTGTGGCCGGGCTGTTCCTGGAGCCAGAGCGGATTGCTCAGCAGGTCCGTATCGGCGACCAACAGCACATGGATGTTCGCGCTGTCGCTCAGGCCTTCGCCTTGCTTCCCGCGGTCCGCAGGGAAGGCACTCGTCGCCGGCCCCTCGACCTTGGCGGCCAGCACGTAGCGTTCCCCGGTCGGGACCAGGGTGGCGTTGAGCTGCTCCGTCGAGGATTGGCGGAAGCGTTCCAGCGACAGCGGCATGCTGTGCGCCGAGCTGTGCAGCAACGGAATGAAGCGCGTCGAGGCTCCGCCGAGAGGTTCGAGCAGGCCGACGCTGGCGAGGTTGAGGCTTTCCAGGCCGGTGGTCAGCACGTTGTCGTGGGGGAACGTGTCGCCGGGGAGGTGTAGCCAGGTCGGATTGCGCTCCGGGCGACGTTCGGCGTTGGGCTTGATCATGGCGAACGAGGCATCCGCCAGCAGGGTATCCGGCCGCAACTGGACGCCCCAGGAGCGCAGCAACGGGGCCAGGTCGGAGCTTTTCCCGCCGTCTGCATCGGCGAGACTCAGAGGGTCGACGAAGGCCAGCAGCTTGCCGCCGCGCAGGACGAACTGGTCGATGGCGTATTGGGTCTGTTCGGACAATTGCTTGGGGTGCACCAGCATCAACACCGAGACTTCGGCGGGGATTTCCGTCGAAGCGAGCCCCAGGGTGCGGATGTCGAACTGTTGGTAGAGCTTGTCCATCATCGCCCAGGGCCTGCTGCCCGGCTGCCCGTCGGTGGGCGCCTGCCCGGTCATCGGCAGCGAGCTCATCAGGCCGACTACCGTGCGTTCCCGCTGTGCGAGTGCCTGGACCAGGCGGCTGAGATCGTATTCCAGAAGCGGCTCTTCTTCCGGCGAGAAGAACGGGATCACCTGGAGGCCGTCGGTCGGGTTGGTGGCCGCCAGGCCAAAGTAGATGGCTTCGCCATTCGGGCCGATGGGCGGCGCCTGCAGGCCGAAGCGCGCGGCACGGTCCTCGTCGTCGGAGAATGGCAGGGGATCGATCACGAACAATCGGACATTGCCATGGCTCCGCCGTGCATAGAGGTCCAGCACTTCCTCGACGCGGCGGGCGTAGTTGCGCAGGGCGGGTAGGTCACTGGCGCGGCTTTTCGAAAAGAACAGGTAGAGGTTGAGCGGTTCGTCGAGGCTGTCGAGGACTTCCTGGGTGCCGGCGCTGAAGGTGTAGAGCTTCTGCTGGGTGAGGTCGAACTGCTGGTCGCGCAGCAGCAGGCTGGACAGCAGGTTGAAAGCGAGGAACAGCAGGCCGACCAGCAGCAGGCCGACGCCCGAGTACAGGGTTCGTTTCATGGGTGTTTCCTACGCCGCCTTTTTCAGGTCGATGATGATGGTGGTGGCGACCAGCCAGGCGACGATCAGGCTGAAGAAGTAGGCCAGGTCGCGGACGTCGAGCACGCCCCGGCCGAGCGCCTCGAAACGGACCAGCACGCTCAGCGAGGCAATGCCGTCCAGCAACCATTGCGGAAGCCAGCCGGAGAGCGCCTGTTGCACGTGGGGAGTGCCGGCGCCGACGAACAGCAGGCAGACGAGAACGGTCAGGGCAAAGGCGATGATCTGATTCTTCGCCAGCGCCGACATGCAGGATCCGATGGCCAGGTAGCCGCCGGACAGCAGCCAGCCGGCCAGGTAGCCGGCGATGATCGCGCCGTTGTCGGGCGAGCCGAGGTAGTTCACCGTCAGCGGCATCGGGAAGGTCAGCAGCAACGCCAGCCCGGCGCAGAACCAGGCCGCCAGGAACTTGCCGGTGACCAGGGTGGCGCGGGAGACGGGCAGGGTCATCAGCATCTCGATGGAGCCGGACTTGCGCTCCTCGGCCCACAGGCGCATGGCCAGCGCGGGGATCAGCAGGAGGTAGAGCCAGGGCAGGCTGGAAAAGAACGGCGCCAGGTCGGCCTGGCCGCGCTCGAAGAAGTCGCCCAGGTAGAAGGTGGCCACGCCGGAGAGGACGAGGAAGATCAGGGTGAACACATAGGCGAGCGGCGTGGCGAAATAGCTGCCCAGCTCGCGTCTGAAAATGGTGCCGATGGCGGTCATGCGGGGGTTTCTCGGGTCAGTTGGCGGAACACTTCTTCCAGTTGGCCGTGTTCGGTACGCAACCCGGATACCCGCCAGCCGTTGCCGTGGATCAGGCGGTTGAGCGCGGGAAGGATCTGCGCGCCGGGGCGGGCCAGGATGGTCAGGGTGCCGGCCCGGTCGGGGCGTCCTTCGATACCGGCGACGCCGGGGAGCATGGCGATGGCCAGCGGGTCTACCGGTGCTTCGATGCTGAGGCTGACGGCATGGTGGTAGCGGCTGCGGGTCCTGAGTTCGCCCGGGGTGTTGTCGGCCAGCAGGCGGCCGCCGTTGATCACCAGGGCGCGGCTGCACATGAACGAGACTTCCTCGAGGATGTGCGTGGAAATCACCACGATCTTGCTTTCCGAGAGGTTCTTCACCAGTTGCCGGACCTGGTGCTTCTGGTTCGGGTCGAGGCCGTCGGTGGGCTCGTCGAGCAGGAGCAGCTCGGGATCGTGGAGGATCGCCTGGGCCAGCGCGACGCGACGCTTGAAGCCCTTGGACAGGGTTTCGATGATGCTCCTGCGCTCATCCCGCAGCTCCATGCAGTCCATGGCGCTGTCGATGCGCCGACGTTTTTCCCGTCCGCTGTAGTCGCGGATGGACGCGACGAAGGCGAGAAAGCCCTCGACCGTCATTTCTCCGTAGCTGGGAGCGTTCTCCGGCAGGTAGCCGATCAGCTTCTGCGCCTGGCGCGCCTTGTCCTGCATGTCGAAGCCGAAGATGCGTACGCTGCCGGCGCTCGGCGCGAGGAAGCCGGAAAGCATCTTCAGGGTGGTCGACTTGCCCGCTCCGTTTGGGCCGAGGAGACCGACGATCTCTCCCCGGTCGATGCGGAAGCTCAAGTCGTTTACCACCGTCCGGCCGGAAAAGCGTTTGCTCAGTCTGTCTATGTCGATCATGGTTTCACTGGAAGTTGAGCCGTTTGCTGTTATGCGTAGGGGGATCGCATGAGCGCGGTAGATTACCGGGAGTTATTGGCTGGTTTTTCCAGTGGGATCTTTTTGAGATTAGTTACTTATATTGTTGGGAAACTTCCTACGAACTCTCGTTAAAAGATGGAAGTTATCGAGACTTCCAGGGCAGCCCTGTAGCTGGCGCAGCGCCTTGGTTCCGCTGCGGGAACGCGGCTGGCACCTAGGTTGGGGACGCGTCGATTCCCCCTGCGGAGTTTCACGAGGGAAGGCAGTTGCCGTTTCGATAGACGGGAAGCGGAATAGCCCGGCCGCCTGGATCTTCCGGACTTCGAGACCAATGCAAGTTGGAGGAAGACCCGACTTCCGCCAGTAGTGGTTATTCCTCGCCTTTCAGCAGCGGAAGGCGAATCTCGAAAGTGGTGCCCTGGCCAACCTGGCTCTGGCAGCCGATCCTGCCGCCGTGCCGGTCGATCACCGTCTTGACCATGGCCAGCCCCAGGCCCAGGCCGGCGCTGCCCTCGGCGGAAGCGAAGCGCTGGTACTGGCTGAACAGGCGCGGTAGTTCGGCGACCGCGATACCTTTGCCCTGGTCGACGATCCGGCAGCTCAGCCAGTCGCCTTCGAGGCGGATGCTCAGGCTGACGACGGTCCCCGCCGGGCTGTACTTGACCGCATTCTCCAGCAGGTTGAACAGCGCGCGCGTGAGCAGGCCGGGGTCGGCCCAGACCATCGGTTCCTGCTCGTCGTCCCAGTCGCGCCGCAGGTCGATGTCCTTCTGCTGCGCGAGGGGCCAGAGCTGGTCGGCGGCGTCCATCGCCAACATGGTGAACATGCACGCTTCGAAGCGGTAGGCGTCGGATTCGGCCTTGGCCAGTTGCACGAAGGCGTCGGTCAGGCCCAGGGCGCGACGGACCTGCTGCTCTATCTGTCGGTAGACCTGCTGGCCGGCTTCGTCCTCGGCGGGGCGAACGTCGAGCAGGGCGAGGATCGCCGAGTGCGGCGCGCGCAGGTCGTGGGAGAGGAAGCGCAGGAGGGTGGCGCGCTGGCGCTCGGCATCGCGTTCGGCGCTCAGGTCGATCAGGCTCACCAGCCAGCCGATGGCGGTTTCGCTTTCGACCGGCAGCAGGCGCGCCAGGTCGAGGCGCAGGTCGCGTTCCCGATGGTCGCGGAACTCGATGGCTTCCAGGGTTTCCAGCGTTGGGCGGGCGCCGCCGGCGAGGCTCGGATGGCCGAGTTCGGCCAGGCACTGGCGCAGTTCGTCGCCGCGCAGCTCGCCGCCGAACAGGTCGCGTGCCTTGCGGTTGGCCAGCAGGATCTGCCCCTGCGGGTCGCAGATCAGGGTCGCCACCGGCAGGCCTTCCAGGCCGTCGGCCATGAACCGCCGGCTGTCGCGGGTGCGGCTGACCGCCTGCTCCAGGGCGGCGATGCGGTTCTGCAATGGATCGTTGCCGGCGCGCGGGGGGCTGGCCCGCTCGGGCAGCACCTTGGGCTCGCGGTCGAGACGCGCCAGTTCCCAGCCAAAGTAGGCGAGCACCGCGTTCAGCCGGCGCCAGCTCCAGATCAGGTAGGCCAGCAGCAGGCCGACCAGGCTGGCCAGCGGCGACCACCACCAGCCGTTGAGCAGCAGCGCCCAGGAAAGACCCAGGGCCAGGACCGCGCAGGCCAGGGTGAGGAGCAAGGCGTGGCGCGAGCGGAACAGCATCAGGCCGAGCAGCAGCGCTACGCTGGCGGCGGAGAGCAGGGCGGCGAGCCAGGGTTGCAGGTCGACGGCGGTGCGCTGCTGCAACAGCCCGTTGAGGATGTTGGCCTGGATCTCCACCCCCGGCGTGGTGCCGAGGCTGGCCGACCGCGGGGTGACATAGCGGTCGCCGAGGCCCGGCGCGGTGGCGCCGACCAGGACCAGGCGGTCGCGCAGCAGGCTGTCTGGCACCTCGCCGCGCAACACGCTGACGTAGGGCACGCTGGGGAAGCCCGCGTCGGCACCGATGAAGGGAATGCGGATGGCGTGGTCACGCTGCCAGCCGGGCAGGTTGCGCATGTCGTCGAGGCCGGGCATGGGCATGGCGCCGGCATCGGCGAATGCTTGCCAGGCGAGCAGCGGGCGCGGCTGGCCGAGCGGTCCTTCGCGCAGGTAGACGCTGCGCACCGTGCCGTCGCTGTCCGCTTCGACGTTGATATGCCCGATGCCGGCGGCGCAGCCGGCCAGCGGCGCGGTCGGCGGTATCTCCCGTGGCGGTTCGCCGTAGCGCGGCACGCTTTCGCGCAGCAGTGGCAGGAGGACGTTGCCGGCCCGGCACAGCGATCTTGCCAACTGGCGGTCGCTGTCCGGATTGGAGGAGGGTTCGCTGAAGATCACGTCGAGCAGTACGCTGCGTGCGCCGGCGGCGGCCAGGCGATCCAGCAGCTCGGCGTGGATGCTGCGCGGCCAGGGCCAGCGACCGAGGCTTTCCAGGCTACGGTCGTCGATGGCGACGACGAGGATGCGCGGATCGACGGCCAGCGGGGTGAGGTTGCGCAGGCGGTCGTAGAGCAGGTTGTTCAGCGGCAGGCCGCTGCTCAGCGAAAGCAGGGCGGTGAGCGGAAGGAGCAGCAGGCTGACCAGCAGCCATTCGCGCACCAGGCCGCGGAACAGCCGCTGCGCCTGGCTGGGCTCGTCCTGGCGGTCGAGCGCCTTCATCGGCGAGGCCCCGGCGCCCTATCGGGCACTGCCGCCTCGCGGGTAGTAGAGAATGTCGTAGACGCTGGTCTCGCCCTCCAGGCCGTCGTTGTCGAAGGCCGAGAGACGGACGTGGTAGAAGGCCGCCTTGAGTCCGCTGAAACTGACTTCCGGGGTGCTCGAGAAACGCTCCTGCTGGATGCGCAGGAAGTCCGGATCGCTGGCTACCTGCGCACGGTAGCGCTTGGCGCCGTGCAGCGGGGCAAGATAGAGCTTCCAAACCGGCGACTCGCCGTGCTCGCCGCCCTGGCCGCGCAATTGCGGGGCGGGTAGCAGGTCCACCGGCGTCAGCTTGCCCTGCGGCTTGACCTTCAGGCCGCGGCGGGCGTCGACCAGCACGTCCTCGTCCGGCTCGGCCTGCGCCGCCTTGCGGGCCGGGCGCCTGCCGTTGAGCGGCAGGTCGTCGCTGGTCAGCTCGCGGTTCACCGCGACGCGCCCGTCGAGCACTTCGGTCAGCGCCTGGCCGTCTTCGGTGCGGGCGCGGAAGTGGGTACCGCGCACGCCCAGTACGCCCACCGGGGTCAGCACCTGGAAGCGGTCGTGATCGCTCTTTCTCTTCAGGACATAGGACTCGACCTGCCCCGCGCGCAGGGCGATCTGCGGAATGCCGGTGTCCTCGTCGAGGTGCAGGGTGACTTCCGAGCTGGAGGGCAGGACGATGCGGCTGCCGTCGCCGAGCAGCAGGCTGACGAAGGCGGTCGGAGAGGTCTTGACGCCTTCCAGTTCGTCGATGTCCATGCCTTCTTCCAGGGGCGTCTGGTTGCCCTTGGCGTCGAGCTTCCAGGCGTCGCCGGCGAGATAGAGCACGCTGGCGGGGAGCGGCTGGGGCAGGCACGTTTCGCCCTGCTCGATGAACGGCGGCCGTTTCGTCTTGGCCGGCGCGGCCGCGACGGAGCCGGCGAGCAGCGTCAACAGTCCGCCCAGCGCCAGGGCGGCGCAAGCCGGGAAGAGGGATCGGGAAGTAAGGGCGAGGGCTGTCATAGGCTTCACTGGGCGGCGGGTCAGGTATCGCTGGCGGTCCGGTCAGGCTGCAATCTGCCTGATCGGGCGCCGGTTTCGCAATCCTTGCAACGACATCGGGAGCCCGCAGGCTCCCTTGTCGTTTCCTCGGCCGCAGCGCCTGGCGGTTGGGCCAGGCGCTTCGGTTCAGTCGTTCTTGTCGCCGATCAGGCGATAGGCCAGGGCGCCGAGTACCGCACCGAGAATCGGCGCGACCCAGAACAGCCACAGCTGGGAAACCGCCCAGTCGCCGACGTACAGGGCGACCGCGGTGCTGCGCGCCGGGTTCACCGAGGTGTTGGTGACCGGGATGCTGATCAGGTGGATCAGGGTCAGGGTCAGGCCGATGGCGATCGGCGCGAAGCCCTGCGGCGCGCGCTTGGAGGTGGCGCCGAGGATGATCAGCAGGAACATGCCGGTAAGTACCACTTCGCTGACCAGCGCGGCTTGCAACGAGTAGCCGCCCGGCGAGTGTTCGCCGTAGCCATTGGAGGCGAAGCCGGCGGCTAGGTCGAAGCCGGCCTTGCCGCTGGCGATCAGGTACAGCACGCCGCCGGCGGCGAGGCCACCGAGGACCTGGGCGACGACATAGGGCAGCAGTTGGCTGGCCGGGAAGCGCCCGCCGACCCACAGGCCTACCGATACCGCGGGGTTCAGGTGGGCGCCGGAGATCGGGCCGATGGCATAGGCCATGGTCAGCACGCTGAGGCCGAACGCCAGGGCCACGCCGAGGTAGCCGATTCCCAGTTCCGGTACGCCGGCAGCGAGTACTGCGCTGCCGCAGCCGCCCAATACCAGCCAGAAGGTGCCGAAGAACTCTGCTCCGTATTGCTTCATGATGAGGTCCTTTTCAGATCCAGGGTGGGACGCGGATCGAGGCGTCCGGATAGCGGGAGGGGATGATTCGAACAAGGAAGGGGAGATGACACATCCGTGTGTCGAAGCCAGCCCTGGGGGGATTGGCTCGGTTGCCTGGGGCGATCGTCCGTCACCGACCCCTGACTGTGGTTCGAGTGGTCTCGTCCCACGGCCCGCCGGAGCGGGTTTACACATCCCTGTGTCGGAGCAATCCATTTGCTCCTTGGCCTACTCAGCGGTTGGAAATCTACCAAGCGCGATTTGTCTGCTGTGAGATTTGCCATATTTCTTCAGATTCTTCCGCGCTATTTCAGATTCGTCGCGTTCAAAACACCCAGCGCAACTCGTCACGCACGCTGACGGCGCCGGACAGGCCGACGTTCCACATCTCGGCCCTGGCGCGGGCCGGGCCGTCGAGGCCGAGCGGAGTGGCGAAGGACGGGCTGGCGGTGCCCTGGCTGAACGATGGGGCCTGGACCGGACCGGCCGGATGGCTCACCGATTCCAGGCCGAGGACCAGGGCAAGGCAGGAAAACTTGCCGAGGGCCTGCAGGTTGATGTCACGCAAACGTTGGCTAACTGGCCGGAAACCCATGGCTACGACTCCTTGATAGGTCAGGCTGGCGCTGGCTCGCGGGCTCTTCGTCCCGCTTAATGGCTATTTGGAATCAGGCTATCAAGGGCTGGTCGCGACCAGAGAGATTCGTCACAATTCTTCAGATTTGTACGTAATTCGCCGTTCCTGGAGCGAAAAAGGGGCGTTAGCCCGATTGAACAGGACCAGCTTTTATGCGTGTCGCGATACTGGACGACGAGTCGGCCGAACTGGACCGGGTCGAGCAGACCTTGCAGCAGATACCCGCGCAGGGCGAACAGGCCTGGACGGTGCACCGTTTCGCCCGTGGCGAGGACCTGCTCAAGCAGCTCAAGCGGGAAACCTTCGACCTGCTGATCCTCGACTGGCAGTTGCCGGACCTCAGCGGCCTGCAATTGCTGCGCTGGAGCCGTGAGCACCTGGATGCGCCGCCGCCGGCGATCATGCTGACCAGCCGTGACGCCGAACAGGACATCGTGCAGGCGTTGAACAGCGGCGCCGACGACTATGTCAGCAAGCCGTTCCGACCCAACGAACTGAAGGCGCGGGTAGCCGCCGTGCTGCGTCGCCACGGGGGAACGCGTCCCGCGCAGCATGAGGTGCAGACTTTCAACGACCTCAGTTTCGACGATGCCGAGCTGACCGTGACCCGGGCCGGCGCGCCGATCAGCCTGACCGAACGCGAATACCGCCTGGCCCGCTGCCTGTTCGCCAACCTGGGACGGCCGTTGTCGCGGGAATATCTCTACGAGCGCTTCTGGCCCCACGAGGAAGTGTTGTCCTCGCGGCCGCTGGATACCCACATCTATCGCCTGCGCAACAAGCTTGGCCTGACCGCCGAGCGTGGTTGGCAGTTGCTGACCATCTACGGCTACGGATATCGGTTGGAGAGCGTGGCGACGGTCGACTGAGCGGCGCGGGGTGGCGAGACCGACCTTGGCGGTCGGCGAGGGAGAATGAAAAAGCCCCGCGGCTGCGGGGCTTCTTTTCGGCGAGGCGCGCTTACTTCTGGAACGCGGCCACGGCCTTGGTGATCTCGGCGCGGGCGGCGTCGGCGTTGCCCCAGCCTTCGACCTTGACCCACTTGCCTTTCTCGAGATCCTTGTAGTTCTCGAAGAAGTGCTTGATCTGCTCCAGCAGCAGGGCCGGCAGGTCGGTGTATTCCTTCACGTCCTTGTACAGGACGCTCAGCTTGTCGTGCGGCACGGCGATCAGCTTGGCGTCGCCGCCTGCCTCGTCGGTCATGTGCAGGACGCCAACCGGGCGCGCGCGGATCACCGAACCGGGAGCGACCGGATAGGGGGTCACCACCAGCACGTCCAGCGGGTCGCCGTCGTCGGCCAGGGTGTTCGGGATGAAGCCGTAGTTGGCCGGGTAGAACATCGGGGTGGCCATGAAACGGTCGACGAACAGGCAGTCGGTGTCCTTGTCGATCTCGTACTTGATCGGCGCATGGTTGGCCGGAATCTCGATAGCGACGTAGATGTCGTTCGGCAGGTCCTTGCCGGCCGGGATCTTGCTGTAGCTCATGGGTGACTCCAGAGGTTTCTGGCCAAAAAAGAGGCCGCGATTATAGGCATATTCGGTTGTCGATGCCATGTACCGGCATTCAGCCGTTAGTCGTGTCGCCCGCCGCCTCGCGGTAGTCCGGATGCTCGGCCTGCAGGCGGCGCAGGCGTTGCAGTGGGTCCTGGCGGTAGAACAACTGGAGCTGCCGGTATACCGCCGGATAGGCCTCGTGGAGGAGATCCGGAGCGGTGAAGAAATACTCGCTGGTAACGGCGAAGAACTCCGCCGGATCTTCCGCCGCATAGGGATCGATGGCGGTCTGCGCGTCGGGATCGCGGTCGAGCAGGGCGTTCATCTCGTCGTAGGCGGCCTGCATGGCGCTCGCCCAGTCGCCGATGCGCATGCCGGCGTGCAGCGGCGGCAGGCCGTTGGCGTCGCCGTTGAGCATGTCCAGCTTGTGCGCCAGTTCGTGGATCACCAGGTTGTAGGCATCCCAGCCACCCCCGCCGACGACGCCGGGCCAGGCCAGGACCACCGGCCCTTGCAGGGAGGTCTCGCCGCTGCGTTCGTCGTCGAACTCATGGACTACGCCGCTGGCGTCGCGGTGTTTCTGCGGGCTGACGAAATCGTCGGGATACAGCACCAGCTCGTGGAAGCCCTGGTACCAGTTCAGCTCCGGCAGGTGCAACAGCGGCAGTTGCGCCTGCGCCGCCAGCAGCAGGCGGCCGAAGTCGTCGAGATCGACGCCGGCGAGTGCGGTCAGGTGCTTGTCGGCGAGAAACAGCACGGCCCGCTCGCGCAGGCGGCGGTCCTCGTCGGCGTCCAGGCCGTCGAGGATCGGCAGGTGCCGGCGTACCCGCTGCCAGAGCTCTTCGGCCACCGGGTGGCGCGCCAGCAGGCGCCGGCGCCGCCAGGCGCGGAACGACCACATGCTCAGTCGCTCTGGGCCTTGGCCTGTTTGGCGGCGCTCGCCTGCAGGCGATGGCGAATGAAGCCGAGGATCATCGGCAGCAGCGACAGCAGGATGATGCCGATCACCAGCAGCGACAGGTTCTTCTTGATGAACGGCACGTTGCCGAAGAAGTAGCCCAGGGTCACCAGGCCGCCGACCCAGGCCACGGTGCCGACCACGCTGAACATGACGAAGCGCGGATAGTGCATCTTCGCCATGCCGGCGACGAAGGGCGCGAAGGTCCGCACGATGGGCAGGAAGCGCGCCAGGGTCACGGTCTTGCCGCCGTGGCGTTCGTAGAACTCATGGGTGCGGTCGAGGTAGTCGCGGCGGAATACCTTCGAGTCCGGGTTGCTGAACAGCCGCTTGCCGAGGGTCCGGCCGATCACGTAGTTGGTGCTGTCGCCGGTGATCGCCGCGACCATCAGCAGCCCGCCGAGCAGCCATGGGTCCATGCCGCCGGTGGCGCAGATGGCGCCGGCGATGAACAGCAGCGAGTCGCCGGGGAGGAACGGAGTCACCACCAGGCCGGTTTCACAGAAGATCACCAGGAACAGGATGGCGTAGATCCAGACGCCATAGTTGCTGACCAGCATGGCCAGGTAGGTATCCAGGTGGAGAATCAGATCGATTGGGTTGAAGTCCATTGAGCAACCTGCGGAGACAACGCGTTGAGCGGCAGAGGGCCGCCATTATAGGGGGGCGTCCGGATGGGTGGGGGGCTGTTTGTCGCGATCCCGGCAAAACCACTGATTGCAGGATGTTTCGGTAATTTTTCCGAAATTGGTCGGCATAAAGTCTGCAAGAACAGGAGAAATTTCTAGCAGGGAAGGGCGTGCGATGACACTCCAGCCTTTTGCCCAGCCACCGCTCAGTCTCGCCCTGGGCGCCGGGCGCGACTTGCCGGGGCAGGCCGCGCGGGTTCGCGCCGAATGGCTCGCGCCTCGCCCCGGACGGGCTCCGGCGTTTCTCCTGGCGCTGCTCTGGGGACGCGGTTGCGCCAACGTGGTGCAGGCCATCGAAGGCCATCTCGACGCACTGTTCGCCGACTACGCCTGTACCCCCGAGGGTTGGCCGGAAGCGCAGGCGGCGCGGCAGGTCCTGGCTTCGCTGAACATGCAGCTGTATCGCCGGCGCCGCGAAGGCGAGCCGGGTGTGCTCGAGCTGGCGGCGGGGTTGCTGCTGGTCCATGCCGGGGGCGTGCACTTTCTCCAGTGCGGCGCCGTCGGCCTGCTGCGTTATCGCCAGGGCAGCCTGCAGCGCCTGGGAGGGAGCGGACAGCCGCTGGGTAGCAGCGCGGAGCTGGCGCTGGTCCAGCACAACCTGACCCAGGTGGCCGGCGAGCCCTTGGTGCTGGCGCCCCAGCCGTTGCTCGAAGTGGCCGACCTGCGCGCCCTCGGAGAACGTTGTGCCGGGCTGACCACGGGGCGCCTGGAGGGCGTGCTGCAGCCGTTGCTGCATGCGCCGGGGGCGGTGGCGCTGGTCTTGCCGGGGGCGCTCGAGCGCGCCCCAGCGGCGCCACGGCATACCGGCTGGCCAGCGCTGGGCGCGGCGTGCCCCGGCGACTGCGTGGATGGCTGGACCTTGCAGGCGGCTTGCGCGTTCGGCCCGCCCGGGCGGCTGTTCCGCGCCTGCGACGAGCAAGGACGCGAGGCGTTGCTGCTGCTCGCGGCGGCCGATGCCGACGAAGCGTTCTGGCAGCGCGAATGGGCACTGCGGCGCTGCCGTGCGGAGAGCCTGCCGCGAGTATTGTCGTCGCCCCGGTTGCGTCGTCATGCCTTCCAGTTGTTCGCTCCGCCGCGCTGGCCGATGCGCAGCCTGCTGGATTGGGCGCCAGCGCACCTGCCGCTGGAACCGCAATGCGCGCTGGTCCTCCTGGAACAACTTATCGATGCGGTTCGCGCCTTGCAGCGGCGCGGTGTACAGGGCTTGTGGCTGGCGCCGCGGCAGATCCTGCTGGACGAGGGCGGGCGTCTGCTGTTCCTCCCCGAGGCAGCGGCGATCCTGCCGGGCGTGGCGCGCCAGGCGCTGCCTGCGGACAGCGTGCCGCTGGCGCCGGAGTTGCGTCGCGGCGAGGCGCTCGATGGCCGGGCCGACCAGTTCGCCCTGGCGGCGCTGTTCTATTGGCTGCTCTGCGGTCGCTGGCCGTCGATCGCTTGCCCGGAGAGCGACGGCGGATGCCGCTACGAGCCGCTGGGCGAGCGTCAGGCGGACCTGCCGGTCGGCTGGGACGGGGTATTGGCGCGGGCCCTGGCGCCGCGTCCGGAGGCGCGCTTCGAAGCGTTGTCGGAATTCTGGCTGGCCTTGCAGAAGCCGCTAGCGCATCCCCAGCGGGTCTTTGCGCCACGCCGGTTGCAACGGGGCGTGCTGGCCCTGGTCCTGCTCCTGGCCGGGGCTGCGCTGCTGGTCGGCCTGGCCGGTTAACGGATCGACGGCCAGCGTGCGGGTCTGTCCGCTGCGTTCGAGGTGCGCTTCGGCGATCAGTTGTTCCAGCCGGCCGCTGCGACGCATCAGGCGCAGGTTGCGGTCGAGGCTGGCGGCAAGGGCGGCGCCGCGGGCGTGTCTTTTCGGCACCAGTACATAGAGCGGCTTGACCTCCAGCGGCGGTTCGATGAACACCAGGCGATCCTTCAGCGCCGGCACGTTGCGCGCCAGCAGGTGGTAGCCGGTGTAGCGATCGACCACGGCCAGGTCGATACGCCCGCGCAGGAGCTTCTCGAGGTTTTGCCAGTCGTTGGTCACCGCGTCCTTGGTCAGGCTGCGGTCGGCGTCGAAATCCTCCCGGTTGACGTAGCCGCGGACCACGCCGATGCGGTACGGACGCAGGCTTTCCAGATGCGCGGGATTGACCGGCAGCAGGCGCTCGCGCTGGCGGAAGAAGCCCAGTTGCGAGTCGAGCAGGGGGATGGTGGCGTGGAACAGTTCGCGCCGCTCGGGCGACAGGTAGGCCGGCATGAGGGCGTCGAAGCGCCCCTCGGCGGCTTCCTTCAGGGCACGTTGCCAGGGCAGGAACACCAGTTCGGCGCGGTGCCCGTCGAGGGCCAGGGCTTCGTCGAGGATGCGGCTGGCGAGGCCCTTGCCCGGCAGGTCGGGGCCGACGTAGGGCGCCCAGTCGAGGGTCGCCACGCGCAGGGTGTCGGCCTGCGCGCCGGCCGTGGCGAGGAGCAGGCCGAGCAGGACGCCGGGCCAGTGCCAGGTGCGCGAACCCATGGATGCCTCTGCTCTGAGCGATCGGTTGGGAAGTGCCGTGCCTTTGTCTTCAGCTTAGTTCGTCGCTGATCGGCAGGGTGTAGTTCTTGAACTCCTGGTCTTCGCGGAAGCCGATCGACTCGTAGACTTTCTGCGCTACCTCGTTGTCGACGCTGGTGGAGACACGCATGCGCACCGCATGGGTTTCCCGGGCCATCTGCTTGGCGTGTTGCAGCAGGTGGTCGGCGACCAGTTGCCGGCGCGCCTCCTCGGCGACGTAGATGTCGTTGAGGATCCAGACGCGCTTGAGCGACAGCGAGGAGAAGCTCGGATAGAGCTGGCAGAAACCGAGCAGCCGGTCTTCTTCGTCGGCCAGCGCCAGGTAGATCACCGACTCCTTGCGGCGCAGGCGTTTCTCGAGGAATTTCCGCGAGGACTCGGGGTAGGAGAGCATGCCGTAGAATTCGCGGTACTTGACGAACAGCGGCGCCAGCAGGTCGAGGTGTTCGAGGGTGGCTTGCACGATTCGCATGACGGGCCTCGCATTGCGGGAAGGGGCTGCCGGGACGATGCAGGCTGCATGCCAGCAACGCTTCGATGCTGCCCAATCTCCCTGGAAAGCGCAATCCAAGCGAACGTTTGAATCGGTCGAAGGAGGGGCGTCGCGCGCCGGCCCATCCTTCGGCCGGGAGGCTCAGTCCCTCGCCAGGAGGAAGTTGCCGGTGCGCGGAGCCTCGCCTTCCAGAGCCTGGACCTCCGCCTCGTCCTTCAGGTTGACCCCGGAAAGCTGCCGCCGGCAGGCCTCGCGCATCAGGTAGAGCAGGCGGTGCGCGGCCATGCCGTAGCTGAGGCCTTCCAGGCGGACGTTGGAGATGCAGTTGCGATAGGCGTCGGTGAGACCGACCCGCGGGGCCCAGGTGAAGTACAGGCCGAGGCTGTCCGGCGAGCTGAGGCCGGGACGCTCGCCGATCAGGATCACGCTCATCTTCGCCCGCAGCAATTCGCCGATCTCGTCGGCCACCGCCACCCGTCCCTGTTCCACCAGGACCACCGGCGACAGCGACCAGCCTTCGGCCAGCGCCTGTTCCTCCAGGCGTTCGAGGAAGGGCAGGGTGTGACGCTGCACGGCCAGCGCGGAGAGGCCGTCGGCGACCACGATGGCCAGGTCGATCTGCCCGTCGTAGCCGGCGGCGTGTTCGCGCAGGCGTTGCACCGAGGCCTCGTCGAGGCGCCGGCCGAGGTCCGGGCGTTGCAGGTAGACGTGGCGGTCGGCGGCGGCGCTGTGCAGCAGCAGGCTGTCGCGGCCGCGCTGGCGCAGGCCGTCGCTGATGGCCGCATGGTCGAAGGGCAGGTGCACGGCGTCGCGCGCCTGGGCGTGGGCGTACTGGAAGTCCAGTTGCGGGCGGGTCGGCAGGCTGGTGCCGGTGCGGCCCAGGGCGATCCGCGCGGGGGTCAGCTGGCGCAGCGGCAGCCAGGGGTTCTCGGCGCTGGCGTCGGGCAGGTGCTTGTCGTTCATCGGCATCTCCTCAGGCCAGTTGCGCCAGGGCCTGGCGGAACGCCGGCGGTAGCTCGTCGCCGAAGTGGATGCGCCCGTCGGCCTGGGTGAAGATTCCCATCCGCTGCAACCAGTCCTCGAATTCCGGCGCCGGCTTCAGGCCCAGCGTCTGGCGTGCATAGAGGGCGTCGTGGAAGGAGGTGGTCTGGTAGTTGAGCATCACGTCGTCGGAGCCGGGAATGCCCATGATGAAGTTGATCCCGGCGACGCCCAGCAGGGTCAGGAGCATGTCCATGTCGTCCTGGTCGGCCTCGGCATGGTTGGTGTAGCAGATGTCGCAACCCATCGGCACGCCGAGCAGCTTGCCGCAGAAGTGGTCTTCCAGGCCGGCGCGGATGATCTGCTTGCCGTTGTACAGGTACTCGGGACCGATGAAGCCGACCACGGTGTTCACCAGGAACGGCTTGAAGTGACGAGCCACCGCATAGGCGCGGGTCTCGCAGGTCTGCTGGTCGACGCCGTGATGGGCGTTGGCCGAGAGCGCGCTGCCCTGGCCGGTCTCGAAGTACATCAGGTTGTTGCCGAGGGTGCCGCGCTTCTGGCTGAGCCCGGCCTCGTAGCCTTCCTGGAGGATCTTCAGGCTGATGCCGAAGCTGGCATTGGCCGCCTCGGTGCCGGCGATCGACTGGAACACCAGGTCCAGCGGCACGCCGCGGTTGATCGCCTCGATGGAGCTGGTGACGTGGGTCAGCACGCAGGCCTGGGTGGGAATCTCGTAGCGCTGGATGATCGCGTCGAGCATCTCCAGCAGGGCGCAGATCGAGGCCATGCTGTCGGTGGCCGGGTTGATCCCGAGCATCGCGTCGCCATTGCCGAACAGCAGGCCGTCGAGGATGCTCGCGGCGATTCCGGCCGGGTCGTCGGTCGGGTGGTTCGGTTGCAGGCGGGTGGAGAGTCGGCCGCGAAGGCCGAGGGTGTTGCGGAAGCGGGTGACCACGCGGATCTTCTGCGCCACCAGGACCAGGTCCTGGACACGCATGATCTTCGATACCGCCGCTGCCATTTCCGGCGTCAGGCCCGGAGCCAGGGCGCGCAGGCTGGCCTCGTCGGCGGCGTCGCCGAGCAGCCAGTCGCGGAAGCCGCCGACGGTGAGATGGGACACCGGGGCGAAGGCGTCGCGCTGGTGGGTGTCGATGATCAGGCGGGTGACCTCGTCGTCCTCGTAGGGAATCAGCGCCTCGTCGAGGAAGTGTTTGAGCGGGATGTCGGCCAGGGCCATCTGCGCGGCGACCCGCTCGCCGTCGTTGCTCGCCGCGACGCCGGCGAGGAAATCGCCGGAGCGCGCGGGGCTGGCCTTGGCCATCACGTCCTTGAGGCTGTCGAAGCGGTAGGTCTCGCCGCCGACGCTATGGGTGAAACGTGCCATGTGTGTCTCCAGTGCCCGGCCTCGCCATGCGGCGGGCCGGGCTTTGTCGTTGTCGCTCTCAGCGCAGGTCCTGTTCCGCCGCCTGGATCGCGGCGAACTCCTCTTCCGGGGTGCCGGACACCAGGTGATGCCGACTGTACAGGGCGAAGTAGCCGATCAGTACAGCGTAGATCGCCACCGCGCCGACCACGACCCGCGGGTCGACCAGGAAGCCGGCGACCACCGCGACGCAGGCCAGCGCCAGGGCTACGCCGGAGGTGAGGATGCCGCCAGGGGTGCGGTAGGGGCGCTGCATGTCCGGGCGGCGGATGCGCAGGGTGATGTGCGCGGCCATCATCAGCACGTAGGAGATGGTCGCGCCGAACACCGCGACCAGGATCAGCAGGTCGCCCTGGCCGGTCAGCGACAGGCCGAAGCCGATCACCCCCGGCACCACCAGGGCCAGTACCGGCGCCTTCTTGCGGTTGGTCAGCGAGAGGCTGCGCGGCAGGTAGCCGGCGCGGGAGAGGGCGAAGATCTGCCGCGAGTAGGCATAGATGATCGAGAAGAAGCTGGCGATCAGCCCGGCCAGGCCGACCAGGTTGACGAACTGGCTCATCCAGGTCGAACCCTTGTAGGCCGACTCCAGCGCTTCCACCAGGGGATTGCCCGAGCCCATCAGCTCCTTGGCTCCGGCGGCCCCGGGACCGACGACCAGAATCAGTGCGGCGAAGGCGAGAAGCACCAACATGGCGCCGATCAGTCCGCGCGGCAGGTCGCGCTTGGGGTTCTTGGTTTCCTCGGCGGCCAGCGGCACGCCTTCGACGGCGAGGAAGAACCAGATCGCGTAGGGGATCGCCGCCCAGACCCCGACATAGCCGAACGGCAGGAAGCTGCTGGCGCCGGTCGCCGCGGTCTGCGGGATGTTGAACAGGTTGGCCGAGTCGAAGTGCGGAAGCATCGCGACAATGAACACGCCGAGGGCGATGGCCGCCACCGCGGTGATGACGAACATCAGCTTCAGCGCCTCGCCGGCGCCGAGGATGTGGATGCCGATGAACACGATGTAGAACACCAGGTAGATCAGCCAGCCGCCGACGCCGAACAGCGACTCGCAGTAGGCGCCGATGAAGCAGGCGATGGCCGCCGGGGCGATGGCGTATTCGATGAGGATCGCGGTGCCGGTGAGAAAGCCGCCCCAGGGCCCGAAGGCGCTGCGGGCGAAGCCGTAGCCGCCGCCGGCGGTAGGGATCATCGAAGACAGCTCGGCGAGCGAGAAGCACATGCACAGGTACATGGTGGCCATCAGCAGGGTGGCGAGGAACATCCCGCCCCAGCCGCCCTGGGCCAGGCCGAAGTTCCAGCCGGCGTAGTCGCCGGAGATCACGTAGGCGACGCCGAGCCCGACCAGCAGGACCCAGCCGGCGGCGCCTTTCTTCAGTTGACGGTGTTGGAAGTAGTCGGCGTCGACGCTTTCGAAGTCGACCCCGGAAGTTGCGGGCGCATGGCCGGTTTGTTCGAGGGACATGGGTTTTTCACCTCAATCTTGTTGTTATCGACCCCGGTTTTCCCGGTGGTGTGCTGTACGTGGTGAACGCAGGCAATAGCTATGCCAGCCGCTCTGCAATCGGCTTGGCGAGGAGGTGGAAGGGGCGCCACCGTCAGCCTCGGCGGCGTGTTTCACGAGCCGGCGCGACCGCTCCGGGAAAGAGC
>NZ_JAJQKY010000021.1:0-113509 GCF_021213715.1 Pseudomonas sp. CP-1
CACCGCTACCTGCAACCGTGACGACACCGCTGCGCCGGCGTTTCACGGCGGATATGCGTCCCGCGGCCCCGTAGTCGGGCCGTAGGGCGAATAACGCCACCGGCGTTATCCGCCGCTGCGCCGACGTTTCATGGCGGATAACCGCAAGCGGTTATTCGCCCTACGCGGCCTTGGAGCCCATCCAACCGCACGCGGTCATGCGCCCTGCGCGGGCTCGGAGTCCGGCCCAGGCGATGTTCGGGGTTGGACGCCGTAGCCGAAGGCCCGGCGCAATCCGGCGATCGCCTGTTGCCGATCCATGCCGCGCACGGCCGGCGGATCGGCGCGTTCGCAGAACTCGCGCCAGACGAACAGGGTCAGCTCGGCGCCATCGGTAAGGGGTTCGGCGGTCGGCACGCCGAACTGCTGGAACGTCCGGTAGCGCGTGTCCTCCCAGAACAGTTCCTCGACCCAGTCGTACAGTGGAATCAGGTGGAAATGCACCGGCAGGCCGGGCATGTGGCCGTAGCGGCCGACATAGATGCGTCGCGGCCGCAGCAGCGCGTCCATTTCGCGCTCGACCCTGGCCAGCAGCGGCCCGAATTCGGCGAGGGCTTGTTCCGGCAATTGGTGGAAGGCCGTCGCCGGTTGCCGCGAGCCGAGCATGCAGTAGCCGGGCAGGGCCGAGTCGATCCGCTGGTTCAGCGTCCAGTGGCGGGTCTGGTGGATGATCAGCTCGGGCGGGATATGCATGGGGCGGCGCTCCGCAGATGGGGCGCCCACTGTAACCCGTCGTCAGGGAAGATCCAGCCCGGTCTTGCGCCGTTTCATTTCGTCGATGCGTTGTCGCAGCGCCAGGCGCTGGGCTTCCGGCTTGGCCAGCCACCAGTCGCGCACCGCCGAGTTGTCGTAGCGCGTCAGCCAGGCGGGGAAGCGCGCCATCTGCGCTTGCGGAAAGTCGTTGGCGCGGCCGCGCAGGTAGTGATCGAAGAAACCCAGCACCAGGGCATTGGGAGCCTGGATGAGGACTTCCGTCGGTGCCGAGCCGAGCAGCCCGTCGCGCAGCGGCCGGCGGATGAACAGCGGATTGTCGGTAAGCCCGGCATGGGCCGAATCGCGCAGTACCAGGCGATGAATGTCCTGGCGCTGGCCGGCGTGCTCGAAGCGTTCGTAGGAAAAGTCGTTGAAGCTTCTCGGGCGGGCCGGCGGTTCGATGCCGAACAGCCGGTAGAAGTTGCCAAGGTCGGCGTGCAGCATCAGCAGCGGCGCCGGGAAATCGCTATCGAAGGGCGCGAAGTCGAAGTCGCCGCCGTCGAGGTTGACGGCCGCCGCGCAGCGTCGGTCGACCATGCAGACCGCGCCGGTGGTCGAGCCGCCGAAGGACATGCCCATCTCGCCGGTGTGCGCGAAGTCGCTGGCGGCCACCAGGTCGGCGACCCTGTCCGGGACCTCGCCGGCCTGCAGGCGGTCATGGACGAACAGGCGGTCGGCCAGCCATACCGGCGCGCTGAGGTTGACGGCGCGGTTGGCCGGGGCGGGCAGGTCGAGGGCGGTGTGCAACTGGCCGTCGAGGCGCTGGTCGAGATCGTCGCTGACATAGCCCTGGCGCATGGCCTGCGGCAAGCCGTCGTGGGCGGCCCGGCGCAGGTGTTCGACCAGCCCGGGGTCCATGGGCAGCAGCGTGCCGTCGGGCAGGCGGGTCGGCGACGCGTCGCCGCTGTGCTGGATGGCGTAGACCGCGTAGCCGTGGCTGGCCAGTTCTTCCATCAGGGTCCAGTTGCCGCCGGCGAAGGCGCTGTAGCCGTGGCTGTAGAACACCACCGGCAGGCGAGCGGAGTCGTCGCGTAGCGGGGCGTCCGGATAGGAATTGGTGCGCAGGTGCTTGAGGTAGGCGAGCAACGGCGGAAAGCCGAGTATTTCACCGAAGCCCCGCGCGGTGCTGCGTGCCTCGTCCGGGTCGAAGTAGTGGCGTGGTGCGGCGCCGGCGATCGGGCGCGCCGGGTACCAGGCACGTACCAGCAGGCGCCGCGGCTGCCCGGCCGGGGCGCCGAGCAGGCCGGGCCGGCTGGGGTCGTCCAGTTCGAAATCGCGCACGCCGACCGCATAGGGGCCGCTCGGCGCCGGTAGCGGCGCGACCGGGAACAGGTACAGCGCGGCGATTGCCAGCAGCACCAGCAGGCCGTACAGCGAACCGGTCCGGAACGGCAGGCCGCGCACGGGCTTCCGGCGCAGGCAGGCGCCGAGCAGCAGGGAGAAACCGGCGAAGGCGCCGACGCCGGCTTGCCAGCGGTCGTCCCATGCAGCGTACAGGCCGGCGCCGAGCGCCAGCGTCGAGGCGAGCGCCAGCAGGCCACGGCGGCCGGGCAGGGCGGGTATCCACCAGGCGAGCAGGGCCGCCAGCAGGGTCGCGACCAGCAGCAGGTCGACAGCGGTCATGGTGCTTCGCTCCTCGTTTCCACGGGGCGCGTCGGTTGGCTCGGCCAGAACGCCGCCAGCGCCAGCAGCAGACCGACCAGCGCGTAGGGGGCGCGGCTGTCCAGTTGGTGGAGCAGCGCGCCGAGCAGCGGCCCGCTGATCAGGCCGAAGCCATGTACGGCCACCAGGGTGCCGGCGGCGGCACCCTGTTCCTCGGCGCGCACGGCATTGGCGTTGAGCGCCGAGACTGCCGGGAACACCCAACCCATGCCCGCCGCGGCGACGAAGAAGGCCAGCCAGAGCAGCGGCGGCGAGTCGGCGAAGCACACGGCGGCGAAACCGATGGCGGCGACCAGCCCGCCGACCCGGATCAGTCGCGGCGGTGGCCAGTCCAGGCGGCGCACCAGGAGCTGGGCCAGGATCAGCGCGACGCCCACGGCGGTCAGGGCGATGCCGGCCACCCGCGCGGCGTCGGCGGAATCCAGGCGCAGCCGGTCGAGGGCGAAGAAGCCCACGGTGATCTGCGCCACGGTGACGCTGAACATCGCCACGAAGCCCACCGCCAGCGGCCGCCGCAGGCGGCGGTCGCCGATCGCCAGGGCGGCGCCGCGGTTCGGCTGGCGACGCTCCTCGCGCGGCAGCCAGCGCCAGAGCGCCAGCAGGGCGACCAGGGGCAGCGCGCCGGTGACCAGCAACGGCAGGACCAACCCGTGAGTCGCCAGCAGTCCGGCCAGCCCCGGCCCGATCACCATGCCTATCGCGCTGGCCGCGCCGAGTCCGGCCAGCGCCGCGGCGCGTCGTTGCGCCTCGACGTGATCGGCCACCAGTGCCGCCGTGCAGGCTGGCACCGCGGCGTAGAAACCGCCGGCGAGGCCGCGCAGGAGAACGATACCGGCGAAGGCGAGCAGGGTCGGCAACGTCCAGTGCAGGGCGAGCACGATGAACAGGCAGAGCGAGGCGTAGGAGAGGGCGAAGCCGGCCAGCCCGCCGAGCAGTATCCTCCGTCGCCCATGCCGGTCGCTGGCGATGCCCCAGGGCCGCGCCGCTAGCATCCAGGCGATGCCGCCGACGGTCACCGCGGCGCCGGCCTGCCAGGGCGCCAGGCCGAGCTTGCGGGCGAGCGGGCCGACCAGGGCGACGAAGGACATCACCGCGAGGGTGCAGACGAAGGTCTCGAACATCAGCGGACGCAGGTCCAGGGTGTTGGCGGAGGGCGGCGGGGTGGTCATCTCAGGGATTCCTTCGGGTTCGCGGCAGGCGCAGCCAGACCCAGCCGACCAGCACCAGCGGAGTGCCCAGGGCGAGCCAGGAGAGCAGGTCGTAGAGGCCGTCGCCGAGCAGCGCCGAGAGCAGCCCGAAGAGGCCGAGCAGGGCCAGCAGCAGGGGCCAGCGGAAGATCATCCAGAGACCGCGCCTCATGCCTTGCCCTCCGTCGCCAGGCTGCCGCCCGGCAGTTCCGCCAGGCGCTTCTCCAATGGCGTCTTGCGTCGGCCGAGCCAGAGGTAGAGACCGCTGGCGAGGATGACGATGCTGACGAGGTCGAGCAGCGCCCAGACGATCTTCAGCGGCATGCCACCGTAGTCGCCGAAGTGCAGCGGCTGCGACAGCAGGAGCGTCTTCACGTACAGCGGCATCTCGCGCATGTCGGTGAGTTCGCCGCTCTGCGCGTCGATCAGTGCCGGCTTCAGCAGGCGCTCGGTGAGCGGCGTGTTGCCGCGCATGAACACCGCATAGTGATGCTGGCTGCTGAACTGGGTGCCGGGGAAGCCGACGAAGCTGACCTCCATGTCCGGCGCCGCCCGGCGTGCCGTGGCCAGGGCCGCGTCGAGCGAGCCGAGGCGCTGTAGCGGCGGCGCGTCCTTGTAGGGCGCGGTCATTTCCGCCAACTGCCCGCCTTGCCAGAGCATCAGGATCGGCAGGGCCAGGGTGTTGATCACCCCGGTCACGCCGACCACCAGTACCCAGGACAGGGTGACGATGCCCAGCAGGTTGTGCAGGTCCAGCCACTTCAGGCGACGGCTGCGTTCGGCGCGTACCGTGGCGAAGTCCAGCTTGCGCATGAACGGCGTGTATACCACCATCCCGGACACCAGCGAGGCCACCAGCAGCAGGCCCATCAGGCCGAGGAACAGGTAGCCGGGCAGGCCGAGGAACAGGTCGGTGTGCAGCTTCAGCATCAGGTACATGAAGCCGCCCGGCGGCGGCAGCGCGTCGAAGAATTCCCCGGTACGCGCGTCGAACGGCTGCATGTGGCCGTTCTCCGGCGGCGGTACCAGGCTCGGCGCGCTGATCACCAGGCCCAGCGGGTCGTCCTTTTCGAATACCAGGAAGCGCACCACTTCGCCCGGCCGGGCGGCCAGGGCGCGGGCGATCACGTCGTCGTAATCGATGCGCGGCGACTCGGCAGTGAGCGGCTCGAGCTGCGGATGCGGCTCGAAGTAGTGCTCGATCTCCTCGTGGAAGATCAGCGGCAACCCGGTGAGGCAAAGCATCAGCAGGAAGATCGTGGAGATCAGGCTGGTCCATTTGTGCACCAGGTACCAGGTGCGCAGGGTTTTCGCGGTCATTGGCTGGTCATCGGCGGTTTCTGGTTATGGTGGGGCGGACTCAGAAGTCCGCCGTGAGGGAAAGGGAAAGGGTGCGCGGCGAGCTGATCGACAGGTAGCCGTTGGCTGCGGTCCAGTAGTCCTTGCCCAGCGCGTTCTCCAGGTTGGCGCGCGCCACCAGCGGCTTGCCGGCGACCTGGAAGGCGTAGGCGGCGCCGAGGTCGACGCGGTTCCAGTGCGGCACGGCGAGGGCGTTGGCGCTGTCCACATAGGCCGAGCCGGTGTAGATCCAGCGGCTGTCGAGGGTCAGTCCGTCGACGAACGGGGTGTCCCAGCTGACCCCCAGGTTGGCCTGGCGACGGGCCACGCCGGGCGCGTCCTTGCCTTCGCTGGCAGGGTCGCCGGTCTTGTTCTGCTCGGGCTTGATGTAGGTGGCGCCGGCCATCACCCGCACGCCGTCCAGGGGTTCGCCATAGAGGCTCAGCTCCACGCCGCGGTTGCGTTGCTCGCCGTCGGCGCGGAAGACGTTGCTGGCGTCGGTATAGGCGTTCGGTTTCCTGATCTCGAACAGCGCCAGGGTGGTGGTGAAGCCGCCCAGGTCGTACTTGGCGCCGATCTCGTATTGCTCGGCCTTGTATGGCGCCAGCACCTGGCCGGCGTTGGCCGCGGTCATCGGCGCCGCCTCGCCCTGGCTGAGGCCCTGGATGTAGTTGGCGTACAGCGACAGGTCCTGCAGCGGCTTGACCAGCACGCTGGCCATCGGCGTCCACACGTGCCGCTTGTCGTGGCTGGTGCGCGCGCCGCTGGTCTGGTCGTAGTTGCGCGACTCGATCTGCTGGCGGCGCACGCCCAGGGTGACCTGCACGCGATCCTCGAGGAACGACAGCCTGTCGGCCAGCGCCACGCCGCCGAGGTCGGTTTCATTGGTCTTCGGAATGCTCCCGTCGAGGCTGGAGAAGTCCGGCAGCGGCGTATGCGGCGAGGTCTGGTAGAGGTTGCCCGGCTGCATCCCGGTGAAGGCATAGACCATGCCCAGCCGTTCGTGCAGGCGGTTGGCGCTGAGCGTCCAGTCGTGGCGGAGCGGGCCGGTGTCGAAGTTGCCGCGCAGGCCGACCTCGGCGGAATAGGTGCGGCGGTCGCCGCGCTGGCGTGCCAGGCTGTTGACGATATCGCCCTGGTTGCCGACGAGGATGCTGTTGGCGGCGATGGTTTCGTAGTTGCTCTGGCGACCGCCGATGCTGGCGAACGCCGTCAGGTTGTCGGCGAGGTCGTACTCGCCGCGGTTGACCATGGAGTAATCCTCCTGGTCCAGGTAGGAATCGCGCAGGCCGAAGCGTGTCTTCGAGTCCGGGGCGTGGGGGATGTGAGTGGTTCCCGGGCCGGTCAGCAGCGGGCGCACCACGCCTTCCAGGCTTTCCTTCTGGTACAGCAGGTCGCTGGACAGGCGCAGGCGCTCGCCACGGAAGTCCAGGCCCAGGGAGAGCATGGGAAACTCGCGGCTCTGATGGTCGACGGCGGTATCGCCGTTGCGGTAGACGCCGTTGAAGCGCACGCCGAAGGCGTTGTTCTCGCCGAAGCGCCGGCCGATGTCGAGGTGAGTGCCGAGCTGGCTGCGCTGGGTCCAATCGACGCTGACGCGGGTCAGCGGCTGGTCGTCGGCGCGCTTGGGCACCAGGTTGATGGTGCCGCCGACGCTGCCGCCGGGGGAAATCCCGCCGAGCAGGGCGTTTGGTCCCTTGAGCACTTCCACGCGCTCGGCGAATTCGATCGGTACCCGCCAGAACGGCAGCAGGCCATAGAGACCGTTGAAGGCGACGTCGGCGTTCTGCACGCTGAAGCCGCGAATCGTGTAGCTGTCCACCAGGTCGCCGCGCCCGCCGACCACCCGCACCGACGGATCGTTGGCCTGTAGCAGGTCGGCGACGCTGCGCGCCTGCTGCTGCTCGATGGTCCTGGCGGTGTAGCTGGTGATGCTGAATGGCGCGTCCATCACGTCGGCGTTGCCCAGCATGCCCAGGCGCGCGCCACGGGCTACCTGGCCGCCGGCGTACTCGGCGGGCAGGGTCTCGGCACCGGCGGCCTGGGCGGTGATCAGCGAGGATTGCAGTTCCAGCGCGCCATCGGTGGTTGCCGGCACCAGGGTGTAGCTGCCGTCGCTGCGCTGCTGCAACTCCAGGCCGCTGCCCAGCAGCAGGCGGTGCAGCGCCTCGACCGGCGCGTAGCGGCCGCGCAGGGCGGCGCTGCGGCGACCCTCGGTGAGCGCCGGGTCGAACGCCAGGGACACCCCGTTGTCGCTGGCGAAGGCCGACAGGGTGCGACCGAGCGGGCCGGGGGCGATGTCATAGCTGCGCGCCGAGCTGGCGGCGGGCGCCTCGGCGGCAAGCAGGGCGGGGGCCGCTCCGGCGAGGGCGAGGGTCATGGCGGCGGCGTGGATGGCCAGGGACAGCGAACGGGGGCGAAGCGTGCGTACGGGCATGTACAGGGTTCCTCGTGGTCTCTGCGGACCTTGGGTCGGGGCGGATTCCTCTACTTGCCAGCCGAGAAGGAAAAAGGTCTCAGGTCGAGGCGGTTATTTTTCTGCGGAGCACGGTATGTCGATGGCAACGCCTGTTCCGGCGCAACGGCGGACGGCCTGCCGGGGTGGACGCGAGGGGGCGGTTGCCACGGGGATGGCGGCCGCGCCGTCACGCCGGTACCAGGCTGATCCAGTAGTCGGTCACCCCGCGCACCTTCAGCGGATAGGTGGCCTGCAGCATGCCCAGCGTGCGCCGCAGGTCCAGCAGCGGATAGGCGCCCGACACCGCCAGCCTGGCCAGTTGCGGGTCGCAGCGCAGTAAGCCGCGACGATAGCGGGCGAGTTCGGCGAGCACCTCGGCCAGCGGCATCCGGTCGGCCATCAGCATGCCGCGGGTCCAGGCGTCCGGCAGGCCGTCGAAGGCCAGCCGGCGCGCTTCGCCGTCGGTGCCCAGGCGCACCGACTCGCCGCTTTCCAGCCAGCGTCCGCGTCCGTGGAGCGGGCTCAGTTCGACCCGCCCGGCGAGTACCGCGACCCGGGTCGCGGCCATCTCCTGGCGTACGTTGAAGCGGGCGGCGCCGGCATGCAGTCGCGCTTCGGCGGTGGCGACGCGGAACGGACGCGGGTCGGCGCGGCTATCGACGAAGATCTCGCCGCGCAGCAGGCGTACCAGCCGCTGGCTGGCGTCGAAGGCCAGGTCCACGGCGCTGTCGGTGTTCAGGGTCAGCAGGCTGCCGTCGGGCAGGGTCAGGCGGCGCTGTTCGCCGACGCCGGTGCGCTGGTCGGCCAGCCAGTCGCGCAACGGCTCGGCCTGCCAGGTGGCGAGCCCCAGCGAGGCGCCGCCGAGGACCAGGGCGAGGTGCTTGATCGCGCGCCGCCGGTCCAGCCCGCGCTCGCGGCCGAGGGTCGGCAGGGCCAGCGCCGGCGGCAGTCGGCCGAGGCATTGCAGCAGGCGCTCGGCGCGCTCCCAGGCATGGGCGTGCTGTGGGCTGCGCTGCCGCCACTGGGCGCACGCCTGGCGCGTGTCGTCGGTGCAGCCGCTGTCCTGCAGGCGCACCAGCCACTCGGCGGCCTCGTCGAGGATCGGCGAGGGAATCCGGCCTTCGCCCGCGGAATTCATTCCATCAGCTCCAGGCACTGGCGGAAGGCCTGCTGCATGTAGCGCTTGACCGAGCCCAGGGACACGCCCAGGCGCTCGGCGATGGCTTCGTACTTCAGGCCTTCGATCTGCGCCAGGAGAAACGCCTGGCGGACCCTGTCCGGCAGGCTGCCGAGCAGGGCGTCTACTTCATGCAGGGTTTCCAGCACCATCAACCGCTGTTCCGGCGGCGGCGCGAGGTCTTCCGGGAGGTTGGCCAGGGCATCGAGGTAGGCGCGCTCCAGCGACTGGCGCTGGAACCAGTTGATCATCAGCCCCTTGGCGACGGTGGTCAGGTAGGCGCGCGGTTCGCGCGCATCCAGTACCCGGCGCGAGGCGAGCAGGCGGGCGAAGGTGTCCTGGGCCAGGTCGGCGGCGTTTTCCGCGCAGCCCAGGCGTCGCCGCAACCAGCCTTGCAGCCAGCCATGGTGGTCCTGGTAGAGATGGCTCACAGCGTCGTGCAGGGAGGCGTCGGCCGGCGGCATGGAGGGGATCGCTGTTGTAATTGAGAATGAGTCTCATACTACTTACAGCGAGGGCATGCCTACAAGTCCCCCGGATCGGCGGCGCAGCGTCTCAGGCGTTTTCCAGGCCGTACTGGAAGAAAGCCATGTCGGCCAGGCGTCTGGTGGGATAGAGGAGCCCCTTGCGGGCGGTCTCCAGGCGCGGGAACGACAGCCTTTCTTCGCCGATCAGGCGGTGCAGCGCGGTGAGGGTGCCGCCGTTGACGCTCGTCAGGCCCCGGCGTGGATACAGCGCGCGACAGGCGGCCAGGTAGTGGCGGTCGAGGGCGGGAAACTCGCCCCAGACGCCGAGCAGGATCTTGCTCTTCAGGGTGTCGGTCCAGCTCACCCGGCTGCTGAGGGCGTCCATCGACCCGAGTACCGTTTCCAGCAGCTTGCGGTTGTGCGCCAGGCGCGCGCCGTTGCCGGCGAAATCCACCAGGGACAGCTCGAAGAGTTCCGCTCCGGCACCGCTGAAGAGCTGCCGGGCCAGCGCTTTCATCAGGTCCAGGTTGCTGTTCTGCAGCAGTCCCGAGGAGCCACGGAACATGCCCCAGTTGGCCAGGTAGAAACCCAGGTGCAGGGCGGTGGTGTCGAGCTGTTCGGGGGCGGTCAGGTCGTCCCAGCTGCGACTGGGGTCCCAGACATACTCCCAGAGGTACTCCCAGGCCCTCAGGCGCGGGTATTCGTTGCCCGGGGCGGGCGCCAGGCTGGCGTAGTCGCGGTGGACATAGCGGGCGGCATCGAAAGCCATGCGTTCGTTCCCTGGCGGCTTGGAAAGACGGCATGGTAGAGCGTGTGATATCAAAAGGCCATATCGCTGTTCGCAGGGGACGCCGTAGCGCCCCCGCGGAGCGGCCTCAGGTGTTATTGCAGCCCTTGGCGATGGAGTCCTCGTTGGAGGTGTACGGCCGCGAGGGTTCCAGGTTCCACTCGGGCTTGTTGCGGGCGACGTTGAAGTGGCAGACCAGTTGTCGGCGCATGCTGCCGATATTGCTGTCGCGGTTGTCCGGGTTGTCCTTCCATTCGCTGTCCAGGTAGTGGTCGACCACCAGCTCGTTGAAGAAATTGTTGGTCTGGTTGTCCTGGATCTTGCGCCCGCAATCGGTCGGTACCACTTCCAGGGTCATGATCTTCTTCCTGAAGCCCGGATCGTCGCGCTCCACCCAGGTGGCGCTTTCCACATAGCGCTCGCAGGCATTCTTCTCGCTGGTCGGGTAGATCGCCTGCTTACGCCCGTCGTAGGCGAACTGCGCGTCCTGCTGGCGGGTCTGCGGCAGTCGCATGTTGATGATCGGGAGGAATGCCTGGACCGACTGATACCACTGGATCTGGTTGAGCCGAGCGCCCTCCAGGCCGGCGTCCTCGGTGTAGAACGCGGCGAGGATCGACGGCGACTTCGGCGGGTTTTCCTCCCACTTGGCCAGGCGCAGTTCGTTCTGGGTGGTGAAGGATTCGTCGGCGATCTGCGCCATCGCCCGGATGCTCTGGTAGAAGGCCGGGCCGGCGGCGGTATTGCGCTCGTCGCGGACGTCGAAGGAGCACTGCCGCGAATGGTCGCCGCGGTTCTGCCGGTAGTTCGCCGCCCACTGCTCGGCGGTGCTGACGTTGATGTCCTGGCAGGACTTCTCGACGCTGTTCGGCGTGCGCCGCGAATCGGTGCAACCCTGCTGGGCGCGGTCGTCGGTGGCGGCGTCGATGGGGAAGGAACAGAGCACCGCATAGTCCTGGTGGTCCTTCGGATTACCGAAGATGGTGTCGAAGATGAAGCCACTCTTCAGGCCATAGGCGAGCTTGCGGTACTTGGCGTCCTTGCGCAGGTAGGAGGCGGAGACGCCGCCGCTTTTCTGGCTCTTCGGACTGATGCTGTAGAACATGTAGTCGGTCGAAGGCCAGGTGGCGCGGAACAGCACGCCGGAACAGAGGAATGCCGGCTTCGACGGTCCGCCGCAATCCTGGCGGGTGTCGTTGTACAACTGGTTGAGCCGGGCGACCACGTCGTTGCCCCGGTCGGCCTGGGCCGCGGGTGTCAGCGCCAGGCCGGCGGCGGCGAGAAGGTAGAGAAAGGTGGATCTGCTTCCGTTCATGGGATGGACTCCACGCAGGTTCGAAGGAGCGGGCCGGGGGCGGCCCGGTTGGTCCCGATGGGGACGAGCGCGACGGGCGGATCGCGGGGGGATGAAGCGCTTGCGACGGCATGGCCGTCGGCGTTGGGACGTCAGTGGGACGTGGTGGCGCCAGTCTGCAACCGGGCGCTGCCGGGAATGCCGGGCGACCCCGGCGGGCGCTGGGCGGCGGGGGCCTGCCGAGCGTGTGGGGGAAGTCGCTCGAGGGAGGCAGTGAAGACCGCCGGCGGAGATACGAACAGGGTGGGTAGCGGGGCGGATACAGCGTGGATTCCGTTACGCATCGCAGGCCTCCTTTGCGCCGCGCCGATGGGCTTCCGTCTTACCGTTCGAGCCTAGAAGCGCGGGCCGCGCCGCTCCAGCGGCGGGGTGGCTAGCTAGCAAGGGGGATTAATGCATTCGCAACGGCGCTCGCTGCGATGCACCGTGGTCCGGCATCCACAGGCCACGCCCCTGCCGGGCAACCGTTCCTGGCCGCGCCTGTTGGCGGCGGCGTCGCCCTGCAAGCGCCAGGTATCGGGCTCCGCCGTCAGTCCATGTCGCCGCCATGGTGCGCGGACTGCTCCAGGAGGCTGCTCTTCGCCGTCCTGCCCCTCGCTTCCGGCGACAGCCGGGTTGCCTGCAAGGCGAACCAGAGGGTCGCCACATCGGCGGTGCTGTCCAGCGAGCGTCCGCTGATTTCCTCGATGCGGCGTATCCGGTAGACCAGGCTCTGCTTGTGTATGTGTAGCCGCTGCGCGGCGTTCAACCAGGACCTGTTTTCCTCGAGAAAGACCTGCAGCGTGTATAGCAGTGCGGAGCCATTGGCCGCGTCATAGTCGTGGAGGGCGCCGAGGACCAGGCGGAACGCCCGCTCGGCCTCGGCGAGGCTTCTGGGTAGCCAGGGCGCCTCGTCGTCCAGTTCCGCGTAGCGACACAACGGCTGCCGGGAATGGCTGTGGGCCAGGGCCAGGCGCGCTTCGCGCAAGGCCTCGGCGCAACGTTCGGCACGACGGAGCGGAGCGCTCACTCCCAGCGAGCTGTCCAGGGCTTCCTGCAGTGTCGAGGCGAGGCCGGCCTGGTGCAGCAGAATGATTTCCTGGCCTTGCGCGCGAACCAGCAGGCGTGAGTCGTGGCCCCGGAAAAGACCGATAGGGTCGGTCGCGAGCCCCTCGGAACTTGCCACGGAAACGACTGCATCGTCGAGATCGAGCCCGGGCAGCAGTTCCTCCAGCCGCTCCTCGGCTTGTTCCCGGTATAGCCGTCGTTGCAGCAGGTCGTCGAGCAATTCCGAAGCCAGGCGCAGGTGGCGTTCGCTTTCGACGCGCAGCCGTTCGATCTCTATGCCGAGCACTGCCGTCAGGTGGTGCAGGAGACTGTAGTCCGGCAGCCGCTCGCCCAGGGCTATCAGCAGGCAGTTCCGGTCGGAAGGAATGCCGATGCTGAGCGCTTCGCCTTCCGCGAGCGGATGGCGAAGGACCATTGGCTGCGGCTCCGCCTGCTCGCGACGGCGGTTGCGCAGCGCGTCGGCCAACTCCGCGGGCAGCCCTGGCAGGCCTGGCTGCCAGGCCGCCAGGGTGTCGGGAACGATGAGGTAGAGGCTGCTCCGCACGTCCTTGCCGAGGCGTTGCAGCAGCGCCGGCAGGCCCAGTCCCTGCATGCTCAATCGGGCGCTTTCGTATATCCGGGCCAGGGCGTTGCGGCGCTCGTATTCGTCTTTCTGCCCCGCATCGACGATGGCCCGGGTCACGGCGGCGAAAGGGACGCCGTAGTGGGTGAGAATCAACGGGAAGCCCAGGGCCTCGGCCGTCTCGCGCAGGGCATCGAGGTCGCTCGGGGCTTCCATGTTCTCGCCGATCATCATGCCTGCCAGGCCGGCCTCGGCCAGTCTTCGGACGTAACGCCGTTGCCGCTCGGCCTCGCTCGGTATGCCCAGCCCGGTGGTCATCAGCAGGTCACCCTCGCCGAGCCATTCGGTGGGGTCGTCGAGTTCGCAGACATGCGCCCAGCGAACCGGGCGGTCGAGGCCGCCGGCTCCGCTCAGCAGGCGTGAACGGAGTTCGGGGAGGGCGATCAGGTGGCGGATGCTCTGCGGCATGTCCAGGAAACTCCAGGCATGGGCTTTCAGTGTAATCGCCCCGGGCGCAGGCAGCGCGCCCTGTCACCAACTGGCGGGCAGCATCCCCAGTGCCGAGGCGATCGCATAGACCCCGCTGGAGGCGAACACCAGGACGATCAGCCCCTGTATCAGCGGATGGGCATACCAGCCGCAGCTGAATGCCGGCAGTTGGTCGCCGTGGCGCCGCGCCGCGTTGAGCAGGAGGATGGGGATGATGCCCATCAGTACGCCGCCGAAGGTACCGGCGAAGTACAGCGCGTTCACGAAGCCGCCGAGCCCCGCATAGGCCAGCAGGAACGGCGGGACCGAGACCGCGGCGAGCACCGCCAGGCGTTTGCGCCGGTTGGTTTCGCTGCCCAGGCGGAAGTGGTCGAAGATATTGGTGAACAGGCACCCGCCGAGTCCCCAGTAGGAGGTCAGCATCGCCAGCAAGGCGAAGGTGTTCGCCACGTAGTAGGCCCATTGGCCGAGGGAGCGTCCCCAGCTCAAGGTCGCCACCTCGCTGAGGTTGTCGGGGCCGACCAGGGCGATGACCGAGGCAGGAATGGCCGCCACCAGCAGGAAGGTCAGCAGCATGCCGACCACGATCAGGCGCGGCACGCGCCCGGGGGTTGCCAGGTTGCCGCGCACCAGCTCCGGAACCAGGAACTGCGCGCCGAACACGAAGACCGCCAGGTTGAACACTGGAACCACGTATTGCCACTGGCTCTGCCAAAGGTGGGCGAGACGGGCGTCGTCGTGCATCAGGGTAGCGCCGATGAGGATGCAGACGATGGCCACCATGCCGGCGCTGATCAGCTTCTCGCCCACGCCGAGCGCCTTCAGGCCCAGGTAGAGCACCAGCGCCGAGGGGACGAAGAAGATCAGGCTGCCGACCTCGCGCGTGAGGCCGTACTGGCCGAAGAACTCGAGCATGATGTTGCCGCTGCCGGTCATGTAGGCGACCAGGGCCCCGTAGCTGTTGGCCGCCACCGCGATGAAGATCAGCCAGCCGCCGAGCGGGCCCAGGTAACGCCGGGAGAGGCCGCTGAGCTGGTTGTTGCCGCGGGTTCTCAGGCAGGCTTCGGTCACGTAGAGCATGGTGACGATGCAGAAGAGGCAGGTCAGGGCCAGGCATACCAGCAACGGCACGTAGCCGACCTTGCGGGCGGCGTAGGCCATGCTCAGCACGCCGGCGCCGATGTTGGTGCCGATGATGATCGCGATCGTCTCGAGCGAGCCCAGGGGATGGGCCTTGAGGCCCGATGCGTTGTCGTTCGCTTCTCGCATACCCATTTCTTGTTTCCTCTGTCAGGGCGGTGGAGTTCGGTTCTTCGGGGTCAGTCGAAGATCAGGTAGGTCTTGCGCACGGTCCGGCGGATGTCCCAGGTGCCCTGGGTGGCAGCGGCGAAATAGAGTGCGTCGCCGGCGCGAAACTCCACGGCCTGGCCCTCGTCCGGGGTGAAGCGACCTTCACCGCTGACGATGTAGCTGTACTCGGCCTGCTCGACCTGTCGGCGGAAGCGCCCCGGGGTGCATTCCCAGATGCCGGTCACGCCGTTGCCGTCGGCGAGCGGGCGGTGGGCCGCGGTACGGGTCAGGGCTACCGGTTCGCCCAGGGGCTGGCCGACGGGCGTGGGCGAGGTGAAAGGACTTTCGTCGTCGAGACGGATGAGCGAAGGGTTCATGCCATGGGCTCCTCAGGATTTGTCTTCAAGGCCGGCGGGGGCGAAGCGCGCGAGAAAGCGGTCGGTGGCCGAGGGCGCGGTACCGGCGAGTTCCGCGCGTTCCTTGCGCAGGACGGCGTTGCGCACCAGGGAGCCACCCAGGTAGCGCAGCGGCTCGGGGGGGAAGCTCCGGCAGCGGCGTTCTACCAGCGGACAACGGCTCCACGGGTCGTCGCGGCCGAGGGCGAGGCTGGCGAGGATCCGCCCGCCCAGGCGGCTCGGTCCCACGCCGTTGCCGCTCCAGCCGATGCCGTAGTGGATGTTCTCGTGCAGGTGGCCGAAGACCGGCAGGCTGTCGTAGGTACGGTCGATGGGGCCGGACCAGCCGTCGACCAGCGGGACGTCGCCTAGCGAGGGATAGGTGCGGCGGAAGTCGGCCTCGGTCAGGGCCAGGCTCTCCCGGTCGACGTCGAATACCCGGCCGATGCGCGAGCCGTAGCTGATGGCGCCGGTGCCCTTGCCGAAGGCGATGCGCCCGTCGCGGGTGGTGCGGTAGTAGTCCACCATCAGTTGGGAATCGGTGATGGCTTCCCCGCCGGTCCAGCCGATTCGCTCCAGCCGTTGCGGTATCGCCTCGGTAACCGCGATGGAACTGTTCACCGGCACGATCAGCCTGGAGAGCCTGGGCAGGGCGGCCGACCAGGCGTTGGTCGCGAGAACCACCGCCTTGGCCTGGACCCGGGCCCCGGCGCTCAGCAGCTGTGCCGGCTGGCCGGGAACGATCTGGCTGACGCCACAGCGCTCGTGGATTTCCACGCCGAGGGCCAGCGCTACGCGGCGCATGCCTTGCACCAGCAAGGCTGGTTGCACGGTGGCATTGCTGCGCTCGAAGACCCCGGCGAGATGCACCGGCGAACCGGTCCGGCGTGCCACTTCGCTGGCGTCGAGGCGTTCGAAGGGACTGACGCCGAGCCGTTCGCAGGCGGCGAGGGTATCGTTCCAGGCGTCGAGGTGGCGCGCCGTGGTGGCGGTCCACAGCCAGCCCTTCTGCTGGAAGTGCGCATCGATGTCATGCCGCGCGCAGAACTCCCCGAGTTCCTGGATCGCCCGCTCCGCGCTTTCGCCAAGGAAGCGCGCCTGCGCCTCGTTGCAGAAGCCCAGCAAGGTGCCGATCTTCGGCCACCAGGACATCACGAAACCACCGTTCCTGCCGGAAGCGCCGCCGCCGCAGACGTCCTGCTCCAGTAGCAGGACCCGTGCGTCCGGTTCCAGTTGCTTGAGGGTGATGGCGGTCCAGAGCCCGACGAAACCGCCGCCGACTATCGCCACGTCCGCCGAGTGGGCGCCGACGAGGGGGGCGCTGGCGGTGTCGGCCAGGTCGGTCGAGCGCATCCAGTGGCTGGGGGTCAGGGGAGGGGTGAGCGTGAGTTTCATGGCGCGGGTCCGGGGTCGCTGAATCTGGAGCAAGGGTGGCGAGCGGCGCCGTCCGCGACAATTGGACGCAACTAGGAATCGAGAAGGTGCTCTCGTACGATCGTATGAGTCTTGTGAAGAGCAGGCCTGGTCGGGACTGCCCGCCCTGTCCGAGCGAGCTGGCAGGCCCGAGCGGCGCCGCTGAACCGGAGGCTCAGGCGTCGCGCAGTTCGAAGGCGGGAAACAGCTCTTCCAGTTCTCGCCATAGCTGCGCAGCGCCCTGCGGCGCGGGCTTCGCGAGAAGCTGCGGATCGAGCTGGCGGGCCGGGCGCGCCAGTTGTACGGCGAAGCGCTCCACGCCCATCGCGCGCAGGCGCGTCGCCAGGCGCCAGAGGCGTTCGCTATCGAACAAGCGCCAGTGCACCGTGGTCCGGCATTCGTAGGCCACGCCGCTGTCCAGCAGGTATTCCAGGCTGCGCCAGTTGGCCGCGCCGCTGCCGTCCACGCCGGTAATGGCGGCGACGTCCTCGGCCGGCGCCTTGACGTCGAAGCCCACCCAGTCGCTCTGCGCCAGCACCCGGGCGAAGGCGCGGGGGTTGATGCCGGCGCTGTGCAGGCCGACGCGGAAGCCCAGTTCGCGGACCGTGCGCATGGCGTCGCCGAGGGCCGCCTGCAGGGTCGCCTCGCCGCCGCTGAAGACCACCGCCTGCAACAGGCCCTGGCGTCGGCGGAGGAAGTCGAGCAGGCGTGGCCAGGGGATTTCCTCCGCGCCGCGCGGCGCGATCAGTTCCGGGTTGTGGCAGTAGCGGCAGCGCCAGGCGCAGCCCTGGCAGAACAGCACGCAGGCGAGCAGGCCGGGGTAGTCGAGGGTGGTCAGGGGCACCAGGCCCCCGACCCTGAGCGTGGCGCTCATCGCGTCTCGCGGAAATGGCGGCGTTCGCGATGCTCGGACTGCTTGCCGGCATTGAACGCTGCCACGGGACGGTGGTAGCCCATCACGCGGGTCCAGACTTCGCAGCGCTGGCGCTGGCCTTCGGGCAACTGGTTGGGGTTCATCGGTGGTACTCCTTGCTGGTGGATGAAAGGAACGACAGGCGACTCAACCGCCGCAGCCGCCGCAACAGCTCTTGGGCGTGGAGCGTTGCAGCAGCTCCTCGTCGCACTTCGGGCAGAACTCGTGCTCGCCGGCCAGGTAGCCGTGCCGTGGGCAGATCGAGAAGGTGGGGGTGACGGTCAGGTACGGCAGGCGGAAGCGACCGAGGGCGGTGCGCACCAGGGTCTTGCAGGCTTCGGCGGAGGAAATCCGCTCGGCCATGTAGAGATGCAGCACGGTGCCGCCGGTGTACTTGCATTGCAGGGCGTCCTGCAGCTCCAGCGCCTCGAACGGGTCGTCGGTGAAGCCCACCGGCAGTTGCGAGGAGTTGGTGTAGTAGGGCGCCTCCGGCGTGCCGGCCTGGAGGATGCGCGGATAGCGCTTGCGGTCCTCGCGGGCGAAGCGATAGGTGGTGCCCTCGGCGGGCGTGGCTTCCAGGTTGTAGAGGTGCCCGCTGTTCTCCTGGAAACCCACCAGCCGCGCGCGCACGTGATCGAGCAGGGCCAGGGCCATCTCGCGCCCGGCTTCGCTGTGCAGTCCCTCGCGGTCGTCGCTGAAGTTGCGCACCATCTCGTGCAGGCCGTTCACGCCGATGGTGGAGAAATGGTTGCGCAGGGTACCCAGGTAGCGTCGGGTGTAGGGATAGAGGCCGGCATCCATGTGCTGCTGGATCACCTTGCGCTTCAGCTCCAGGCTGGCGAAGGCGAGTTCGAGCAGATGGTCGAGCTGGCGGTAGAGGCCGGCGGCGTCGCCACGGTGGCGATAGCCCAGGCGCGCGCAGTTGATCGTCACCACGCCCAGCGAGCCGGTCTGCTCCGCCGAGCCGAACAGGCCGTTGCCGCGCTTGAGCAGTTCGCGCACGTCCAGTTGCAGGCGGCAGCACATCGAGCGCACCTGGTTGGGCTGCATGTCCGAGTTGAGGAAGTTCTGGAAGTAGGGCAGGCCGTAGCGCGCGGTCATCTCGAACAGGCGCGTGGCGTTGTCGCTGTCCCAGGGGAAGTCGTGGGTGATGTTGTAGGTCGGGATCGGGAAGGTGAACACCCGGCCATGGGCGTCGCCGGCCTGCATCACCTCGATGTAGGCGCGGTTGATCAGGTCCATCTCGGCCTGCAGCTCGCCGTAGGCGAAGGGCATCTCCTCGCCGCCGATGCGCGGCACCTGGTCGCGCAGGTCGTCCGGGCAGACCCAGTCGAAGGTCAGGTTGGTGAAGGGCGTCTGGGTGCCCCAGCGCGACGGCACGTTGAGGTTGTAGATGAACTCCTGGAGGGCCTGGCGCACGCTGGCGTAGTCGAGGCGGCCCTTGCGCACGTAGGGCGCCAGGTAGGTATCGAAGGAACTGAAGGCCTGGGCCCCGGCCCACTCGTTCTGCAGGGTGCCGAGGAAGTTGACCATCTGCCCCAGGGCGCTGCCCAGGTGCTTCGGCGGACCGGCCTCGACCCGCCCCGGCACGCCGTTCAGGCCTTCGTTCAGCAAGGTGCGCAGCGACCAGCCGGCGCAATAGCCGGCGAGCATGTCGAGGTCGTGGATATGCAGGTCGGCGTCGCGGTGGGCGGCGGCGATGTCGGCATCGTAGACCTCGTCCAGCCAGTAGTTCGCGGTGACCTTGCCGGATACGTTGAGGATCAGCCCGCCGAGGGAATAGCCCTGGTTGGCGTTGGCGCGCACCCGCCAATCCTCGCGGGAAAGGTATTCGTTCATCGACGCGGCGACGTCCACCAGGGTCTTGCGCTCGCGGCGCAGCCGGCCGTGGCGTTCGCGGTAGACCACGTAGGCGCGCGCCGTGGGGTAGTGGCCGGCCTCCATCAGCACCCGTTCGACCAGGTCCTGGACCCGTTCGATATCCAGGCAGGCGCGTTCCGGCAGGCGTTCCACCACGCGTTCGGCGAGCGCCTGCGCCTGCTGCGGGTCGAACTCGCCGGTGGCCTGGCCGGCGGCGGCGATGGCGCGTTCGATCTTGCCGGGATCGAAGGGGACTTCACGTCCGTTGCGCTTGAGCAGGGTGGCCGGCCAGGTAGCCTTCCGGGGCTGGGTCATTTCAGTCTCTCCACAACATGATGTGTTTTGATTTTGCAAAACAACAAGATGTTGTGGATTCTGGCGAGCGACGCCGAGCCGGCGTTGATCTGCGTCAACGTCCGGCGGATTGCCCGGGTTCCATTGGAGGTATTCCCCGCGCCCGGGTGACGGCGTATCAGGCCTGGGCGAGGCGGGCGAAGACCACGTAGTTGTCCAACTGCTGCCAGACCGTGGCGGCCTCGGCGAAGCCCGCCTGGCGCAGGGCGGCGAGATGGAAATCGAGCGAGCAGTCTTCGTCTTCGCTGGCGCGCCTGAGCGGGCGCCGCGCGAAATGGGCGTCGCGCTGCGCCTTCAGCGGGGCCAGCCGGGGGATCTGCGCGGCGCGTTGCCACCAGTCTTCCCAACTGTCCGCGCCGCTGGCCACGGAAGCCTGGAGGACCCGCTCGCGGTGCTTCCGGGACAATTCCGCGAGTCCCGGCCAGCGTCGGTCGTAGCGCATGTGGTCGGCGTTCAGCAGCACGCCGCCGGGGGCGAGCAGCTCGCCGGCCTGGGCGTAGAACCCGGCGAGTTCGGCGGGCGACAGCCAGTGCAACGCGGTGGAAGAGAGCAGCGCCGCGGGCCGTTCGCCGGCGAGGGACTCGCGCGCTTCGGCGACCCGTTCGGTCCAGCCTGGATCGGTGAGGTCGCACTCCACCACGCGGACCCGCTCGGCGAAACCGGCCAGCGCCGTACGCGCGATCTCCAGCAGCATGACGTCGGCGTCCAGCGCCACCACCCGCGCTGCCGGGAAGCGTTCGAGCAGGCGCCGGCCGAGGGAGCCCGGGCCGCAGGCGGCGTCGATGGCGGTGAAGCGCCCGTCGCGGCCGAAGAGGTCTTCGAGCAACTGGAACATCGCCTCGTAGCGCTCCTCGCGCTGGCGGATGTAGCCCTCCTGCTGGCGGTCCCAGCGTTCGAGGAGCGCCATGATCTGCTCGGTTGCGGTCATCTTTCCTCCTGGGGGGCATGCCCGGTTGAGAGTGGGGTCCTGTGCTTCGAGGGATACGGCGAGCGAGACGTTCCCTGGCCTCGATGAAGAAGAAACGGCGGGCATTCTTCATTCGATTAAATGTTATGTTATAACTTATAAATATTCATAATTCATACCTGCCGACCATGACCCCCCATTCCTCCCCGCACCGTCTTCCTCCGCTGCGGCTGGCCCGCGCCGTGCCGTTCCTCTACCTGCTTCCCTGCCTGGCGCTGGCCGCGCCGGTCGACCTGGAGCCGACGGTGGTCAGCGCCACCACTACCGAGCGCAAGCTGCGCGACGCCCCGGCCAGCGTTTCGCTGATCGCCGCCGAGGACCTGCGGCGGCGCCCGGTGCGCGACCTGCAGGAAGCCCTGCGCGGTTCGGAAAGCCTGCAGTTCAACGGCGTCGGCATGTCCCGGCGGGGCATCAGCGTTCGCGGCATGTCCAGCGAGCACACCCTGGTGCTGGTGGACGGCCAGCGGATCTCCACCTCGTCCGGGGCCATCGCCCATTCCGACTTCGACCTCGGCTGGGTGCCGGTGGAGAGCATCGAGCGCATCGAGGTGGTACGCGGACCGATGTCCTCGCTCTACGGTTCGGAAGCCCTCGGCGGAGTGGTGAACGTGATCACCCGGCGCGCCACCGATACCTGGACGGGCAGCGGCCTGCTCGATGGCGGCGTGCGCGAGGACGGCCTCGGCGGGCAGAGCCACCAGCTCGGCGCCTATCTCGCCGGGCCGCTGGTCCCCGGCAAGCTGGGCCTCGCCCTGAACGGCGAGAGCCGCCGCCAGCAGGAAACCCCGGACGCCGACGAGCGCCGGCTCTCCGAGCTGGAAGGCGGCAACGCCGACAGCGGCGGGCTGAACCTCAGTTGGACCCCGGACGACGCCCAGCGCATCGACCTCGGCCACCAGCGCGGGCGCGAACGACGCTGGCGCAACAGCGAGACCGGGGGGCCGCGCTCGCGCTACTACGAGTCGCGCGACGTGATCGAACGCGAGCGCTGGTCGCTCGCCCACAATGGCCAGTGGGACTGGGGCAGCAGCCAGCTGCGCACCTACCGCAACCGCCTGGAGCGGCACAACGCGCGTTCCGACGGACAACCGCCGAGCAACCCGCAGCGCCTTACCGACAGCGTGGTCGACGGCCACCTCAGCATGCCGGCCTTCGAGCGGCATCTCTTCACCCTCGGCGGCGAATGGCGCAAGGAAGAACTGGAGGATCGCTCGGTGAATACCGCCGGCGACGCCAGCGCGCGACACAAGGCGTTGTTCCTGCAGGACGAGATCGCCTTCGGCCCGGACTGGTCGCTGACCCTCGGCAGCCGCTTCGACAAGCACGAGGCGTTCGGCTGGGAAAGCAGTCCGCGCCTATACCTGCTGCACCACCTTTCCGATGCGCTGACCCTGCGCGCCGGCGTCGGTCGCGGCTACAAGGCGCCGAGCCTGAAGCAGCTATCGCCGGAGTATGCAGCGGTCGGCGGCGGCGGGCGCTTCACCATCTACGGCAATCCCGACCTGAAGCCGGAGACCAATACGTCCTACGAACTGGGCGCCGACTACCAGGGCGACGGCTGGTCGCTGAAGGGCACGGTGTTCGAGAACGATGTCCGCGACCTGATCCAGACCGTCTGCGTAGCACGCTGCGGGGTGCGCGGCGGCGAGGTGCGCAACTACGAGAACGTCGACAGGGCACGGATCCGCGGCCTCGAGCTGGGCGGCGGCGTGGACCTGCCGGCGGACCTGCGCTGGGAACTCAACTACACCTACCTCGACGCGCGCAACCGCACCGCCGGCAAGCGCCTCGGCGACCGCTCCCGGCACCTCGCCAACAGCCAATTGCGCTGGAGCCCCAATGCGCGCTTCAGCGCCCAGTTGCGTACCGAATACGTCGGCAGCCAGGTGGCCTACAGCAGCAACGTCGGCTACGCCTTGCCGGCCTACAGCCTGTGGCACCTGGAGCTGAGCCAGAAACTCAGCGAGAACCTGACGCTGCGCGGCGGCATCGAGAACCTTGGCGACCAGCGCCTGGCCGACGACGACACGCACTTCACCTATGCCGAACCTGGGCGGACCTTCCATCTCGGCCTGGTGGCGAGCTTCTGATGCGCCGTTCGCTACTCTTCTGCGGCGCGCTGCTGGCCAGTCTCTGTGCCTGGGCGGAGCCGGCCCAGGTGCGTCTGCTCAGCAGCGATTTCGTCCTCCCGGGCAAGCACCAGCGCCTAGCCGGTTGGGCGCGCGAGGCCGGTGTCGAGTTGCGCGGCCTGCGCCTCGGC
The DNA here is from genome assembly GCF_021213715.1 of Pseudomonas sp. CP-1. NCBI lineage: Bacteria > Pseudomonadati > Pseudomonadota > Gammaproteobacteria > Pseudomonadales > Pseudomonadaceae > Pseudomonas > Pseudomonas sp. CP-1. Next base: position 22,773 of record NZ_JAJQKY010000021.1, read on the forward strand.
ATCGGCGAGGCGCCGCCCGGCGACTGGCTGGACGGCGGCGACCTGCTGATCCTCGACACACCGCGTCCGACCGATCGCGCCCAGGTCGAGCAGGCGCTGGGCGAGCGCTTGCAAGGCGGGACGCAACCCTGGATCCGCGTCGGCGGTGGTCCGCCGGGTTTCGGCAACCTGCCGGCGGCGCTGGGCGGGCGCCTGGTCGGCTACTACGCGAACGGCGGCGAAGCCAACCTGCGCCGGCTGTTCGAGGCGGTCCGACGCTGGCATGCCGGCCTGCCCGTCGACGCGTTGCCGGCGCCGCACCCCCTGGCGCAGGCCGGCTTCTATCATCCCGACGCACCGGCGCCGTTCGCCGGCCTCGCCGACTACCTCGCCTGGGGCGCCTCGCGCTGGGCCAGCGACGCCCCGCGCATCGCCTTCCTGATCCCGCGCGGCGCCATCGCCGACGCCCAGACCGGCGCCATCGACGAACTGTTGCGGCGTAGCGAGCGGCACGGCCAGGCGCCGCTGGCGGTGTGGTTCGACGACAGCGATCCGGAAGCGTTGAGGAAGTCCTTCGCTGGCGCCGATGTCCAGGCGCTGGTCAACCTGCAGCACCTGCAGAACGGCCCGGCGCGCCGTGCCGAGTTCCTCGCGCTGGACGTGCCGGTATTGCAGACCCTCGGCTACCGCGACGGCAACGAGGCCGACTGGCTGGCCGCCGCCAGCGGGGTGGCGCCGCGTACCGCGACGGCCTTCCTCGGCATGCCGGAAACCTGGGGAATGAGCGATCCGCTGGTGATCAGCGCCCTGGAGAACGGCGAGCCGAAGCTGATGGCCGGGCAGGCCGAGGCCCTGCTGGACAAGCTCGACCGACTGCTGCGCCTGCGTCGCCTGCCGGCGGCGGACAAGCACCTGGCGCTGATGTTCTGGAACCACCCGGAAGGCGAGAAGAACGTCGCCGCCTCGCATCTCAATGTACCGGCCAGCCTGGCCCGTCTCGGCGAGGCGCTGCGGGCGGCCGGCTACCGGGTTGCGACGAGCGACGAAAGCGCGCTGATCGATACCGCCCAGCGCCTGCTCGGCGGCTACTACCGGCCGCAGACCCTGGACGCGCTGTATCGCGACGGCCTCGCCGCGAGTCTGCCGCTGGACGCCTACCTGCACTGGTTCGAGGCGCTGCCGGCGGACCTGCGCGAGCAGATCCGCGCGCGCTGGGGCGACCCGCGTCGACATTGGGCCTTGCGCGATATCGACGGCCAGCGACGCTTCGTGTTCCCGGCGGCGCGCCTGGGTAATCTGCTGCTGTTGCCGCAGCCGCCGCGCGCCGGCCGTCCGGGCGAGGCCTACCACGACAGCGCGGTGCCGCCGGACCATCTCTACCTGGCGGTCTACCAGTTCGTCCGCGAGGGTTTCGGCGCCGACGCGCTGATCCATTTCGGCACCCATGGCACCCAGGAATGGCTACCCGGCAAGGACCGCGGGCTGGCGGTGGGCGACTACCCGCTGCGGGCGCTCGGCGACCTGCCGGTGTTCTACCCGTACATCCAGGACAACGTTGGCGAGGCGATCCAGGCGCGCCGGCGCGGGCGCGCGGTCACCGTCAGCCACCAGACGCCGTCGTTCGCCCCGGCCGGGCTGTACGACGAACTGCGCGACCTGCACCAGCTGATCCACGAATACCAGCAACTGGACGAGGGCGCGGTGCGCGAACGCAGCGCCGAGCAGATCCGCGCGGCGGTGCGGGCGGCGCACATGAACGACGACCTGGGCTGGAGCGAGGCAGCGATGCGCGAGGATTTCCCGGCGTTCCTCGGCGTGCTCCACGACCACCTGCACCGACTGGCCGGCTCGGCGATGCCGCTGGGGCTGCACACCTTCGGTGTCGCCGCCTCGCCGGAGCTGCGCCTGGGCACCGTCATGCAGCAGCTCGGCGAGCCCTACTACCGCGCGCTCGGTCTCGACCCCGACGAACTGTTCGCCGCCGATTTCAGGGCGCTGCGGGAAGGTCGTGCCTACCGCACGCTGCAACGCTACCTGCGCGACGGCGGCGAGATCGCCAAGGTGGCCAATCCGCGCCTGCGCGAGCAGTTGCTGCGCGCCCGCGAACTGGACCGCCAGCTCGCCGACACCGGCGAACTGGAGGCGCTGCTCGCCGGCCTCGCCGGGCGCTTCGTCGCGCCCGGGCCGGGCGGCGATCCGATCCGCAATCCACAGGTACCCAGCGGGCGCAACCTGTTTGCCTTCGAGGCCGACAAGGTACCGACCCGCGCCGCCTACGAAGCCGGCGCCGAGGCCTTCGGCCAACTGCTGGAAAGCTACCGCGCCGAGCACCAGGGCAGGGCGCCGGAAAAGCTCGCCTTCAGCCTCTGGTCGTCGGAAACCATGCGCCACCTGGGCATCGTCGAAAGCCAGGCGCTGCACGCCCTCGGCCTGCGCCCGCGCTGGGACGCCGGTGGCCGCCTGCTGGCGCTGGACATCGTGCCGGCGGCGGAACTGGGGCGTCCACGGGTGGACGTGGTGCTACAGGTGACCAGTGTCTACCGCGACCAGTTCGACGGCTTCATGCGCCTGCTCGCCGAGGCCATCGAGCGCCTCGCCGCGCTGGACGAGCCGGGCAACCCGCTGGCGCGCAACAGCCAGGCGCTGGAGCGGCGCCTGCGCGAACGCGGCGTCGAAGCGCCACTGGCGCAGCGCCTGTCGCGCCTGCGGCTGTTCGGCAATGCGCCGGGCGACTACGGCACCGGGGTCACGCAACTGACCCTCGACTCCACCCGCTGGGACGACGACTCGGCGCTCGCCGAGCAGTTCCTCGGGCGCTTGCAATACGCCTATGGCAGTCGCGACTGGGGCGTGAAGCTGGATGGCGGCAACCTGTTCGCCGAACAGTTGAAGGGCGTACAGGCGGCGATCCTCTCGCGCTCCTCGACGCTCAACGGCGTGCTCTCCACCGACCACCCGTTCGAGTACCTCGGCGGCCTGTCACTGGCGGTACGCCACCTCGACGGCGCCAGCCCGGCGCTGTACATCGCCGACCTGCGCCAGCGCCAGCCGCGCACCACGGCCGCCGCGCAGTTCCTCGCCAGCGAGCTGCGCGGGCGCTACCTCAGCCCGCAGTGGATCGCCGCGATGCAGCGCGAGGGCTACGCCGGCAGCCTGGAAATGCTCGACCTGGCCAACAACCTGTGGGGCTGGCAGGCGGCGGATCGCACCATGGTCCGCGCCGACCAGTGGCAGGCGTTGCACGACACCTTCGTCATGGACCGCCGCGAGCTGGGTCTCGCCGAGTGGTTCGAAACGCACAATCCGACCGCCCAGGCGCAGATCATCGCGCGCATGGCCGAGGCCATCCGCAAGGGCTACTGGGACGCCAGCGAGCAGACCCGCCGCGAACTGGCCGAGCGCTGGCGGCAACTGGCGGCCGCCGGCGCCGGCGAGGTCGGCGCGGCGACCACCCGTGAATTCATCGAACGGATGGCCGGCGGTTTCGGCGAGGCCGCGGCGCAGGCAGAGGGCGCGGCCGCGTCCGGTGCCGGCGAAACGGTCAGCGGCCGCGTCCTCGAAGAAGTCGCGCCGCCGCCGTCCGGCGAGCCGCAGCCGTGGCTCCGGCTGGCCGCCGCCGTGCTGCTCGCGCTGTTCGCCGCCGGCGCCGTCCGGCAATCCGTAGTCAATCGTCGTCCGATGGAAAATCGCTCATGAATGGTCTGGAAACCAGCCTCTACGAACTCACCCGCCTGTTCCTGCTGCCGGTGCTGCTGTTGATCCTCGCCGCGCTGGCCTACGCCTTCGTCGCCCTCGGCGGCTTCGCCATGGAAGCCTGGCAGCGCCGTCGCGGGCGCTACCGCTCGCGCCTGGCGGCCTGGCAGGCGCTGCATGGCGGCAACAGCGACGACCTCGAACTGTGGATCATGCAGCGCCTGGAATGGCTGCGGATCACCTCGCGCAGCGCGCCGATGCTCGGCCTGGTGGCGACCATGATCCCCATGGGACCGGCACTGCTGGCGCTGACCCGCAACGACGCCCAGGGGATCGGCGAGAACCTGGTGGTGGCGTTTTCCGCGGTGATCCTGGCCCTGGTCGCCGCCAGCATCACCTTCTTCATCCTTACCGTGCGTCGCCGCTGGCTGCTCCAGGAACTGCGCGCCGTCGAACGTGCGCGGGAGGCCGGCTGATGCGCTTCCTCGAACACGACGAGGCGGACGACCCGATCCTCTCGATGGTCAACCTGATCGACCTGTTCCTGGTGGTGATCGGCATCCTCCTGATCGTCATCGTGCAGAACCCGCTCAACCCGTTCAGCCAGGACAAGGTGGTGGTGGTCGAGAATCCCGGCGAGGCGGACATGCGCATGCTGGTCAAGGATGGCAAGGAGCTGAAGCGCTACCAGGCCAGCGGCGAGATCGGCGAAGGGCAGGGCAGCCGCGCCGGGGTGACCTACCGCTTGGCCGACGGACGGATGATCTACGTGCCGGAGAGCGGCGGGGAGGCCGGCAAGTAGCGACGCGTACGGCGGAGAGCTGGGACTTTTGCCCGGAGTTCCCGGATAATGGCCGGTTTCCGTTTCTCTTGGTGCTCGCCGTGGAAGTAAAGGTCAATTTTCTCGATAACCTTCGACTGGAAGCCAGGTTCGATGATTTCACGGTGATCGCCGACCAGCCGATTCGCTACAAGGGCGACGGCTCCGCGCCGGGGCCGTTCGACTACTTCCTGGCGTCGTCGGCGCTGTGTGCCGCCTACTTCGTCAAGCTGTACTGCCAGACGCGCAACATCCCCACCGACAACATACGTCTGTCGCAGAACAACATCGTCGACCCGGAGAACCGCTACCGGCAGATCTTCAAGATCCAGGTGGAACTGCCGGCCGACATCTCGGAGAAGGACCGCCAGGGCATCCTCCGCTCCATCGACCGCTGCACGGTGAAGAAGGTGGTGCAGACCGGGCCCGAGTTCGTCATCGAGGAGGTCGACAACCTCGATGCCGACGCCCAGGCGCTGCTGATGCCCGGCACCGATGCCGCCGGCTGCACGCGCATCCCGGGCAAGGACCTGCCGCTGGAGCAGACCATCGCCAACCTGTCGGCCATCCTCGCCGGCCTCGGCATGAAGATCGAGATCGCCTCCTGGCGCAACATCGTGCCCAACGTCTGGTCGCTGCACATCCGCGATGCGCAGTCGCCGATGTGCTTCACCAACGGCAAGGGCGCGAGCAAGGAAAGCGCGCTGGCCTCGGCGCTGGGCGAATTCATCGAGCGGCTGAACTGCAACTTCTTCTACAACGACCAGTACTGGGGAGAAGAGATCGCCAATGCGGCGTTCGTCCATTACCCGGACGAACGCTGGTTCAAGCCCGGCCGCGACGATGCGCTGCCGCTGGGACTGCTCGACGGCCATTGCCTGGCGATCTACGACCCCGACGGCGAGCTGCGCGGCTCGCACCTGTACGACACCAACTCGGGCAATGTGCAGCGCGGTATCTGCGCCTTGCCCTTCGTGCGCCAGTCCGACGGCCAGGTGGTGTATTTCCCCTCCAACCTGATCGAGAACCTCTACCTCAGCAACGGCATGAGCGCCGGTAATACCCTGGCCGAAGCGCAGGTGCAGTGCCTGTCGGAGATCTTCGAGCGTGCGGTCAAGCGGCAAATCCTCGAAGGCGAACTGGCGCTGCCGGACGTGCCGCCGGAGGTGCTGGCCAAGTACCCGGGCATCCTCGCCGGGATCCGCGGCCTGGAAGAGCAGGGCTTCCCGGTACTGGTCAAGGACGCCTCGCTGGGCGGCGAATTCCCGGTGATGTGCGTGACCCTGATGAATCCGCGCACCGGCGGCGTGTTCGCTTCCTTCGGCGCCCACCCGAGCTTCGAGGTGGCCCTGGAGCGCAGCCTGACCGAACTGCTCCAGGGGCGCAGCTTCGAAGGCCTGAACGACCTGCCCCAGCCGACCTTCGAAAGCCATGCGCTGACCGAGCCGAACAACTTCGTCGAGCATTTCATCGATTCCAGCGGCGTGGTGTCCTGGCGCTTCTTCAGCGCCAAGGCCGATTTCCCGTTCGTCGAGTGGGACTTCACCCGGCAGGGCGAGGCTGCCAACGCCGAGGAAGCCGCGACCCTGTTCGGCATCCTCGAAGCCATGGGCAAGCAGGTCTACATGGCGGTGTACGAGCACCTCGGCGCTACGGCCTGCCGGATCCTGGTGCCGGGCTACTCGGAAATCTATCCGGTGGAAGACCTGATCTGGGACAACACCAACAAGGCCCTGGCGTTCCGCGAGGACATCCTCAACCTGCACCGCCTCGACGACGCAGCGCTCGGGGCGTTGCTGGAGCGCCTGGAAGACTGCGAGGTGGACGACTACACCGACATCACCACGCTGATCGGCGTCGAGTTCGACGACAACACGGTCTGGGGCCAACTGACCATCCTCGAGCTGAAAGTGCTCATCGGCCTCGCCCTGAAGCGCTTCGAAGACGCCAAGGAAGGCGTGGAGGCGTTCCTCCAGTACAACGACAACAGCGTCGAGCGCGGCCTGTTCTACCAGGCGCTGAACGTGGTGCTGGAGGTCGTCCTCGACGACGAGCTGGAGATCGCCGACTACGAGGCCAATTTCCGCCGCATGTTCGGCGACGCGCGGATGGACGCCGCGCTGGGCTCGGTGGACGGCAGCGTGCGCTTCTTCGGCCTGACGCCGACCAGCATGAAGCTGGAAGGGCTCGACCGGCACCTGCGGCTGATCGACAGCTACAAGAAGCTGCACGCGGCGCGAGCCAGGATGCAGCCCGTGGTCGACGGCGAGGCCGGCGCTGCCGCGGCTGGCGGCCTCAAGCCTCGGCGCATGGCGATCCGCAAGCGCAAGTGAGGAGGGCGCCGAGGTCAGGGCGCGAGGATGATCATGAGGGAAACTTGATTTCATCACGAAGAAATTGAGTTTGTCTCATGGCATGAGTCTCCCGAGAATCCCTCCATCGACCTTTCGACTGGAGGAACACCCATGGCCCTGGCCCACACTCTCGGCTTCCCACGCATCGGACGCGATCGCGAACTGAAAAAAGCCCAGGAAGCGTTCTGGAAGGGCGAGCTGGACGAGGCCGGCCTGCGGGCCGTCGGTCGGCAGCTGCGCGCCGCCCACTGGCAGGTACAGAAGGACGCCGGCATCCAGTTGCTGCCGGTCGGCGATTTCGCCTGGTATGACCAGGTGCTGACCCATTCGCTGACCTTCGGCGTGATCCCCGAGCGCTTCCGGGCGCACGGCGAGGCCGGGCCGACCTTGCATACCCTGTTCGGCATGGCCCGTGGCGTCAGCGACGACAGTTGTTGCGGCGGTGCCCATGCCCAGGAAATGACCAAGTGGTTCGACACCAACTATCACTACCTGGTCCCCGAGTTCAGCGCCGATCAGCAGTTCCAGCTGAGCTGGGAACAACTGTTCGAGGAGGTCGACGAGGCCAGGGCCCTCGGCCACCAGGTGAAGCCGGTGCTGATCGGTCCGCTGACCTACCTGTGGCTGGGCAAGGCCAAGGGCGCCGAGTTCGACAGGCTCGACCTGCTGGACCGCCTGCTGCCGCTCTACGGCCAGATCTTGCGTCGTCTCGCCGGCCAGGGCGTGGAGTGGGTGCAGATCGACGAGCCGATCCTGGTCCTCGACCTGCCGCAGGCATGGAAGAATGCCTTCGAGCGCGCCTACAACCTGCTACAGAGCGAGCCGCTGAAGAAGCTGGTCGCCACCTACTTCGGCGGCCTGGAAGACAACCTGGGCCTGGCCGCCAACCTCCCGGTGGACGGCCTGCACATCGACCTGGTGCGAGCGCCGGAACAGTATCCGAGCATCCTCGACCGCCTGCCGGCCTACAAGGTCGTCTCGCTGGGCCTGGTCAACGGGCGCAACGTCTGGCGCTGCGACCTGGAGAAAGCCCTGGAGGTGGTGCGCCATGCCCGGGAGCGCCTGGGCGAGCGGCTGTGGGTCGCGCCGTCCTGCTCGCTGCTGCACAGCCCGGTGGACCTGGAACGCGAAGACGGGCTGGACGCCGAGCTGAAGAGCTGGCTGGCCTTCGCCGTGCAGAAGTGCCGCGAAGTCGCGGTGCTGGCCCGTGCCGCCACTGAGCCGGAAGCCGCCGAGGTGCTTGCCGCCCTGGAAGAGAGCCGTGCGGTCCAGGCCAGCCGCGCTTCCTCGCCGCGAATCCACAAGCCGGCCGTGCAGGCGCGCCTGGCCGCGATCAAGGCCAGCGACGCCCAGCGCCGCTCGCCGTTCGCCGAACGCATCGCCAGGCAGCGTGCCGGGCTCGACCTGCCGGCGTTCCCGACCACCACCATAGGCTCCTTCCCGCAGACCTCGTCGATCCGCCTGGCCCGCCAGTCGTTCAAGCAGGGCAAGCTGAGCGAGGCCGAGTACATCGAGGCGATGCACAGCGAGATCCGCCATGCGGTGCAGATCCAGGAACAACTGGGGCTGGACGTGCTGGTACACGGCGAAGCCGAGCGCAACGACATGGTCGAGTACTTCGCCGAGCAACTGGACGGCTACGTCTTCACCCGCTTCGGCTGGGTGCAGAGCTACGGCTCGCGCTGCGTGAAGCCGGCGGTGATCTATGGCGACCTGAGCCGTCCGCGGGCCATGACCGTGGAGTGGATCAGGTACGCCCAGAGCCTTACCGACAAGGTGATGAAGGGCATGCTGACCGGCCCGGTGACCATGCTGATGTGGTCCTTCCCGCGCGAGGACGTGTCTCGCGAGGTGCAGGCGCGCCAGTTGGCCCTGGCGATCCGTGACGAAGTGGTCGACCTGGAGGCGGCCGGCATCAGGATCGTGCAGATCGACGAGGCGGCTTTCCGCGAAGGCCTGCCGCTGCGCCGCAACGCCTGGCCGCACTACCTGGAGTGGGCCACCGAGGCCTTCCGCCTGTGCGCCTCCGGAGTCCGCGACGAAACCCAGATCCATACGCACATGTGCTACAGCGAGTTCAACGATGTGATCGAGTCCATCGCCGCCATGGACGCCGACGTGATCACCATCGAGACCTCGCGTTCGGACATGGAGCTGCTGGAGGCCTTCGAGCAGTTCGACTACCCGAACGAGATCGGTCCGGGCGTCTACGACATCCATTCGCCGCGCGTGCCGAGCCGGGAAGAGATCGTCGCGCTGCTGCGCAAGGCAGCCCGGCGGATACCCGCCGAGCGGCTCTGGGTCAACCCGGACTGCGGCCTGAAGACCCGCGCCTGGCCGGAAACCGAGGCGGCGCTGGTGAACATGGTCGCCGCTGCCCGCGAACTGCGTGGCGACCTCGCCTGCGGTTGACCGGCGGGCCTGGTGAGCGCAACGGGACGCCTGGCGTCCCGTTCCGCATTTGCACGTCGGTTCAGCGCGGAGCGTCCACCAGCGCCCGTAGCACATGGTCTTCCCAGACCCCGGCGATCTTCAGGTAGGCGCGGGCGTAGCCCTCCTTCTCGAAGCCGAGGCTTTCCAGCAGGCGCTCGCTGCGTGCGTTGCGCGGCAGATGGCTGGCCATGATCCGGTGCAGGCCGAGCTGCTCGAAGCAATACTGGTTGGCTACCCGCAGGGCACGCGCCATCAGGCCGCGGCCCTGTGCCGCAGCGGCCAGGGAAAAGCCCAGGTGGCAGGCCTGGAATACCCCGCGGACGATGTTGGTGTAGCTGCAGCGCCCCAGCACCTCGCCGTCGTCGGGATCGAGCAACAGCAGGAGAAGCGCCTCGCCTTCGTCCATGCTCGCCACCTGTAGCAGGGTGCGGGCGCGGGCGTTGTCCACGGAAAAATACCCCGGGTCGCGCAGCGGCTCCCACGGCGCCAGGTGCTCGCGGTTGGCGTTCTCGTAGCGGCTGGTCCGGACGAAATCGTCGGGTTGCAGCGCGCGCAGGAGGAAGTCTGCGTCGCGATGCAGTATCGGCACCTGCCGCCGGTTGCCCGGCAAGCCCCTCGGGTAGCCGGGCGGGAAGGGCGCCAGGGCAGACTTGAAGTCATTCATAGAACTTGCCCGCCAGCATCAGTTGCGCCGCGCGCCGCCAGGCATTCTCCGGCCTGGAATAGCCCGGCAGGCCGTCGCGGGAGTCCTCGCCCCAGGTCGCGGCGGCATCGAGGAAGCCACCGATGCTGCCGTTCTCCCAACCCAGCGGGCTGGGGCCGAACGGCTTCGGCGGGTTGGCGGCGGCGAGGCGGCGGTCTTCCTCCCAGTCCGCCGCCAGCGCGGCGAGGAAGCGCAGGTAACCCGCTTCGTCCTCGACCTGTTCGGCCAGCGCGTAGAGATCGGTTGCCATGTGCTTCCTCCTGGAGGTGGGGTTCGGGGTACGACGGCGCGCGGTCGGAGCGCGGTCAGGCCGGGCGCCTCTGGCCAATGCCGGCCTTGGCCACCGCGATCGGCAGGGCGTAGCGATCATAGCGCGGGCCGGCGCTTGCGTGGCTGATGGCGCGGACGCGGTGCCGCGCCCGGCAGGGGACGGACGGTGCCGCGGGCGCCGAGGAAAATTGCCGGACCCCGATCTAAACTGGCGTGTAGCGGCAGGACGACTATCTCCGGTTCTCCACTCCCTCGCGATGGACAGGTGCCATCAAGGAGTCGTGCGCGATGCTCTTCGGCAGAAAAAGCAGGGCGGTCGAAAGCGCCGCCAAGGATGAAGATGTAGCGTGGCGACTCGAGGCCATCGGGCAGAACGTCGCCACCATCCGATTCACTCCCGATGGCCAGATACTGTCCGCCAACCCGCTGTTCCTCGCGGCGGTCGGCTATTCGGCGGACGAACTGGTCGGCAAGCACCACCGGATCTTCTGCGACGAGGACTACCAGGCCTCTGCCGCCTACGTGCGCTTCTGGAAGGAACTGGCCAGCGGCACGCCCCAGCGCGGCGTGTTCAAGCGCCTGCGACGCGACGGTTCGCCGATCTGGCTGGAGGCCACCTATTTCCCGGTGAAGAATGCCGAAGGGGCGGTCGTCGAGGTGCTGAAGATCGCCGCCGACGTGACCCGCAACCATTCCGAACTGCTCCTGCTCAACGCGATCAACGACTCCATACGCCAGTCCATGGCCGTCATCGAGTTCACCCCGGACGGCGAGATACTCGATGCCAACGAAAACTTCCTGCGTCTCTTCGGCTACAGCCTCAAGTCGCTCAAGGGCCAGCACCACCGCATGCTCTGCTTCGACGAGTTCTATCGGGAGAACCCGGATTTCTGGGCCCGGTTGCGGCACGGCGAATTCTCCCGCGGGCATTTCGAGCGCCGCACAGCCGCCGGTGAGCGGGTACATATCGAAGCCACCTACAACCCGGTCAAGGACGGTTCGGGGCGGATAATCAAGGTCATCAAGTTCGCCATCGACGTTACCGAACAGGTCAATCGCAACGAGGAAGTACGGCGCGCCGCCGAGCTGTCGTTCTCCACCGCGGAAGAGACCGCGCAGATTTCCACCCGCGGCATCGACTCCCTCGACCAGTCCGTCGCCCTGTCGGCCAAGACCCTGTCGATGGTCAACACCGCCGTCGGCCTGATTTCCCAGCTCACCCACCAGACCAAGGACATCGAGAACATCGTCACCACCATCCAGAGCGTCGCCGAACAGACCAACCTGCTGGCCCTCAACGCCGCCATCGAGGCTGCTCGCGCCGGCGACATGGGGCGCGGCTTCGCGGTGGTCGCCGACGAGGTGCGGCAACTGGCGGCGCGCACCAGCGGCGCCACGGTGGAGATCAAGAACGTGGTCACCGAGAACGTCAAGCTGACCCAGCAGATCAACCACAACATGCAGACCATCGAGTCCAGCGCCCAGGAGAACAACAACCAGATCACCACCGTGGCCGGCATCATGCAGGAGATCAGCAAGGGCGCCGAGCACGTGGCGCGGGTGGTGTCGAGCCTGTTCAAGTGAGGCGCAACCGGGACGGCGCCCGGTCGTGACTCTCCCACAAGGTGGCGAGCGCAGACTCCGCTCGCCACCCGCAGCGGAGTCGAACGCGACATGCCACCGAAGAGCGTCCGCCTGATCCTCGGCCATCCCTCCGGCGACAGCTTCTGCGCCGCCAGCGCCTTGGCCGGGCGCCTGGCCTTCGGTTGCAAGCGTTCGAGGACAGCCTGGCGGGCGCGAGGATCGTGTGGGGCCGAAGACCGGCGCTCCGCGTAGCGAGCGGTTTTCGCCTGGAAGCACGGTTGCGGGAAAAGTTCCGCTGGAAACCCTCCGACTTGCAGAACACGAGGCGCCCCGCATTCCTTGGCACTGCGCTTGATAGCGGCGAAAAGACCCACGGAAAATCACCGGGTCGTTCAGTCTTTGCCAAAGGAAATCAGTATGAAGAACGCAATGGCCCTGACCCTGGCCGGCCTGCTGGCCGCTCCTTCCCTCGGCTTCGCCGCCGCGCCGGACGCAGTGATGGTCTTCGCCCGCCAGGGCGACAAGGGCAGCGTATCCGTCGGCGACAAGCACTTCCGCACCCAGGCCTTCAAGGTCCGCCTGGTGAATGCGGCGAAGAGCGAGATCAGCCTGAAGAACAGCTGCCTGGTGGCGCTGTCCGCCGCCGGCCAGTCCTTCAGGCTGGATACCGTGGACGAGGAACTCACCGCCGATACCCTCAAGCCGGGCGCCTCCGTCGAAGGCGACGCGATCTTCGCCTCCGAAGACGACGCGGTGTACGGCGCATCGCTGGTCAGGCTGAGCGACCGGTGCAAGTAGGCGACTAGCCGTTGCGCAGCGAAAGCCGCAGGGCAGTCTCGGCGGCTTTCGGGGGCGAGGAAACGGCTTTCGAAGGTTTCGGCGCGAATCTGAAATCATTCAGGGCGCGTTTCCGGCGCTTCTGGTTGCCTGGGCTGGGGGCCGAATTCCAGATTCCAGATGCCCGGGGCTAGGGGAGGGTAGACATCGTTCCAGGCTGCGCCCGAGCGAGGCGCTCGACCCACAAGGCACGCCCGGCCCCCTTTCCCGCGTGCGGGAGAGGGTTGGGGCGAGGGCCAGCAGCACAATACCCGCCAACACCAGATTCCAAAAAACGAATCCGCACTACTCAAGCCGCAGCTATTGCGGTTAGCAGTGGGGGAGATTGTGGTTCTGCGGGTGGCAATAATAGATGTGCCGACCAGGTATGGGAGAGGCTATGGCTTGGGGAGGGAACGGCTGTATACGGCCAGAAGCGGACATCCACGCCAAAGTCATGGAGACAGCCCAAGCCTGATTGAATCTTGTGAGCAAGAAACGCCTCGCGCTCGCCATGGAGCGCCGCAACGTGGGTTGCAACTCCTCTGGGGAACCGCATTCATTTTAGCTGACTCGCAGTAATGATTCCGCCTAAGCAGACCCCCGCCAAGGAAGCATCTTCAAACCTCAACATGTACGGGAATCGATTTTGATACTATTAGATTGGGGAAATAAGTAATGGATCGAAGAAGTGCTAAAGGGAAGAGACGTAATTGACGCATTCAAGTCTGACATAGAGGGATTCTTCTACCCGACGGCAGGCTTTGTGATGAATATCTCTGTGCAAGGCACGCGCACAGCATATAGAGGCAGTGCAGACAGTGGACGCATCCTGATCAGCACTGACCTCGCGGAATGTGAGGTCGACAGCCTAGAGAGGATGATGTTCATACTCCTGGTTCTGGGCCACGAGACAGCACACCTACTCAACGTGCATGGCGGGTTTCGAGATGAGTCCAACCAAGACACCAAGGCTCTTGAAGTATGGGCAGACTTCTTCGGCACTAAGGTAGCCATGGTGGCAATGACGATTGGCGACAAGATACAAGACATGGTGACCGGGTTACCCGGCGGGAAGGAGACGGGTGCGCGCGTGGAGGCGATTGGCGCGGCAATCGGCCTATTAGGAAAGACGTATTTCGAGACCGGAAGTACCCGATATGAGCCCGCACCTGTTCGTGTGGCGACTTGTGTTGCGGGCGTCATGTCTGCACTGGACACGTTTTGGTCGTTGAATGGTATCCCCCGCAACGTAGGGCGTTCGATGTCGCTGCAACTGCGGCTGTATCAGTCGCCCGCAATGCGCTTGGTGCTCAGCAAAGTGGGAGAAGTGGAAGGCGCGGGCGTTCCTGAGCGCGGTCAGTTCTCGACCATTCGACGAATTCATCAGCACATCCAGAGCGACAGAGCCTCCATAACAGTGGGCATGCTTCCTATCCCATCGGCTTGGCTGCACACTAACTATGAGGGAAGCGAGCAGGAGCGCATGGCGGAAGCAGAACGGCAGCGGGATAAGCTGAAGGAAGAGCTCGCAAAGCTTGGGCTGGCTCTGCCTGAGGGCTGGTAAGAACGCTACTGGTCGAAAGCCTTGATTTATCGTATAGAGGACTATCCTTTTGATGCCGTTCGACATTAGCGCCGCAGGATCCAGTCAGTAGGTCAACGTATAGCCAGATCGCGCGGTCGCGTCAGAGACCGGCACACATTCCAGCCGACACGCATGTGGATAACCGCTTTGGGTCGGGGCTGACAGTCGTGAAAGGCTGGAGTCGACCCAAAGCGACCGGTTGCGAGAAGCAAGAAAGCTAAAAGCGGACGCTCTGTGCCATTATTAGACCGAACGTGGCCGATAGAAATCGCACCGAAAGTGCCGATCAAATAGAATAGAAGCTTAAGCAACTTGATCGCCTAACCACTCTGTCGGGCGGGAATTAGCTGGCGCTTTCCGATCTGTAGAGATATTTGTTGCTTGGAACGTACTCTTTCCTTTGCATAAGGTTGATGATTTTGACGTTCTCGCTGTGCTTCAAATACTTGTAGGTGAAGTACCTAGCTACTTTGTCCTCATGCGTGGACAGGATGATCTGCTTCTCGCTGAAGTCGTTACGCAGCACCTCGACCAGAGAGGCCATGTTAATGTCGTCCATAGTCTGGACAGGGTCATCGATGAGAATGCTAGAAAACTTAGTAGAGTAGACCCGATGCAGTGCCAGAGTCAAAGCGATGACTACAGCGGAAATCTGCCCGGAGCTCATGGTGTTGAGAATATCGTGGTCGCTTTCCCAGTTGGAAACGAGGCGCACGTTCTTCAGCTCATCTTCACCCGTTGGGTCTTTGATGAATATGCCATGGCCAAGCCCAGCCTGATGGGTCTGGAGGATCTTACCGGAGTAAATGTAGAAGGGAATCTCGATGTCGGTGATCAGCTTTTTCCGGTACTGCCGGATCTGAGTCCGAACTATTGTTATGAGCTCACCCACGTCTGATGCAGCACGCTCTAAATTTTCATACTGTTTCAGCAGCTTGGCGAGCTCTTCGGATATCTCCTTCAGCGAGTTGAAATAGAGGCTCTTGATGTAGATCTCTTTCTTATCTAGCAGGTCGATGCTCACCAGAGCCAACTTGTCCTGTTCGCCGTTGAAATAATCCCTATAAATTCTTTCAAATACATTGGCGCCGTTGGCTTCGTAATAGCCCTCTGGTGCTGCACCGATTGCCGAGCGTATCCGCTCACATAAGTTTCCGGTCGCCTCGGCAATGTAGTTATATCCGCCTTGAACCGGAAACGTCGTTGCAAGCAAGTCATCATGCTCAATGCGTTCCGACAGTAGCCATTTTCTGAGCTTCTCAAAGCGCTCTTTTGCAGCTAGCGCTTTAGATAGTGCGAGTAAGTCCTCTTGGGTGGAAGCCGCCGTCCGCTCGAGATAAGTGGCACAGGTCTGGAGCAAGGGAGAGAGATGAATCGTGTTGAAAGAATCCCTCGCCGCCACCAGTTGCCGATCCTGCCCTGAGAGTTGTGAGCGAATTAGATGGCCATGCTGAGCAATGGCGTGAGCCAGCGCATCATGAGTCTTATAGTCGTGCCCGCAAAGCAAGCAGGCAGCCTCGTTTGGCACCTTCTGAAGTCCGGCAGACATGGCATCGTGGTGATTGAGGAGCTCGGAGTAAATGGAGCTCAAACCACTCGCTTTGTTCTCCTCTTCGATGAGTGTTTGGAGGGCAGTTTCAAATGCGGCGCTGCTTCCGAGGGTCAAGGCTTGGAAGATGGTCTCAAAGCTATTAAGGGGTTTGGGGAGCAATGGAACCAAAAACCAACGTAAGCTCTGAATCCCACCGTAAAGGGGCTTTCCGATCTCCAGCTCACCCGCCAGGCATTACTCTCTGATCAGTGCCTCGATGATCGGGCAGATCGTTCCGCCGTCTCCCGCATCACATTGCTGCACCAGTTCGCCTAACAGTTGCTGCATGACGACCAAGTCGGCCATCTTCTGCTCGATCAACGCGAGCTTGCGTGCAGCCCGTGCTCGCGTTTCGGCACAGGCGCACGACTCATCCAGCGTCAGCAGTCCACCGACTTCCGAGAGCGTGAAACCCAGCGCCTGAGCCCGCTTGATGAAACGCAGTCGCTTCACCATGTCCACCGGATAGCGCCGATGGCCACCCAAGGGTTTGGCTGGTTCATCCAGCAGCCCGCGTCGCTGGTAGTAGCGGATCGTCTCGACGTTCACCCCGGCGGCGTCTGCCAGCTTGCCAATGGTCAGCTCTGTGGCCATCACTTTCTCCTTGATTCCGTACTTTGGTACGGAGTTTAGAATAGCACCTAGGCAATCAGGCTCAGGAGATGGGAATGGGGATGCAACTCACCGGGAAAGGCTCGCTGGTCGCGAGTTCGCTGACCGCCATCGGTGCGTCGGTGTGCTGTGTCGGGCCACTGGTGCTGTTGGCACTCGGTGTCGGCGGTACGTGGGTGGGCGCTCTGACCATGATGGAGCCACTACGCCCCCTCTTCATCGGGTTGACTCTACTGTTCCTGGGATTGGCATTCCGCAAGCTCTACCTGGTGCCACAGGTTTGTACGCCAGGTACACCCTGCGCCGATCCGCGCACGCTCGTGCGACAGCGACTCGTGTTCTGGATCGTCAGCGTGCTGCTGCTCGGCCTATTGGCCGTGCCGTGGCTCGCCCCGCTGTTCTACTGAAGGAGATTAACCATGCGCAAACTGCTGATCGCCGTGCTTTTCGCCTTGCCCTTCGTGGCGCTGGCGGCTCCCCCGAAAACCGTCACGCTCGACGTGCAGAACATGACGTGCGGACTCTGTCCGATCACGGTCAAGAAGTCGCTGGAGAAGGTGTCCGGCGTGAGTGACGTCCAGGTCAATTTCGACCAGAAGACGGCGACCGTCACCTACGATCCCGATAAGGCCCAGCCCGAGGCACTGACTGAGGCGACCGCGAACGCGGGATACCCCTCCACAGTGCAGAAGTGAGGTCACGATGAGCGCCATTGTCCTTGAGTCCGTGCTGACTTGCCCGCGCTGCGGCTTCGCCAAGCCGGAAACCATGCCCACGGACGCCTGCCAGTTCTATTACGAGTGCAGCAACTGCAAGGCGCTGCTGCGCCCCAACCCAGGGGATTGCTGCGTTTTCTGTTCGTTCGGCTCGGTGAAGTGCCCGCCGATCCAGCAGCAGCTTGGGTGTTGCTCATAGCGTTTAGGGGGATCACAGGTCGTCGTCTGGATTACGCAGTGGCCGCAGCTCGCCGCGCGCAACTTCTTCCGGTACCGCAAAGGAATACCGCCCGAGCATGTTGATGTGCTCGTAGATCAGCGGCGATAGCCGGGCCAAATCCTCTTCCAGCACTGGATAGCCGTGCTGCTTGAGCCGTTCCACGGCCGCCGTCATGTAGAGGGTGTTCCACAGCACGATGATGTTCACCACCAGGCCCAGAGCACCGAGCTGGTCTTCCTGGCCTTCGCGGTAGCGCTGGCGGAGCTCGCCGCGTTTGCCGTGGAACACGGCGCGGGCCAGGCTGTGCCGGCCTTCGCCTCGGTTCAACTGGGTCAGGGTGGCGCGGCGCTTGGACTCGTCGTCGATATAGGTCAACGTGTGCAGAGTCTTTTCGATCCGCCCGAATTCGGCCAGCGCCTGGGCCAGCCGGGTGGGTCTATCTCCCGTTTGCAGCGTGCGCATGATGCCAGTCGCCGGCACCCGGCCGAGTTTGAGCGAGCCGGCCAGGCGCAGCAGGTCGTCCCAGTGCTCGGCGATCAGGTCGAGTTTGACCGACTGGCGGGCCAGCCCGTTGAGCTTGCCGTAGTCCGCGTCCGGGCGCGTGCGCCAGAAGCGGGTACCGCCGACATCGGCCAGCCGCGGACTGAAGTGGTAGCCAAGTAGGCGGAAGAGCCCGAACACCACATCGCTGTAGGCCCCGGTGTCGGTCATGATTTGCGTCGGCTGCAACTCGGTCTGCTGTTCCAGCACGACCGCCAGCAACACCAGGCTGTCGCGCAGCGTGCCGGGCACGGTGATGGCGTTGAGGCCGGAGAATTGGTCGGAAATCAGGTTGTACCAGGTGACACCCCGGCCGGTGCCGAAATACTTCGGATTGGGGCCGGCATGCACGGTGCGCACCGGTACGACGAAGCGCATGCCATCGGCGGAGGCGACCTCGCCGCCACCCCAGACTTGGGCCAGTTCCAGTTGGCTTTGCGCTCCGACCAGGATGGCGTTAGCCGCTGACAGGGTGTCGTCGCGGATATAATTCTGGCTGACCCAGGACAGCCGGTCACGGCGCAGCGCCGGGTTGTCGGTGCGGATCAAGGGCTCCAGGCCGGTGTTGCAGGCCCCGCCCAACAGCACCGC
The DNA here is from genome assembly GCF_021213715.1 of Pseudomonas sp. CP-1. NCBI lineage: Bacteria > Pseudomonadati > Pseudomonadota > Gammaproteobacteria > Pseudomonadales > Pseudomonadaceae > Pseudomonas > Pseudomonas sp. CP-1. The sequence continues at coordinate 41,283 of NZ_JAJQKY010000021.1, forward strand.
GCAGAGGCTGGTGACCAGGTTGTCGGCGCGTGCATTGCGTTCGGAGACATGGGTGAAGGCCTCGGAAAAGCCAGTGCGGGCGGCGATTTCCAAGAGGATTTCCGGCAGATCGACACGCGGCATCAGGTCAGACACGGCCGCCCGCAGTTGCAGCAACGAGCAGGGCTCGTCCAGCTTGTCCAGCGCCCCGAGCGACAGTTCGGTCTTGCCCTCGGTGTTCTCGCTCAGTTGAATCGCCGGGTTGTCGGGCAGGCGCGCGGCTACTGCCAGCCAGGTTGCATCCAGCTCGACGGACAAGGCGTCCAGGGTGGTTTTGGCGTCGATGGTCAGGCCCAGTGACCGGCAGATGATCGGTCGCGCCGCCAGCCATTCGGCACCGTCGAGCAGGCCAAGGCGCGGGTCGGCATAGCGCCAACTGGGCGAGACGAAGACATCGCGGCGGCGCAGGGCCGTGCGCAGCGCATCGAGCGTGCAGAACACATAGGCACCCATGTCGAGGGAGCCATCTTCGCGGGTGATGTGCTTCTGCCAAGCCTTGGCCACGATCTCCTGCGGCGCGTCATCCTCTGGCTTCCGGCGCGGCAGGTTCAGTTGCAGCCACTCCAGACTAGCCGCCACGCCCTTGCCGGCCGGGCTGAAGCCGAAGCGGATGTGCTTGAGCAGGTCGGGCAGGAAGCGGCGCACGCTGCGGTAGCGCGCTTCCAATGCAAGAAAATAGACGTCATCTACCGGGCGGATCAGCGCGTTGACCTCTTCCAGGGCCTTTTCCAGGGTGGTCCTCGGCAGGTCGTTGAACAGCCGGGCGCGCACGTTGTCATCGCTGATCGAGCTGTCCAGCACGACCTTGCACGCGGCGGCGAGCGTCGCGGCCGACCGATCCAGGTCTTTCAGGCTGCGCATGCGGGCTTTCTTGTCGGCCTTCTCCGCGTTGCTGAACAGGTCGCGCAGCAAGGCCTCCAGGACTTCCAGTGCGTCGTCGTGCGCAGTCGCCTCCAGGCAGAGTGCGAAGGCCACCAGTGTCGCCATCCGCCGCGACGCCGGCAGCCGATTAATCGCGGTGACCTTGGCCGTGTTGGCGAAGCGGGCCAGGGCGGCGATACGGCTGGGAGGGATGTGCGCCGCCGCCGGCAAGGTGATGCCGATGCCGCGCACGTCATCGAGCCGGCGCAGTGCCCGAATCAACGCGGGGCCACTGACCATGACCGGGCCGGAGCGCAATTGATCCAGCCGGGAGCTGCGGTTGCCTTCGGCCACCGTCAGCAAGTCTTGCAGTTGCAATCGCTGTTCCTCAGTCACGCTGCGGCCCAGCGTAAACCAGAGGCGTTCTTCGACCCGACTGCGCAACTGGGCGATAAAGCGCTCTAGTTGAGACACACCAGGCAGGAGGACTTTCTGTGTGAACAGCCACGAGGTGGCTCGCTCAAACAGCACTCCCGGCCGGTCGGTGCCCGTCCAGCAGAGGGCATACAGCCAGCGGCTCAAGCGAAAGCCGATGCCCGGATCGGTGAAATGACGATAGCCAAAGCGGTTCTGAATATCGGTGGCATGTATCCAGCGGCGATGATCGCTATAGCGCTGGAGGCAGTCGGGGTCTGGAATCGCCAGTTGTCGGCAAAGCACCTGCAGGACTTCCACCGGCACGGCGGCGGGCTTGTCCGGCAGAACGCCAACGAAGCGGACGGTGGTCAGCAGAACGGCATAACCCAGACGGTTATGGTTACCCCGCAGCACCTGGATGGCTTCACGGTCTTCATCGCTCAGGTGGAAGTAACGTTCCAGCTCTTCACGGCTGGGCGAATCAACATAGCGGCCAAAACCGTCGCGTTGCTCTTGAGTCAGAAAACCGACCGGCATTGATCACAGCACCTCGACGCAGAACACGGCGGGCGTGACGATCCGCGTGCGTTCGATGTGCCCGCGTTGCAGCAGGCCGGCGCGGCGATCACCGGTTACCAGGTAGTCCGCATCGCCCGCCAAGGCCATGGCCAGCAAAAACGAGTCATCCGGATCATCGGCTTCGACCTCGATGGTCAGGCGCTCCAGTACCACAGCCCGTTGCAGGTTATTGATCATGGCGCCCACCTTGGCGGGCTGTAGGATGGCCTGAAGCTTGGGATAGCGGCTGGCTCGACGAATTTCATCGAGTTGCATCCGCGAGGTCACCACCTCGAAACGCGCCGCCCGCCAGGCACGGTAGATCGCATCGGGCGCGCCATGTGGCGAGATCAGGGCGCTGAACAGGATGTTGGTATCCAACACGACCCGCATCAGCGCTTACGTGCCCAGTCGAGCGCTTCGTCAACCGCGTTGGTCAATTCTGCCTCACTCAGATGGGCGTTAGCGGCCTTGGCCTGCTCAGCGCTCAGCTCCAGGATGTGTGCCCGTACCGCTTCTTCGATGAAGCGCGACAGGTCGCCCTTACGGCCGCCGCCCTGGCTGGCCAGAAACATCCGAAGCGACTGGTCGGTGTCGGCCGAGACGGCGACATTCCAGCGAATGGTATTCATAGCGTTCTCCGCTAATAGGTGTTTGTGTGTTTATACGCCAATCACAAAGGGCGATGCAATGGTTCGACAAAACGATGGTTTTCCCGAACTAACCAGACGCCACAAGGGTTTGCGGGCAGGCGCTGGGCTTAAGTGCACTTTCTGTTCCGTTGCTCCCCAAACCCCCTCGACCGGCCTCTCATTGGACAGCACGACATTCGGTGCCGTTAGCCAGTGGAGCGCACCTCCTAGATCCCCATCGTACAGCTCCAATAGCGCATCGAGGATCTCGATAAGACGACAGAACACCTCACCAGCCTGTATAGACATCACGGCACTGCCGGGGGACGCAGTGATCCACTGCGCGATCTGCGCTGGCGATCGCTCCAACTCGCTTGCCAAATCGGAGATCAACGACACCGGCAGGCCCGCCAGTACGGCGACGTGCAGATAGTAGTGGCCTCTCGGCAAATCCAGTTTTTCGCGGAGCCTTTCCATAACTGCCTCCAGGATAATTGGCCATTTGATAATGTCATCTTGGCCCCGAGTTTGCGCATGATGGTCTCGAACCATCCGCACCGTAGCTTCGAGAGAGAGCGAATGAACACTATCTGAAGGCTACTCGGCAGTGCGAGAGGGCTTTGGCAGTGACGCTTTGATCGGTGTTATTATTGAAACCTGCCCAAGAGCTTCCTCTCCCGGGTGCGTGTACCGGTGATGAAACTTGGTTTGAGGCGGTCTCGTTGAGGCCGCCTTTGTCGCTTCTGGGAGAGCCCCCAGTACTAAGCAGCCGTTATGCGTCGAAGCGCAAAGCCTCGACCAAAGCTGTTCGCAGGCCCTCTAACTCGGCATTTCTCCAATCTTATGAACTCGCGCTGGGTACGGACGGCGGGAATTATCTGCAATTATCTCGGCATAGATAATTGATCAATATTTAGCCGCCACTACTGAGCAGCGCCTCTCAAAGTTAATCCTTTAGATACAGCAGGTTACAGAACGAATGTCCTAATTTTTGCCTTATCTCGGCATGCCCCCTAATGCGGAAAATGGCTGCTGCGAGGTGCTCGCGGCGGCCAAAAACGGAGAACTGAGCGGGTTACCTGGTCGATTTTGATCGACGGCCCGCTTTCAAAAGCAGCAAGGGCTGAAGTCGACCGGAAATACAGGGTTACTTCAGACCTTCCTTAGGTAGCGGCCATTGCTGCGAGTGAACAACGCGCCAACTTCCGTTCGACAGACATTCACGGCGATCGCCAGGCAAAACAGCGGGAACGAGAGGCGTCCCAGAATGAACAGGTTATCCAGTGATGGCCATGCCAGACGCATGTGGTCGAGCACCATCGTGAGCAGGGCGATCCACTTGATGAGGTCCTGTCCGTTGTGTCGTTCAACCCGCGAAGGTGGTGATTCGTACGCGCTCAACTCAGGTTCTCCAGGATGAGAATCGCAAGGACCAGATACCGTCCGCCCTTGGCGAGCGTGACGATCAGGACGAACCGCCAGAGCGGCTCTTTCATCACGCCGGCGATCACGGTTAGCGGGTCTCCAATGATGGGTACCCAACTGAGCAGCAGCGACCAGTACCCGTAACGTTCATAGGAGGCTTTGGCTTTTTCGAAGGCCGCTTGCTTTACCGGAAACCAGCGCTTTTCGCGATAAGCCTCGATACCTCGTCCCAGCAGCCAGTTCACAACCGATCCGAGTACGTTGCCTGTGGTGGCCACCACCAGCAGGATGGCTGTGGAAAAACGCTCGGATATCAGCAGTCCGCCCAGCACTGCCTCCGATTGCATGGGCAGCAGGGTTGCCGCGCCGAATGCAGCCAGAAACAGGCCGAGGTAACCGCCGTACTCAAACATTCAACAACCGAGCACCGTGCCTACAGGTATTTGGTGATTTGCTTGAATTCGTCCAGTGCCGAACGGTCGCCCTTGCTCAGGGCTGTCACCGAGTCTTCCAGGCAATGGTCGATGTGGTCCTGGATCAGTGTCCGCTTCGCCTGGCACACGGCCTTTTCAACAGCATGGAGCTGCTGGGCGATGTCCACGCATTCACGTCCTTCATCGATCATGGTGATGATGCTGCGCAGGTGGCCGTCCGCTCGCTTGAGGCGTTTGATGATGGCGTCGTGAGTCTGGTGGGTATGAGCGTGACCATGCGGTTGGTCGTGAACGTGTTCTGACATGACTTGAGTCTCAGACGGCGATACTTTACGCTCTGCATGCTATCCCCCTGGGGGGGTTGGGTCAAACGCGCTATTTCACACCGTGTTTCAACCGGATAAGCATTGGGATGTCTCGTCGTTTTCTTTCAGCGACCATGATCGTGGCTTTGGCAATGGCCTTTCTGCTGGCCTGGACCGGTCATGCCTATTCACTTTCCGTCCTCTCGCAAATCACGGCAAAGAGCGCCCAGAGCCTGACTCATGATCACTCCCACGACTCGTCCCTGAGTTGTGCGCAGTGCTCTGATCACTACCACTCCCCCCTGACGCCCGATCACCAGCACGAAACGCCTCAGATACCAGCTGCAATCCACTTCTCCAGTCATTTCGAAGCCTCGGTACACCTGGCCATGCTGGGCGATTCCGTGCCTTGGCCCCCCATCTTCCGTATCGAACGCCCACCCCGTCCTGTGCTTGCTTCCTGACCAAGGCCGCTCTGCGGCCAACAATCACTGCAAGAAAGGATTGATCCATGCATTCGCACTCCCTAAAGGGTGGGGGCCTGTTCGCCATGCGTTCACGCCACCTGTTGTATCTGCTGTTCCTGCTCGTCGCCTCGCTGTTCATCGGCATGCCAGAAGCTCTGGCCCATGCCGTGGCCGAGGGTGACAAGGGCTTCATCCAGGAAAGCACCGGGGTCATGCTGATCCCCTTCATCTACATGGGCGCCAAGCACATGGTCACGGGATACGACCATCTGCTGTTCCTGTTCGGCGTCATCTTCTTCCTCTACCGGCTGAAGGATGTCGGCCTGTACGTCACGCTGTTTGCGGTCGGCCATTCGGTGACGCTGCTGATCGGCGTGCTGACGGAAGTCAGCATCAGCTCGTACGTCATCGACGCAATCATCGGTTTCTCGGTGGTGTACAAGGCCCTGGATAACCTGGGCGCCTTCCAGCGCTGGTTCGGCTATCAGCCGAACACCAAGGCCGCCACGCTGATTTTCGGCCTGCTGCACGGCTTCGGCCTGGCAACCAAGATCCAGGAATACGAGATCTCTCCCGATGGGCTGATCCCCAACCTGATCGCCTTCAACGTAGGGGTGGAGATCGGTCAGCTGATGGCGTTGAGCGCCATTCTGATCCTGATGGGCTTCTGGAGGCAGACCCCAAGCTTCTGGCGTCATGCCTATACCGCCAACGTCGCAATGATGAGTGCTGGTTTCCTGTTGATGGGTTACCAGATCTCCGGCCTGTTTCTGACCGCTTAAGGACTCCTGATCATGTTCAATTCTCCACTCCCATCGGCAAGCGAATTGCCGAGCAGCCGCCAACTCGTTCGTTCCACCGTCATTGCCCTGGCTGTCGCCATGGGCCTGCTGGTCACCGTGGTGATGCCTTCGGAATACGCGGTCGACCCGACCGGCCTGGGCCGCGCCATGGGCCTGACGCAAATGGGCGAGATCAAGATCACCCTCGCTGCCGAGGCTTTGGCTGACGAGGCTGCGTCGAAAGCGGCAGCTGCTCCGGCCCCAGCTCCTGTCGTTGCTGCTGCACCGGCACCTGCACCGGTAGCGCCACCCGTACAGCAAGTGGCAGCAGCCCCTCAGCCCGCGGCTCCCGTATCCAGCAAACCTGCTGCCAACGCCAAGTCCGATCAGGTCACCGTAACCCTGACGCCAGGCGAAGGTCGGGAGATCAAGCTGGAAATGCTCAAGGGCAGCACTGTGAGCTATGAATGGACCGCATCCGGCCCGGTCAACCACGACACCCACGGTGAGATCTACAACGCCGCCCAAGGCGATTTCCACAGCTACAGCAAAGGGCGTCAGGTGAAAGGCGACAAGGGCGACCTGACCGCGCTGTTCGATGGCACCCATGGCTGGTTCTGGCGTAACCGCACCAACGCCGATGTCACCATCGTGCTGAACACGACTGGCGACTACCTGAACGTGAAGAAGTAATCCCGCCGGGGCGAACCTGTTGTTCGCCCCGACTTTTTGATCTCAATTGGAATAGCTGAAGATGACTACCAAAATCCTCAAATCGCTCGTTGTGCTGAGCTTCCTCGGCCTGTTGGCTGCCTGCGGTGGTACTGATACCGAATCGAAGTCTGGCGATGCGGGTCACGGCCACTCGCACGAGTGATGCAAACAGGGCCGCTAAAGCGGCCCTGTTTCTTTCTGGATTACGCGAAGATCATCGATAGAACCCGTGCAACGCGGGCTTTATGGCTTTGGCCATTTCCGGTGATCGTCATCGATGACGAACGAGTGCGCATGCGCATTGCCGTTGGCCACGTGCGGGTGGTCTTCCGGCAGGTCATCGTGATTGTGCGCTACCACGTCTTCCTCATACTCCGGGCGCCAGATCCGCTTGCTCACCAGCCAGGCTACGGCGGCAACCAGACTCAGTCCGATGAACGAAGCCGTCAGGCTGACGCTTGCCCCCAACCATCCCGCGAGCGGGTAGGTGATCAGCCAGCAGGCGTGTGAAAGGGCGAACTGGGCGGCGAACAGCGCAGGTCGATCCTGGGCTGAGGACGAGCGCCGCAGAATGCGTCCGGACGGTGTCTGTGCCAGGGAGTAGCCGGCACCCAACACCAGCCACAACAGGATCAGCGCCGGGTAACTGGAGACGAAGGTACCCAGGATCAAACCGGCTACCAGCACGGCACCGCCGGCCAGCATCGCCTTGCGATCGTCCAGTCGTTCCAGCAGCTTGGGCAGCATCAGGGCGACCACCATCGAGCCACCGCCGAAGGCCATCAAGGCCATGGCGGTAGAGCTCTGGGGCAGCGCGAACTTGGATTGCACCAGTACCACGGTGTTGACGATGACCATGGCGCTGGCGGCTGCGATCGTCAGGTTCAGTGCAAGAAGGCCACGCAGCCGCGGGGTGCGCAGGAAAATCCGCATGCCCTTGGTGGTGCGTTCATAGATGCTGCGTTTGGGTCCTCGTGCCGCCAGGGGCAGCACCACGGTACCGACCATCGCGGCGGACACCAGGAAGCCCACCACCGTGCCCGCGAACAGGCTGTGGAAGCTGACCACCGTAAGCAACAGCGCGGCCAGCATCGGACTGATCACGCTTTCCAGGTCATAGGCCAGGCGCGAAAGGGAAAGCGCCCGGGTGTACTCGCGCTCATCCGGCAGGATGTCAGGGATGGTGGCCTGGAAGGTTGGCGTAAACGCCGCAGAGGCCGACTGCAGCACGAAAATCAGCACGTACACCTGCCAGATCTCGGTGACGAAGGGCAGCATCAGCGCGACCGCTGCCCTGACCAGATCGAGGGTGACCAGCATCGCCTTGCGCGGCAGATGCTCGGCGAACGCGGCGGCAACCGGTGCAACGCCGATGTAAGCCGCCATCTTGATGGCGAGCGCGGTACCCAATACAGCTCCCGCCTGGGCGCCGGCCAGGTCGAATGCCAGAAGCCCGAGGGCAACCGTCGCCAGACCAGTGCCCACCAGGGCGATCACCTGGGCCAGAAAGAGGTGTCGATAAGTACGATTTTTTAGAACGGATAGCATGCGCTACCTCCGGGTAGTGCGGGTGATTCATGTTTCTAGCGTATCCCCCCTGGGGGGATACGGTCAACGTGAGTGAATCGAACCCTCATCCCGGCAGTGCATTTTCCTGAGAACAGAGCTAAAGTAGAGATTCATACATTTTATGTTTGATTCTCTACATGAAAAATTGGCTTCTTCTTGTGTTGGCACTCCCCACGGCCAACGCGACCGAACGTATGCGTGCCTGGCGGGCGTTGAAGGCTTGCGGCGCTGCCGTGCTGCGCGACGGTGTGTACCTGTTGCCTGAGCAGGACGCGGGCCGCGAGGCGTTCGAGTCCGTGGAGCGCGATGTGACGGTCAGCGGCGGCACTGCGTTTCTGCTGGCATTCCCGGACGAAGAAACTCGCTTCGCCGGCCTGTTCGACCGGAGTGAGGAGTACAGCAAGCTGCGCGACGAAGTCGCCGCGTGCAGGGAGGGACTGCTTCCCGAGAACGCCCTGCAGGTCGCTCGCCAGGTCAGAAAACTGCGCAAGAGCTTCGCCCAGTTGGCCCTGATCGACTTCTTCCCCGGCGTTGCGAAGCAGCAGACGGAGACCGCGCTGGAAGCGCTGGAGACGGCAATCAGCCGTGCCCTCTCACCTGATGAACCGCACATTCAGGATCATCCCGTCACGCTGCTGGACCACAGTCATTACCAGGGGCGTCGCTGGGCAACCCGTCGACGTCCCTGGGTCGACCGGCTGGCCTGTGCCTGGCTCATCCAGCGCTTCATCGACAGCGGCGCGGAAATCCTCTGGCTGGAATCCCCGAGCGACTGCCCCGCCGATGCACTGGGCTTTGACTTCGATGGCGCCGCGTTCAGCCATGTCGGGCACCGCGTCACCTTCGAAACCCTGATCGACAGCTTCGTGCTGCAGGCTCCAGGCCTTTCACGCATCGCCGCGCTGGTTCACTACCTCGATGTCGGTGGCAGCCAGCCTGCGGAAGCGTCCGGCATCGAGCGTGTCCTGGCGGGCCTGCGCGAGAGCATTACCGATGACAACCAACTGATGGCAGCGGCAAACGGCATCTTCGACGGGCTGCTGGCGGCCTTTGCCAACGAGGAAAACGGTCATGGCTGAAACGACGACGCTGGCCACGGGCGAAGCCCCCCTCAAGCCAGCGACCCCGGTGGGCTTGTTCGAAGCGTTGCTGTTCTGGCTGAAGATCGGCTTCATCAGCTTTGGCGGGCCGGCAGGACAGATCTCCATCCTCCACCAGGAGTTGGTGGAGCGTCGCCGCTGGATCAGCGAGAAGCGCTTTCTGCATGCCCTGAACTACTGCATGTTGCTGCCCGGGCCCGAGGCCCAGCAGCTCGCGACCTACATCGGTTGGTTGATGCACCGGACCTGGGGCGGGGTGATTGCTGGCGGGCTGTTCGTGCTGCCGTCGCTGTTCATCCTGATCGGGCTGTCGTGGGTCTATATCGAGTTCGGCAACGTTCCGGTGGTTGCCGGGATCTTCTATGGCATCAAGCCGGCGGTCACCGCGATCGTCGTTCATGCGGCGCACCGCATCGGTTCCCGGGCATTGAAGAATGGCTGGCTATGGGCGATCGCCGCAGCATCCTTCGTCGCCATTTTTGCCCTGAACGTCCCGTTCCCGCTGATCGTTCTGGCCGCTGCCGTGCTGGGCTACATCGGCGGAAAAGTGCTGCCGGACAAGTTCGTGACCGCTGGCAAGCATGGCTCCGGGAAGGCCAGTTACGGGCCTGCGCTGATCGATGACGATACACCGCCACCCGCGCATGCCCGTTTCCGCTGGAGCTATCTGCTCAAGCTGATCCTGATCGGTGCGGCGCTATGGATGCTCCCCATGGGGTTGCTGACCGTCATCTTCGGCTGGCAAGGCACTCTGACCCAGATGGGGTGGTTCTTCACCAAGGCTGCGTTGCTCACCTTCGGCGGTGCCTACGCGGTGTTGCCCTATGTCTACCAAGGTGCGGTCGGTCACTACGGCTGGCTGTCGCCCACGCAGATGATCGACGGCCTGGCCCTGGGGGAAACAACGCCGGGGCCGTTGATCATGGTGGTGACTTTCGTCGGCTTCATTGGCAGCTACATCCACCCGATGTTCGGCACCGACCATCCGTTCCTGGCGGGCGCGGTGGCGGCTGTGCTGGTCACCTGGTTCACCTTCCTGCCCTCGTTCCTGTTCATCCTTGCCGGCGGTCCGCTGGTGGAGTCGACGCACAACGAACTGAAGTTCACAGCGCCGCTGACCGGGATCACCGCCGCCGTGGTAGGTGTGATCCTGAATCTGGCGTTGTTCTTCGGTTACCACGTGCTCTGGCCCAACGGCTTTGGGGGAGGATTCGAGTGGGCCTCCGCACTTATCGCCGCGGCCGCCGCTATTGCCCTGTTCTACTTCAAGCGCGGTGTGATCCAGGTGCTGGTGATGAGTGCACTGGCGGGGCTGGCGGTCCAGCTGTCGATGCGTTGAGGAGGATGCCGCTTGAGGGTGATCCGGGGCAGGCGGTCAAGCGCCTGCCTCAAGATCGAGGGGGAAGGAGGAAGTAGAGAAACAGCACATCCATGAGCCTAGGATGGGCTTTTAGCGTTTTCCTTTTCTTTGGTCTCTGCCGGTTTGGCTTTGTCTGCGGTGTCTTTTTCACCCCAGAGGCGTTTCTGGTCCTCGCGGAATTTCTTGTTGAATTCGATCGAGCGGTCGTAGCCATCTTCGGCAAATACCGGTGTCGTCACACCAACAGCCAGTACACCGATGAGAAGCGCTTGGGTCAGTCGCATTTTCAGAAACTCCAGGGGTTTGGATCTCAATGGATCGTGAGATTTTCGATACCCCTGAAGCTTAAAGAAGCGTCTCTGACGACAACGTGAGGCGCGAATTACAATGTTGAAAGACGCCTTGGGCTCAGAGACGGTTCACCGGAAAACTCAGGTGGAACCAGGTAAAGCCCGAGCCCGTTATTTCTACCTTCGCCACGCCTTGGTGCAGGCTCATGATCGATCGCACGATGGCAAGCCCGAGGCCTGTGCCTCCCTCGCTGCGCGCACGCCCTTTGTCGACCCGATAGAAGCGTTCGAACAGATGAGGCAGGTGCTCTTCCGGAATACCTTGGCCTGGATTGCCTACGCTGAGCCTGATGTGCTCCTGCTCACGGTGAACCTTCACCACTACAGCCTGCCCTTGTGGGCAGTAGCGAATGGCGTTGGAGAGCAAATTGGACACTGCCCGTTGAATCATCAGGCGATTGCCTTGGATCACATCGACACTGCCTGACACATCGAGCCGAACGCCGCTCTCTTCGGCACTCAGGCTGAACAAGTCACTGACCCTCTGCACCTCGTCGACCAGTGCCACCGTCTCGAATTGCACCAAGGCTGCAGGCTGGCTGACATGTGCCAGGAAAAGCATGTCGGCCACCATGCTTTTCATGCGATCCAGCTCCTCGGCGCAGGATTCCAGCACCTCACGGTACTCCTCCGAGCTGCGTGGTCGTGACAGGGCCACCTGTGCTTTGCCCATCAGGTTAGTGAGCGGAGCACGCAACTCGTGGGACAGGTCGTCCGAGAACTGCGATAGCTGCTGCACGCCACCGTCCAGGCGGTGCAGCATAAAGTTGATGCCGTCCGCGAGCTCCAGCAGTTCGATCGGCAAGCGGTCGGTAGGCAGCCGATGCTGCATGTTGTCGGTGGAGATCTTCGACGCGACTTTCAGAAAGCGCGTAAGCGGCAGCAAGCCCCGGCGTACCGTCCACCAGGCCACGACCATGATCAGCGCCAGGATGAAGGGTGACGCCATCAGGGCCCAGCTCAGCATCGCCCGGAGCAATTCGGCATCGGAGGATTCATCCACGGTCATGTACACACCGACCTGGGTACCGTCAGCCAGACGCATGAGCTGGGAAACGCTGAGCATGGGCATGCCCAGTTCGTTGTTCCACTCGTAGAACTCCACTTGATCGTTGGCAGGAAAGCTGGTGAGTTCGGTGGTTATCTTTTTCGAGCCGATGGTCAGCAGGGGGATTCGGCTGTTTGCCGTATCGAAAATGCTGACGAACAGGTTGTTGTGGCCCATCGCAAGGTCGACCAACTGGTGGGAGTCTGCGGTGACCTCGGACAGATCCGCGACGGTCGATAGGTTATGGGCCATGCCACCCATCTTGGTGATCAGGCTGCTTTGCGCCGTGCGCTCCAGCGCCTGGCCGAGCATCAGGTAGCCCACGATAGAGAGCAGCACCAGCAGTATCACGCTCATCAAGCCGACTTTGAGTCCCAACCTGGCGGCCAGGCTGAAGCGCTTCATGAACGCTCCTCGATCACATAGCCCACACCGCGCAGGGTGTGGATAAGTTTGTTCTCGAACGGATCGTCGATCTTGGCGCGCAGGCGCCGGATCGCCACGTCGATCACGTTGGTATCGCAGTCGAAGTTCATGTCCCAGACCAGGGAAATGATCTGCGAGCGGGTCAGGGCTTCCCCTGGGTGGCTCATGAGCAGGCGCAACAGGGCGAATTCCTTGGTAGTCAGCTCGACGCGCAGGTCACCCCGGAACGCGCGGTGGCGACCCGGATCCAGCTCAAGGTCTGCGACCCGCAAGGTCGGGTGGTCCACCACCTTGTCGCCACGCCGCTGCAGCGAGCGGATGCGGGCAAGCAGTTCCGGAAACTCGAACGGCTTCACTAGATAGTCGTCGGCGCCGCCGTCCAGGCCCTTCAGCTTGTCGTGCAGGCGGCCACGACCGGTCAGCATGATGATGCGAACCCGACTGGTCTTGCGGATCGTGTCGAGCACGTCCCAGCCGTCCACCTTGGGCAGGTTCACATCCAGGATGACCAGGCCGTAGGTGTTGTGCTGGAACAGGTGCAGCGCATCGACACCATTACTTGCCCGGTCAACGATATAGCCACTTTCGGTAAGCCCTTGCTGAAGATATTCGGCAGTTTTGGCTTCGTCTTCCACTACTAGAACACGCATTATTTGTTTATCTCAAATTAAAAAAGTATTCGGGTGTCAAATAAAAAAATATTCATTTATTTCTTGAAGTGTCATTGCCTCATGCACCGAACCAGCATGGTGATCATCGATGAATCAATCTTAAAACGAAAATCAGGAGGGAGGTGGAATCCTTCAAATTTGTAATTCAGCGGTAACGTTCCTGATAGTCACCCCCTCTAGAATCGAACCTGTAGAGGAGTCTACGACAATCTCCTTCCATGCAAAGGGTGCAGCAGACGAGTGGGTTACTCATGTGTGTCCTGCGACCGCGCTCGCCTTGCGATTTAAAAATCCTCAAAGACAGGTCTAAAGCATGCCCATGTCATGGCGCTTCACGGGGAACTTTCGATGAATAACGAACATTATCTGCGCAGTGTAAAGGGGCTCTCTTTCGCCATCGCTTTTATTATTTCAGGGCCTGCCATGAGTGCTGAGAAGTTCTCTGTCGCCAATGAACAGATTCAAGCGCTGGGTATCAAGACGTCTGCTGTGCAAAGCATGAAACAGACGGTCAGCACGCGATATCCCGGCCAGGTTGTCGTGCCTCCGAAAGCGGAGCAGATCGTCAGTTCCCCACTTGAAGGTGTGGTGGTGCAACTGCTGGTGGGCGAGTACCAGGCCGTTCGCAAAGGCGAGCCGGTCGTGCGCCTGTCCAGTCCGGCGATGAGCCAGCTCCAGCTCCAGCTGTTGCAGGCATCTGCCCGCGCCACGCTGGCCCGGCAGGCCTACACCCGGGAACAGAAGCTGTTCGATGAGGGCATCATTCCGCAGCGTCGGGCGCAGGAAGCCCAGGCAACGCTGAAGGAAGCGGAAGCGACTCTGGTGCAGACCAAGGCCGAACTGGCCCTGGCGGGAATGACCCCGGCCATGATCGAGCAGGTCATCCGCTCCGGGATTCCTTCCGACAGGATCACCCTCAGCGCCGTTCAGGACGGCATTGTCAGCAACATCTCGGTCCGGCCCGGCCAGCGGGTCGACGGTGCCACGTCGCTGCTGAACATCACCCAGGTCGATGCGCTGTGGCTGGACGTGCAGATTCCGGCCGCGGCCAGTATTGGCATTCAGCCGGGCGCGGGCGTAACGGTGGTCGACAAGGGCATTAATGGGCGTGTCATCAACCTGAGCCCGACCCTCTCGGCTACCAGCCAGTTCGTGGTGCTGCGCGCCGAAATCGAAAATGCCAACGGCGCCCTGCGTCCCGGCGAGCTCGTCACCGTGGAGATCCCGGTTCAGGCCGCTGGCAAATCCTGGGACATCCCTCTGTCTGCCGTCGCTCGCAACAAGACCGACTCCGTGGTGTTCGTCCGCACGCCCGACGGTTTTGAAGCCCGCCCGGTCAAGGTCGAAGTCAGCGCGGGGCAACTGGTCCGTGTCCAGGGCAACATCAGCGAACAGGACCAGGTTGCCGTCGCCGGCGTGATTGCGCTGAAAGGCGCCTGGCTTGAAGAGGACGGTGAGTGATGCTGAGCCGTCTTATCCAATTCTCTTTGTCCCAGCGCCTGTTCATGGTGCTGGCGACGCTGTTGCTGACCGGCGCGGGCTGGTATGCCTACCGTGGGCTGCCCATCGATGCCTTCCCTGATGTGGCCAGCACCCAGGTCAAGGTGATCATGAAGGCACCGGGGATGACCCCGGAAGAAGTTGAAAGCCGGATTGCCGTGCCGATCGAAGTGGAAATGCTCGGTATTCCCAAGACCAAGATCCTGCGCTCGGTCACCAAGTACGGCCTGGTCGATGTCACCATCGATTTTCAGGATGGCACTGACATCTACTGGGCGCGGCAACAGGTTTCCGAGCGTCTCGGCAACCTGAGCGACAGCCTGCCGGACGGCATCAGTGGCGGCATGGCGCCGATCACCACACCGCTGGGCGAGATGTTTATGTTCACGGTGGACGGTACAACCTTGTCTCTGGTCGAACGTCGCAGCCTGCTCGACTGGGTGATCCGGCCGGCGCTGCGTACCGTACCTGGCGTGGCGGATGTGAACTCCCTCGGTGGCCAGGTCAGGACCTTCGAGGTACTGCCAGATCCCATCCGCATGGCTGCCAGCGGCGTGAGCCTTGAGCAGCTGACCAACGCGGTCAACACCAACAACCGTAACGACGGTGCCGGCCGACTGGGTGAAGGTGACGAAGTCCTGCTGGTACGCAGCGAGGGCAGCATCCGCACCCTGGATGACCTGCGGGCCGTTGTGGTCAATTCCAACAGCTCCAGCCCGGTGCGGGTTGGCGACCTGGCCGAGGTTCGCCTTGGCACCCTGACCCGCTACGGCGTGGTGACCCAGGATGGCAAGGGCGAGGCTGTGCAAGGCCTGGTGCTCGGCCTGGCTGGCGCCAACGCCCGCCAAGTGGTCGCCGGTGTGCAACTGAAGCTCAAGGAACTGGAGGCCACACTACCGAAAGGCATCACCATCACCAGCTTCTACGATCGCTCGTCGCTGGTCGATAAAGCGGTAGGGGCTGTGTCCAAGGCGCTGATCGAGGCCACCGTGTTGGTCATCGTGTTGCTGGCCCTGTTCCTCGGCAACGTTCGCGCAGCGCTGACGGTTGCCCTGGTACTTCCGCTGGCGGCGTTGATCACCTTCATCCTGATGCGCTTCGTCGGCATGTCCGCCAACCTGATGAGTCTGGGAGGGCTGGCCATTGCCATCGGCATGTTGGTGGATGCCGCGGTGGTGGTGGTCGAGAACATCGTCCAGCGTCTGGCCACCGATCCTTCCGGTGGCAAGCTGCCGCGTCTGCACATCATCTACCGGGCGGTGCGCGAGGTCGCGGTACCGGTGACGTCCGGCATCCTGATCATCATCACGGTGTTCCTGCCGCTGCTCACCCTGCAGGACCTCGAAGGCAAGTTCTTCGTCCCGGTGGCGCTGACCATCGTCTTCGCTCTGGCGGGATCGTTGCTGCTGTCGCTGACCGTGATCCCCGTGCTGTCCTCCTACCTGCTGCGCGAGGTCAAGCACGAAGACCCCTGGCTTGCCCGCAAGCTGCTGGGCATCTATGGCCCGGTGCTGGAGTGGGGGCTTGGCCGGCAGAAACTGATCGCGATCATCGCTGGCGCCATGTTGGTCGTCGCTGGCCTGGTCTACACCCAGGTGGGCAAGACCTTCATGCCGACCATGGATGAAGGCGACCTGATCGTGGGTATCGAGAAACTGCCATCGGTCAGCCTCGAACAGACGGCCGAGCTGGACAAGAAGATCCAGACCGCGCTGATGGCAGCGGTCCCGGAGATCCGGGGCATCGTGGCGCGGGCCGGTTCCGACGAGATCGGTCTTGATCCCATGGGCCTGAACCAGACCGATACCTACCTGCTGCTCAAGCCCATGAGCGAATGGCGGATGGACACCAAGGAAGAGCTGATGGACGAGGTCCGCAAGGTGCTCGATCCAATGCCGGGTATCGGCTACAGCTTTACCCAGCCCATCGAGATGCGCGTCTCCGAGATGATCATCGGTGTGCGCGGCGACCTCGCCGTGAAGATCTATGGCCCTGACCTGGGCACCCTGAGCCAACTGGGCGGCAAGATCGAGTCGCTGCTCAAGACTGTGCAGGGCAACCAGGACGTCTACACCGTGCAGAACGACGGTGTGCAGTATCTGCGCGTGGAGATCGACCGGCTGCAGGCTGGCCGTTTCGGCCTGAGCGTCGAGGCCATCCAGGATGCACTGCGCGTGCAGATCGAAGGCCAGCAGGCCGGCCTGGTGATCGAAGGCAACCAGCGCACGCCGATCCTCATTCGCTCGGACGAGTCGGTGCGCACGTCGCCGGCGGACTTCAACGCGGTGCGGATCACCACGCCGGATGGCCAGACCATTCCGCTGAGCAGCGTGGCGAGACTGGAGCGTGCCGATGGCCCGGTGAAGATCGACCGGGAAATGGGCAGCCGCTACAGCGTGGTGATCGCCAACGTCAGCGGTCGTGACCTGGTCGGCTTCGTCGAGGAGGCCAAGGCGCTGGTGGCTCAGCAGGTGGAACTGCCCAACGGCTATCGCATCAGCTGGGGCGGCCAGTTCGAGAACCAGCAGCGTGCGGCTGCCCGGCTGTCCATCGTCGTTCCCGTGGCGCTTGGTCTGATCTTCGTCCTGCTGTTCTCGACCTTCGGCTCCGTGCGCCAGGCGTTGCTTATCCTCAGCAACATCCCCTTCGCCCTGGTGGGCGGCATCGTCGCGCTGTGGGTCACTGGCGAGTACCTCTCGGTGCCAGCGTCGGTGGGGTTCATCGCTTTGTTGGGTATCGCGGTGCTCAACGGCATCGTGCTGGTCAGTTACTTCAACCAGTTGCATGGCGAAGGCCTGCCACTGCGGGAAGTGGTGCTCCAGGGTGCCCGTCGCCGGTTACGCCCGGTACTGATGACCGCCTCGATCACCGCCTTCGGTCTGGTCCCACTGTTGTTCGCTACCGGGCCCGGCTCCGAGATCCAGCGGCCGTTGGCCATCGTGGTGATCGGCGGTTTGATCACCGTCACCGCGCTCACCCTCATGTTGCTCCCGATTCTCTATCTGCGATTCGCCCACGCGAAAAAGGAGGCCAAAGATGCCTGATACCTGGTTGACGCTGCTCTGCACCCCAAGCTTGGAGGAGAAGCTCATCGACCACCTCCTGGTCGTGACGGGGAACCAGATCTTCACCAGCACACCGGTTGCGGCGCACGGGCTGTCCACCGCGGCACTCAATCCGATGGAGCGTGTCATGGGGCGGGCCAAGGCTGTGCAGATCCAACTCGTGGTGGAACGGCAGCAACTCACGGAGGTGCTGCAATCCCTCAAGGAGGAGTTTCCAAATACCGGGCTGCGCTATTGGACGGTCCAGGTCAGTAACTTTGGGGAGTTCGTGTGATGAAGCGCCTTGTTCCCCTGGCTCTGCTGATCAGTGTGTGTGGCACGGCCGTGGCGCAACCTGCCGCTCCGGCAAACATTCTGCCCAAGCCGCTGGTGGTGTCGCTGCTCAACGCCGATCCCCGCGTGGCCTCGGCACGCTCCAGCATGGATGCCGCCATGCTGGAGGCTGGCATCATCCGGCGTTCGCCTTATGAATGGACGGCCACGGCAATCGGCCAGCAACGGCGTACCGACGCTGGCCCCAACTACAACGAATGGAACGTGGGTATCGAGCGCACGGTGCGCCTGCCTGGCAAGGCCAGTGCCGACCAGGACATCAGTTCGGCAACGCTGCGATTGGCAGATGCCACCTATGGCGAAGTCCGTCATGAAGCCGCGCGGGAACTGATGACCCTGTGGCTGGATTGGCTGGTGTCGGAGCACGCGCTCACCATCGCCAATAAAGGCCTGGCCTCAGCCAAGGAAAGCCTGGCGGCGGCGGAAAAACGCAACCGTGCGGGTGACGCCTCTAAGCTGGATGTAAGCCTGGTCAAGGCGGAAGTGGCCGAGCAACTGCGACAAGGCAACGAAGCCAAGATAAAAGCCGCTGCGAGCTGGGCAACACTGTCGCGGCGCTTCCCTGGCATCGAGCGCAAAGTGGTTGATCTGCCCATTCCTTCGGCCGAACTCGGTCAGTACGACACCTGGCGCGAGCGGATCCTGGCCGAAAGCGATGTGCTGCGTCGGGTCGAAGCCTCTCTGCTGAGAAATCAGGGGCAATCGGCCCGGGCGAAGGCTGACAGGGTGCCGGATCCTACGTTGGGGGTATTCACCGCCTCCGAGCAGGGCAACCGTGAGCGCATCTACGGTGTCAGCTTCAGCATGCCGATCCCCAGCGGGTCGCGCAGTGCTCGCTACAGCCAGGCGCTGGCCCAGGAGAATGCGGCTCGCGAGGATGTCGACCTGGCCAAACGCGAGCTGGAAGCCGGGATTGCCCGTGACGTCGAACTGGCTTCAGGTGCTTACGAGAGCTACCTGATCGCGAAGGATGGCGCCGCTGCCATGACCCAGAACGAAGCACAGATGCAGCGTGCCTACGAACTGGGCGAGGTGGATCTGCAGTCGTTGTTGCTGGCTCGCCGGCAAGCCGTCGCATCGTCTACCAGCGCCCTGCAGGCCCACGCGGATACGCTGCGCACCCATCTGTCGCTGTTGATCGATGCCCACTGGATATGGGGGTTGGACGAAAGCTGAGTTGTTGCGTTGCCCGGCATAGGCCGGGCAACCTTTCAGAATCGTAATGAGTTACTCATGCTCCGGTTAGTTTTCGGCAGCAATGATAGGAAACGGCCAGTGACCACAGCTGAATAATAAACGGCCGTCCTATCTCAATAAGGGAAGGTCTGAAGTAACCCTGTATTTCCGGTCGACTTCAGCCCTTGCTGCTTTTGAAAGCGGGCCGTCGATCAAAATCGACCAGGTAACCCGCTCAGTTCTCCGTTTTTGGCCGCCGCGAGCACCTCGCAGCAGCCATTTTCCGCATTACAGGTGCACCTTTCCTGCGGTAGTCAGCAAATGTCGGCGCGCCATCCATAGGTTCGACAGCGCGAACAGCGTCACCAGCTGAGCGGTGTTCTTGGCCAGGCCACGGAAGCGCACCTTCACGTAACCGAACTGGCGCTTGATCACTCGAAACGGGTGCTCGACCTTCGCTCGCACTTGTGCCTTGGCCTTCTCGATCTTGCGCTTGGCTTTGTACAGGGCGCTGCGTTTATCGAGCTTCTTGTAGGTGCTGCGGCGTGCTGCGACCTGCCAGATCACTTCGCGGCCCGCATGTTCGGGGCGCTTTTCGACGCCGGTGTAGCCGGCATCGGCGCAGACGACGTTCTCGTTACCGTGCAGCAGTTTGTCGACCTGGGTGATATCGGGGTTTGGGGAGCAACGGAACAGAAAGTGCACTTAAGCCCAGCGCCTGCCCGCAAACCCTTGTGGCGTCTGGTTAGTTCGGGAAAACCAAGGTTTTGCCGAACTCTATCGAGGAATGGCTCGGTTCGTTAAGCTCCCCACGCTACGGTTCAAATAACTGGTACGCTTTATCAAAGTTCAACTATTACTAACGTAGTCGAGTAAACGGTACTTTTGATGAAGATCGGTTATGCGCGAGTGAGCACTCGGGATCAGAAAGCCGACCTACAAGTCGATGCCCTGAAACAGGCCGGGTGCGAACGCATCTACCAAGACATCGCCAGCGGCGCGAAAAGCGCCCGTCCGGAACTGGACAAACTGCTGGCCAACGTGCGTCCGGGTGATGCCGTGGTGATCTGGAAACTGGATCGCCTCGGGCGCTCGCTCAAGCACCTGGTCGAGCTGGTCGGCGAGCTGGCAGAGCGTAAGGTCGGCTTGCAGAGCCTGAATGACCCCATCGACACCACCCATGCCCAAGGCCGCCTGGTGTTCAACCTGTTCGCCTCGCTGGCCGAGTTCGAGCGCGAGCTGATCCGCGAGCGGACTCAGGCGGGCCTGTCGGCCGCACGGTCGCGGGGCCGGATCGGTGGCCGTCCCAAGGGTCTGCCCGCCAAGGCCGAGGCCACCGCCATGGCGGCGCAAACGCTGTACCGCGAGGGTCGCCTGAGCGTCAGCGCCATCGGCGAGAAGCTACACATCTCCAAGAGCACACTGTACAGCTACCTGCGCCACCGGGGTGTCGAGATCGGCGCATACCAGAAGAGCGCCCGGTCACGCGATCAGCAGATCACGGCCTCGTCGTCATCGCCGGCAGAGCCGCCCGCTGTCGAGCGGGTGGCCACCGTCACCCTGCGCCTCGCGGTGGTGAATAACAGCAAGTTCGTGCGCGGCCGGAAGCGGGCCACGGAGAACATTGAGCGCTACTGCCTGGAGCCCTATGGCATGAAGCGGCTGGATGCCGGCCACTATGAGTTGACCATTCCGTATCGGAGCGACGATGAGCTGGACAAGAGCGTGCATGACCTGCTGACCGAGATCAGCCAGGAGGCCGACATGCGCAACTGTTTTGTCGAGATGGGCGCCTGGGAAGAAGACACCGAAAAGCGTTGGTAGGGCTTACGTTGGTTTTTGGTTCCATTGCTCCCCAAACCCCTATTAATGGTGCGAATTAGTTTCGAGTCACCACTTTTAAGAGTCGTATAGGACTGCCGGATTAATTGATACGTGCTGCTCCTAGTGATGTGCAGATCATGATCATTTATCGAATTATAGTAACCAATATAGAGTTCAAGCACCTCTCGCTGGAGAGCGGCATTTTCAAATCGGCGGCTTCTTACGAAAAAGTGCTGATGCGCAAGAAGACTCTTAGTGTAGTTGATCTCTACCAAGGAGCTGTTAAGTTTCTCCTGATTTAACTCCGAAATCGTAATTGCGTCCCAGAAGGGACTCTTATTGGCCTTGGCTAGCCATGGGAAAGCATAAACGTGTGGCTCGATGTCTCCGGCTGCGATGCTGGTATTATCATCGATTTTATACAGATATTTAATGCTCTCGATCCGCGACGTGACGCTTCTTTTGGAAGCTGCAACCTTGCGAGAAATATCTGCTAGCTTACTAAGTCGCTCATCTGCTTCCCGCGTATTGCCAAACAGTTGTGCAAGCTCTTCAGCCCTTTGGGTTTCGTTGTTCGTCTTCAGGAACCTAGCGGTTTCTTCTTGCTGCACGTAATGAAATAGCAAGAAGTCTCGCGGGAAGTTCTGGCTATCAAAGTATTGCTCCAGTGCATTCTGGTGCGTTGGGAAGGATTTCCCATCTATGATTTCGTTGAGCTCCCAAAGCTCTGCGAATCTAGAGATTCTCTTGGATATATTGGGAATTTGAGTCTTTAGTTTTCTTTGAAATATTTTTAGCTTAGAGTCTTTATTTTTGAATTCCAGAATGATCTCAACGTTTTCTGCGCCGTTATGCGCAACAACTATGTCGGCTGGGTTTTGACGGTTCTCAAGAGAAATAAGACGAGTGATATTTCCTGTAAGGCCTAGCTCAATAGCATCGAAGACTGATGTCTTTCCATATCCATTTGGCCCATCAAGCAGAACGAGATTGCTGTCCTCAAAGCTGATGGTGTATGGCTCGCCACCAAATATTTTGAAGTTCTTGAGTGTGATTTTGTTGAGGTGGATCATGCCAAGCCTCCCCAAATTTTCGCGACTTGATGATGGATATTATCATCAGTCCATTCTGCCTCAGATTCCATCAATTGACTGTAGATCGAAGATTGATGTGGGCTGAGAGAGTTCTCGATCTCGCTACTCAAGTTGGTGAGTTGCTGTTCCTGCGGGCTGTAAGTAATAAATGGCAACTTGAGTGCAGTCTTTAGTGTGAGCGAATAGTAGCCTTTACTGTTCGGGTGATTGCCCTTAAATGCCAGAAAGTTTCTTCCGCCTTCTGAATTGATTATCTCATTTATGGCGTCATTGGTTATTTTCTTTATCCCGCCCTCTGAGAGGTGGGCTTTTAGAGTTGCGAGGTCCCCTGGGGTGTAGGTGATAACGTTCTTCTTAAAATTATACTGATCTTCTTCGAGGGCAAGTATTGTTTGCCTGCTGATCCCTTCCTCTTCGTGGCAGATAAGCATGGTGCAGTTCTTCTCGAAGGGCCGGTCTACTTTTCCCGAGTTGCTGATTGCCTCGAATAGCTCTTGCGCTTTCTCTTCTAGTATCTTCTGTGCCGCTGCGTCGGATTGCGTTTGGAGCTGCATAGTGACGAAGTACTCTTCCCGCTTGCTTCTCTCGGATGGGCAGAAAAGGTAGATGGAGTCATTATCGAGAGAAGTCTCCATGTCGACCTGTTTATAACCATTGCTGGATAAGATGTTATTGATGATACTTATCATTATGCCAATTCATCCTTCGCAGTCGCTATAGGGACTAGGGTTATAAAATTCAAGACTTCGTCTCTTTTAGAGCGGGGGTCTGCGTTTTCTGGTTTCGGAGCCTCTGTATGCACCATCAATGTGGGCGAGAATGAGTGAGATTCCAAACCGCCGTATATAAGATTTTCAACTTCGAATAGTATCTCGCTCATGCTCGGATTGTCTATGATTTTTCTTTTTGTCTGGCTAACCCGTGCTGCATTTGTAATGGTGGTTGGTAGGTAATGCTGATGCGGCGGCGTTGTTGTGCGATACGTAAACTTATACTTGACCTCGTTATGCGAGGCGCGCTGAAAGTTGATGGCGTGTAGAGCTTTTATAAGCACATGTCGAATGCCTTCTAGGTTTGTTGCAAAGGCATTTTCCGTGTTGTTAGTATGATCAAGATAAATTTGAGGCGAGAAGCCTCGATAGTGCGACCATAGATCCGTGGCGCTTAAGCCTAGTAGAAGTTTTTTTGCTTCTTTTAGATTGCACTGTTCGCCTTGGCCTGGATCTGCATAGTCGTCTTGGTCGCCCATGTATTCATCGATCAAATAGGCAAATTTTTCTTTAAATTTACAGGCTAGGTATTCTTTGCCAATATCTTCATGGTCGACGTCAAGGGCTCGAACTATCTCCTCAAAGGTTATTGGGATTTTCGTGCCTTGCTGTTTGGTCTTGTGCCGATGGATGATGTATTGGTCGATCATCCCTAGGAAACAGTGGAAGATTTTTTCCAGATGCTCAGATGTGACAATGGTCTCTCTGATAGTCAGTGCGTTAGAGATTTCCGACTTTATCTTGGTGTTGATGTTGTCTAGGCTGCAGAACCTGTTGCCATCGTCATATTGATAAGAATCAAGTCTGGCTAGAGCGTTATTTTTGCCATTCAGGATCGAGTCTAAATGCGCGTATAACTGATCTGCGGTCTTACCCTTGAAGGCGGCCCTTAATCTGGCTGCTTGCTTAGGAATACTTGTTTCATTGGAAACGGCCTTTTCGAGCACCGTACTCCCAATCTTGGGATTTGTATTTTGGTACTGAGCGAGAATGGTGTTCAGGTCATCTCTTATCGATGTTGTCAGGTTCTGAAAGCCAGGCTTGGGGTTTATTAACTTCCAAGTGTGGATTAGCCCGGTAACGCCTGGTTGCTTGCATAGTTCCAGGATAATCCCGAACAGAGCATCGGAGTAGTCACTGTAAGTGCTAGAGTTATATGCTTTGACTTGATGGAAAGAGACGGGATCTCCATCGTGCTGGATCTCGAAGTCCTCAGTGGACTCAAGCATCAAGCTGTAACTCGACAGATCTGCGCCTACAGGCTTTGCGTTTATCAGCCTTAGGGCGTAGTAGAGAGCGACCTTACCTTGGTAATTGAAGCCGCTCCAAGAAGGAGACGCATCGAAAGCCATCAGAAAACTCCAGCACTACATTGCAACGAAATGCGCGTACGGGAAGAACGACAGCGAGGTCTCGCCCTCTCTGTTACGCACTTACCAATACTAGACGAAATCACATGGCAGAGTGCCATTTTTCATAAGGTTTGTTTCGTTCGCTACGTGCGTTTAGGTGCTTGCCGGTTCTAGTTGCAGTTCGGGCTGTGCGCATCCAAGCTTTCCAACAGGTTGTTGCAGTCTTTTAGATGGCCAGTAAACAGGTGTCTCGCCCCGGGCTAATCTTCAGGCCTCCTCTTCAGCAGCAGCTTCGAACTTCACAGCGCTGGCCTGTACTGTTCGGGCGGAGCGCTGATGTCCAGAGATAATCCCGGCGAGAGTTGCCCCCGCTTTAAACCCTTAATGACGGCTTCAGATCTGGAGCAACCATAGGCGAGCGACAGCTACTGGCCGTTTTCTGCCAGTCCAGATTGACGAAATCAATACCCATGATAGACACCCATGAGAGACGCCATACGCAGCTACCTTCCACCCAACCCCTCACCCATTCCTCCCCAACCTATACCCACTGACCGCCTCGTAAACCGCCTTCCGCAACCGGTTGATCCCGCCGATCGGCCGATGCTCCGGCAGCGCGTGCCAGGGGTTGAACGAGAGGTTGTCACAGAACAGGTTCTGTTCCCGGCTATCAAAATCCTGAGCTGGCACAATGATGTCAGCTATGGTAGCGAAGGGCGCGTCCGATTCCTTCCATTCGACGCTGGTGTCTTCGATGGGCATGTACTTGCCCGGGTCCTGGCGCTGCACCTGGAAGGCGTAGCAGGCGGGGGTGCGGTCGATGGAGAGTTGCTGGTACAGGGCGGCGCGGAGGAAGTTGGGCAGGTCCTGGTTCTGCTTCGGTAGCTGGTAGGCCGGGCACTTCTCCGGGGCGGGGACGACGCGGAACTTGATGTTGTGTTCGCCCAGCTTGTACGGCGAGATGCCGTTGTAGCCGGCGTGCAGCGGGCTGTCCGGGGCGGGGGCGAGGGTGCGCAGGGCGATCAGCAGGTGGCGTAGTTCCCAGCTGGCGGGGTTCCAGTTGGGGAAGAAGGCCAGGGCTTTCTTGCCGTCGGCCTGGGCGGCGAAGTTCTGCCGGTATTCGGCGATGTCGCGGATGAAGAACACCGGCTGGTTGAACATGACGAAGTCCTGCTCGCCGTCATGGCCGCGGCCGGGCAGGAGTTTTTCGCCGGGCACGTCGAGCAGTTTTATGGCCATGCCGCGCGCGTCGTTCTTGCTGTCGAACTGCGGGTAGGCGTTGCCGTTGGAGAAGCGCACCCAGGCGTTCCAGCTCTTGCCCGCTTCGGCGAACACGCCGCGACGCAGGGTCGGGTCGAGGTCGGCGCGTACCTTGAACTCGGCCTTCACGCAGCCGTGGGCCTTGGCGTGGGCATCGCGCAGGACGCGGGTGTTGTCGCGGTGCTGTTCGACCACGCGGATGGCGTCCTGGATGATCGCCTGGGTGATGCGGGCTTCGTCCGGGGCGATCTGCTCTTCCGCGGACACCGGGCCGGAGAATTTCCAGGCGTAGTAGAGGCTGCCGATGGCCCAGCCGCCGAGGCCGACGGCCAGCAGCAGGAGGAGCAGGCGGCCGAGCCATTTGCCGAGGAACAGCCAGGCGTGGGTGAGGAGTGCGCGCATGGAGTGTGTGTCCTTGGTGGTGTGCGTAGGCTGTGGGCTTTTATTCTTCTTGGGCGGGGAGTGCGCCACGATTGCTTCTCCCCGTCCTCTGGCCAGGCGTCCCCCCTGAAGGGAGAGGGGCTGCTCGGGGTGGAGAGGGGCGGCGGCGCCATGCCTCGCGCTTCTCCATTTCCCAGGTTCAGCGTTGCGCGGTCCGTTGCTCCGGCGCCGGGCATTTCGGGCCGGGCGTCCAGGGTGGGGTCTGGGCCGGGACCAGGCGGCGCTCGAATTCGGGGTTGCCGAGCACCTTCAGGTATTCCACCAGCGCCCAGCGTTCTTCCGGGCTGAGGGCGCGGCCGATCACGCCGTTCTGCCGGCAGCCGTCGCGGAATTCGTGGCCGCTGTTGCGGTTGCCGGTGAGACGGGTGTCGAGGAGGAAGCCGCCGGGGAATTTCTCGGTGCGGAATCCAACGAATTTCGGATCGAATTCGAAGGTGCCGACGTAGAACTGCGGCGAGCGTTCGGCGGCCGGGGAGAGCAGCTGGAACAGGTTGGGCACCGAGCCGTTGTGCAGGAACGGCGGGGTCGCCCAGACGCCGTCCAGCGGGCGGGCCTTGTAGGCGCGCAGTTCCTGTACGCCGATCGGCAGGTCGAAGCCGTTCATGGTCTTCTGCTGTTCCGGCGGGATGCCGGCGTCCCGGTAGGCGCGCTGCTCGACGAAGGCGGTGATGTAGGCCAGGCCCTTGGCCGAGGACAGTTGCGAGAGGTCGAGTTGCTGCGGATCGGCGCCGATCAGCTGGACGTTCATCCGCGCCAGTTCGTCGACGCTCCAGCCGAGCTTGCGCAGGTCGTAGCGGTGGTCGGCGATGTTGTCGGCGGTGGTCGGATCGGTGCCGATCACCTCGGTCGGCACCATGTGCATGCGCCACTCGGGATTGCGTCCGGGGGCGGCGTATTCCGCCGGTTGCACCTTGGGTGCATGGCAGAAGGCGCAGTTGGCTTCGAACAGGGCGCGGCCCTGGGAGGCGCGTTGCAGGTCGATGCGGCCGAAGAGGTCTTCCGGCCAGGTCGGCGGTTTCAGTTGTTGCAGGGTTTCTTCCAGGGCGTGCAGGTCGTGCAGGCGTACGCTGGAGGCGTAGCGCTGCTCGCCCCGCAGCGGCTGGCCGTGCTCGTCGAAGATCTGCAGGCGCGCGCCGACGCCGAGGGCCTCGCCGATATTGCGCGCCATCGGCTGCATGGCCGAGCCGTTCCATTGCACCCAGTCGAATTTCCAGATGTCCCAGACCTGCGGATAGCTCACCGGGGCGTTGGCGACGCGGTAGTTGCTCGGGTCGATGGCATCGCCGAAGACGCTGTTGGCGATGCGCCCGAAGGCGTCGGTGCGGCCGGGGCCTTCCTCGGTGGGGTAGAGGTGGCGGCGGGTGTCGTTCCAGGCGGTGCGCAGGAGGGTGTCGAGGACGGCCTTGAAGTCGGCGCGCAGTTGCGACTTGTCCTGTTCGTAGCGTTCGCCGAGGACTTTCCTGGCGAAGCGGTTGAACTTGAACGGGTTGTAGTAGGTGGCGGCCATGCTCGCGCCGAGCGCCTGGCCGAAGGCGCCGCCGCGCAGGGTCGGCACGGTGGCGGCGATGGAATGCATGGCGGCACCGCCGTCGATGCGCAGCGACTTGCCCTGGTAGCGCAGTTCGCCGGTGTGGCAGGCGGCGCAGGTGATGTCCAGGTAGCGGGTGCCGGTCTTCTCGTCGCGGTGCTGGCTGAAGCCCACCGGCAGGTTGCCGGGGTTGAGGTCGCTGGCCTTCTGCTGCGGATCGACGAGGAAGCCGAAGCGGGCGAGGTATTCGGGGGCGGCGAAGGGTTCTTCGGAGAAGGGCAGTTCGAGGGCGGTGAACCAGTCGTAGTGCAGGCCCTTCACCAGGGTGCCCTGGGGCGTGTAGTAGAAGCGCTGGCGGGCCTCGTCCTTCCATTGCGGCAGGTAGCGTACCTCGCTCGGCGCCTGGTAGTGGGGCAGGTTGGGATTGGCGACGTAGTAGACCACCACCCCGACGACCGCCAGCACGATCACGCCGACAACCAGCAGAGCCTTTTTCACGGTGCGCATCAGGAACGTCCTTGTAGGCCTTTTTTGGGCACCGTTATGCCAAGGCGTTGGCATATTGGCAAGCTGCTATCAGCTTTTTTGACAAGGTTTTCTTGACAGCGAACGGGTGAAACGTTTGCGCAGGCCTCGCCTGGCGATGTTGGCGACGAAAGCTCGGTATTTCACCGGAGAAAGGTGGACGCCGGAGCGTCGTGGAACGGCAGGGCGAGGCGCCGGTGGCCTGCCGGTCAGAGACCGGAGAAGGCCAGCCAGGCGATGATTGCGGCGTAGAGCATCCAGGTGGGATCGGTACGGCGGTCGAGCAGGGCTTTCATTTCTTCGCCTCCGCGCTCCAGAAGCCCTGGGCGTTGCGGAAGGGCTGGCGGGCCAGTTGTTCCAGGCGGGTGATGCCGTCGGCGCGCATGGCATTGATCAGGGCCGAGAAGGATTTGGCGGAGTAGCTCATGGTGTCGTCTCCAGTTCCGTTCTGGTTATTCGGGGATCTGGCGACTATGTAAACATCGGCGTTGGCGAATGAAAAATGGATAGTCTCACTAGCCACTATCGATGGAATTGATTGATAGGCGAGAACATCTCCCCGCCGCAGGGCGGGGCGATGCGGATCATTCCGGGTTGAACAGGATCACCGCCGCGCGCAGCTTGCTGCGGCCGAAGCGGCTCATCTTGTCGAACTCGGCGTGGCTTACCGGGATGTGCTGGCAGTCCAGCGGCTGGCGGTGCTGGCTGTGGTCGACGTCGGGATCGTGGAGGTAGACGAAGTCCTCGTCGTAGTGGGTGACCAGCACCCAGTGCGGGGCCTTGGAGCGGGTCAGGCGGTAGCTGCTGATCAGCACCAGCGGCTGGCCGCCCCGGGCCAACTGGCGCGGGATGTCGAGCCTGGCCGAGCGCTTCTGCTCGACGCCCGAGGCGTCCAGTTCCTCGCAGAAGTCCTCGTGGACCAGGCGCATCACCGCCTTCTTGTCTTCGTTGCGTACGCCGTCGAGGAACAGCGGGCCGCTGGCGGACAGCACCAGCTTGACCCGGAAGCCGCGCCGCCAGGCGGCCAGCGCCAGGCCCTGGGGGCTACAGCCGCCGTGCCCGGCGGTCATGTAGATGGTGGTCGCCTCGCGCCACAGGCGCAGTTCCTCGCGGCGGGTCAACTGGCGTTCCGGTTGCAGCGCGCCCATGGCCATCAGCAGGCAGGCCGGGCCGCAGGTGAAATCGGTGGTCTGCCGGTAGAAGGGCACGTGGCGGCGCTGGTCGTGGCCGGGGTTGCGGATGCGTTTCTCGAAGCGCAGCGCTTCGCTGTGGTCCTCGTAGTAGTCGCGCACGGTGGCGAAGGGACGGTAGCCGTTGCGCTCGTAGAGGGCGATGGCGCCACGGTTGTCCGGGCGCACTTCCAGGCGCATGTAGGCGCGGTCGTTGTCCCGCGCGGCCTGCTCGGCGGCTTCCAGCAGCTTCTGGCCGAGGCCGATGCCGCGGGCGCGCGGGTCGATGGCGATGGAGTAGAGGCGGGCCAGCGAGGTGCCTTCGTGGAACAGCACCAGGGCGTAGCCGAGCACGCCGCCGTCGCCCTCGGCTACCGTCAGGCTGGCGTGGGCGCGGGTGAGCATCCACTGGAAGTTGCGGCGGGACAGGCGATCGTAGTCGAAGCAGCGGTTTTCCAGCTCGACCAGGGCGGACAGGTCGTCCGCGCCGGCCGGGCGGAGGGTCAGGTTCATAGCGGTCTCCACGGCCGCGGGCGGGAACTTCCGCGCGGGCGTGCTGTAATGGGTGCTGTACGCTTCGGTTTGCTGGCAGGCGCCATAGAGCGGTTTCGCAAGGGATTCCCGCCGAGTATTGGCCGGGATGCGTGCGCCGGCAAGCCGGTTCCGAATGCGCCGTGGTTTCGCTGTCCCCCCGGGAGGTGTCGTGAGCAAGCTGTTCATCATCGTGGAACGCAAGGAAGACTGGACGTCCTATTACCCCAGCGAGGATGTGGTCACCGCCCAGGAATACCTGGAACTGCCCATCGACGACGACACTGGCAAGCGGGTCCAGGTGATCAACCTGTGCCGGCACTACAAGTACCTGCGCCATGGCTACTACTGCTCGCTGCTCGCCGAGGCGCGCGGGCACAAGGTGATCCCCTCGGTGCGGACGATCAGCGAGCTGGCCAGGAAGTCGCTGTACAGCCTGGTCCTGGAAGATCTGGATCGCACCCTGGACAAGGCCCTGGCCGCGCACCCCTACGGCAGCACCGATGGTTTCACCCTGACCCTGTATTTCGGCCGTACCGACATCGAGCCGTTGCAGGACCTGGCGCGACAGTTGTTCGAGGCGTTTCCCTGCCCGTTGCTGCTGGTGGAGTTCAAGCGCAACCGCACCTGGCACATCGAGGGCATCAAGCCCGGCGCCATCCACAAGCTGCGCGAGGATCAGGAGGACCTCTTCGCCAACGCCCTGGACAACTTCAGCCGGCAGATCTGGCGCAAGCCGCGTTCGCGCAAGCCGTTCCGCTACGACCTGGCGATCCTCCACGACCCCGGCGAGGCGTTCCCGCCGTCCGATGCCAAAGCGCTGAAGAACTTCGTGCGGGTCGGCCGCAGCCTCGGCATCGACGTCGACCTGATCGAGCGCAAGGACTATTCGCGGATCGCCGAGTACGACGCGCTGTTCATCCGCGAGACCACCAATGTCGCCGACCACACCTACCGTTTCGCCAAGAAGGCCGAGAGCGAAGGGTTGGTGGTGATGGACGACCCGGTGTCGATCCTGCGCTGCACCAACAAGGTGTACCTGGCCGACCTGCTGCGCAGCCACAAGCTGGGCATGCCGGCCACGGAGATTCTCTACAAGGAGAACCCGCAGGAACTGGAGAAGGTCGGCGAGCGCCTGGGCTTCCCGCTGGTGCTGAAGATTCCCGACGGCAGCTTCTCGCGCGGGGTGATCAAGGTGGAGGACCAGGAGCAGTTGCTGGCGGCCAGCGCCGAGCTGTTCGAGCGCTCGGTGCTGATCCTTGCCCAGGAGTTCTTCTATACCGAGTACGACTGGCGTATAGGCGTGCTCAACCGCAAGCCGATCTTCGCCTGCCAGTACTTTATGTCCAAGGGCCACTGGCAGATCTACGACCACAGCCCGGACGCCGAGGAGGTCAGCGGCGATTTCCGCACCATGCCCGTGCACGAGGCGCCGCGCAAGGTGGTGGAGCTGGCGGTGAAGACCGCCAACCTGATCGGCGACGGCCTCTACGGGGTGGACCTGAAGCAGGCCGGCGACAAGGTGGTGGTGATCGAGGTGAACGACAACCCGAACATCGACTGCGGGGTGGAGGATGTCTACCTCGGCGACGACCTCTACAANGTGGTGATCGAGGTGAACGACAACCCGAACATCGACTGCGGGGTGGAGGATGTCTACCTCGGCGACGACCTCTACAAGCTGGTCCTGGAGGAGTTCGTCCGGCGCCTGGAAGTCAAGCGTCGCGGCTACGACTGATAAGACGATTTCGGCATTGGCGATATAAACAAAGATTCACTTTCGCGCGTCAAAAAATTGCTAGATTTTCCTTTCAGAGCGCCAACATGCCGTTTTTATGACGGCTCAAAGAATTGGCGCCGCAAAGGAGCACACATGTTAGATGCATCGAACCTCCGCCGTCTGCTGGTGGTGGACCCGTGCGACGATTGCCGGCGCCTGTTGCCGGGCCTTCGCGAGGCGGGTTGGGCAGTGGACAGCTGCGCGCTGGAAACGGCGCGCGAACGCGCTTGCGACGTCGGCCTGCTGCGCCTGCGGCCGTTCCACCTGGAGCGGCCGGAGACGGTGAAGGACCTGATCAGCCGCAGCGGCACCGAGTGGATCGCCGTGCTCAGCCCGGACACCTTGCCGCTGAATGGCGTCGGCGATTTCGTCTGCGAATGGTTCTTCGACTTCCATACCTTGCCGTTCGACATGGCGCGGGTGCAGGTGACCCTCGGCCGCGCCTTTGGCATGGCCCGCCTGCGCGGGCGCGGCACGGTGCCCGGCGATGCCGAGGGCGAGCACGAACTGCTCGGCGAGAGCCTGGCCGTACGCGACCTGCGCCGGCTGCTGGCGAAGCTGGCGCCGACCGACTCGCCGGTACTGATCCGTGGCGAGAGCGGCACCGGCAAGGAACTGGTCGCGCGTACCCTGCACCGGCAGTCGCGGCGCGCGGACAAGCCGTTCGTCGCGATCAACTGCGGGGCGATTCCCGAGCACCTGATCCAGTCCGAGCTGTTCGGCCACGAGAAGGGCGCCTTCACCGGCGCGCACCAGCGCAAGGTCGGACGGATTGAGGCGGCCGACGGCGGCACTCTGTTCCTCGACGAGATCGGCGACCTGCCGCTGGAGTTGCAGGCCAACCTGTTGCGCTTTCTCCAGGAACAGCAGATCGAGCGGGTCGGCGGTAGCCGGCCGGTCGAGGTGGACGTGCGGGTGCTGGCGGCGACCCATGTCGACCTGGAGGCGGCGATCGATGCCGGGACGTTCCGCGAGGACCTCTACTACCGGCTCAACGTCCTGCAGGTCGGCACCGCGCCGTTGCGCGAACGGAGCGAGGACCTGCCGCTGCTGGCCCAGCATTTCTCCCGGCTCTACAGCCTGGAGACCGGCCGCCGCCCGCGCCGCTTCAGCGAGGACGCGCTGGCGGCGATGGCGATGCACGCCTGGCCGGGCAATGTCCGCGAACTGGCCAACCGGGTACGTCGCGGGTTGGTCCTGGCAGAGGGAAAGCAGATCGAGGCCCAGGACCTCGGCCTGGAATGCGCGCGCGGCGACGGCCCGCCGTTGTCCAGCCTGGAGGTCTACAAGCTCTGCGCCGAGCGCCAGGCGATGTGTGATGCGCTGGCCCGTTACGGCGACAACCTCAGCGTGGCCGCGCGGATGCTCGGGGTGTCGCGGCCGACCTTCTACCGCCTGTTGCACAAGCACCGGTTGCGCTGAGTGGGCGGCGGGAGATCTGCCGGCCAGGCAAAATATCCTGCGTTTCCCAGCCGTAGCGAACTAGAATCCAACCGATCCCGACCGGTTCGCGACAGTTGCTCGTGGCGATTGACAGAATCTGTCAGATCGACGCATATTCACCTAACGCAAACGTTTGCGTCTGGATAATCTCCTGGAAAAGCCTCAATACAACGATAAGAAAAGCTGGAGGATACACCATGAAGCGGGTCGCTTCCCGGCGCCTGTTGGCTGCCGTTGTGCTGACTGCCTGTTCCTCGTTCCTGCCCCTGTCCGCCGTCCACGCGGAAACTCCCGAGAAGCCCAGGATCGCGCTGGTGATGAAGTCGCTGGCGAACGAGTTCTTCCTGACCATGGAGGACGGCGCCAAGGCCTACCAGAAGGAGCATGCCGACCGGTTCGAACTGGTTTCCAACGGCATCAAGGACGAGACCGATACCTCCAGCCAGATCCGCATCGTCGAGCAGATGATCGTGTCCGGGGTCGACGCACTGGTGATCGCGCCGGCCGATTCCAAGGCGCTGGTGCCGGTGGTGAAGAAAGCGCTGGACGCCGGCATCGTGGTGGTCAACATCGACAACCGCTTCGACCCGCAGGTGCTGCAGGCGAAGAAGATCGGCGTGCCCTTCGTCGGGCCCGACAACCGCAAGGGCGCGCGGCTGGTCGGCGAGTACCTGGCGAAGCGACTGAAGGCCGGCGACGAGGTCGGCATCATCGAAGGGGTCTCTACGACCACCAATGCCCAGCAGCGCACCGCCGGCTTCAGGGATGCGATGGACGCGGCGGGGATGAAGATCGTCTCCTTGCAGTCGGGCAACTGGGAAATCGAGAAGGGCAACGCGGTGGCTTCGGCGATGCTCAACGAGCATCCGGACCTCAAGGCGCTGCTCGCCGGCAACGACAGCATGGCCCTCGGCGCGGTATCGGCGGTGCGCGCGGCGGGCCGCGCCGGGCAGGTGAAGGTGGTCGGCTACGACAATATCCAGGCGATCAAGCCGATGCTCAAGGATGGCCGGGTGCTGGCCACTGCCGACCAGTTCGCCGCGAAGCAGGCGGTGTTCGGTATCCAGACCGCGCTCAAGCTGCTCGCCGGGCAAACCCCGGAACATGAGAAGGACGGCGTGGTCGAGACGCCTGTCGAGTTGGTGACCGCGCCCTGAGCCGTCCGATGGAGCCTTCCCATGTCTAGCGACGCATTGCCGCTGCTGAGCATCCGCGGGGTCGGCAAGACCTACGCGCAGCCGGTGCTGGCGGAGATCGACCTGCAACTGTTCGGCGGCGAGGTGCTGGCCCTGACCGGCGAGAACGGTGCCGGCAAGAGCACCTTGTCGAAGATCGTCGGCGGCCTGGAACGTCCCGGCGCCGGCAGCCTGGAGCTCCTCGGCCGGCCTTACGCCCCCGCTAGCCGCCGCGAGGCCGAGGCGCTGGGCGTGCGCATGGTGATGCAGGAACTGAACCTGCTGCCGACCCTGTCGGTGGCGGAGAACCTGTTCCTCCACGACCTGCCCCGGCGCGCCGGCTGGATCGACCGTCGGCGCCTGCGCGCGGCGGCCCGCGAGGCGATGGCCCAGGTCGGCCTGGAGGCGATCGATCCCGGCACGCTGGTCGGCGACCTCGGCATCGGCCACCAGCAGATGGTCGAGATCGCCCGCAACCTGATCGGCGACTGCCGCTTGCTGATCCTCGACGAACCCACGGCGATGCTTACCGCGCGCGAAGTGGACATGCTCTTCGAGCAGGTCGAGCGGCTGCGCGAACGCGGCGTGGCGATCGTCTACATCTCCCATCGACTGGAGGAACTGGCGCGGATTTCGCAGCGCATCGCGGTGTTGCGCGATGGCCGCCTGGTCTGCGTCGAGCCGATCGAGCGCTACGACGCCGACCAACTGGTGACCCTGATGGTCGGCCGCGACCTGGGTGAGCGCTTCGACCTGGGCCCACGGCAGACCGGTGCGCCGCTGCTGCGGGTGGAGCGGCTGAGCCGGCGCGGCAAGGTGCATGAGGTGTCGTTCGAGGTGCGCGCGGGGGAGATCTTCGGCATTTCCGGACTGATCGGCTCCGGGCGCACCGAATTGTTGCGCCTGATCTACGGCGCCGACCGTGCCGACGGTGGGCAGGTCCTGCTTGGCGATCCGCCGCAGCGCCTGAGCCTGCGTTCGCCGGCCGACTCGGTGCGCCAGGGGGTGGCGCTGATCACCGAGGACCGCAAGGGCGAGGGCCTGCTGCTGGACCAGTCGATCAGCGCCAACCTCGCCCTGGGCAACCTGCCGGCGCTGGCGCGCCACGGGGTGATCGACCGGCGCCGCGAGGAAGCCCTGGCGCGGCGCCAGGTGGAGGCGCTGCGGGTGCGCTGCGCGGACACCGCGCAGGCGGTGGGCGAACTGTCCGGCGGCAACCAGCAGAAGGTGGTGATCGGCCGCTGGCTGGAACGCGACTGCCAGGTGCTGCTGTTCGACGAGCCGACCCGTGGCATCGACGTCGGCGCCAAGTTCGACATCTATGCCTTGCTCGCCGAACTGACCCGCCGGGGCAAGGCGCTGGTGGTGGTGTCCAGCGACCTGCGCGAGCTGATGCTGATCTGCGATCGCATCGGCGTGCTCTCGGCGGGACGTATGGTGGACACCTTCGAGCGCGACGCCTGGACCCAGGACGCGCTGCTGGCGGCGGCCTTCGCCGGTTACAAGAAACGCGACGCGCTGCTGGCGACGTCGTGAACACGCAACGCAAGGAACCAGAAATGAGCGACCCGACGTCTTCCGCTACCGCCGCCGCAGCGCCAACCCTGCGACGCGGCAACTATTTCGGCCTGGGCACCTACCTCGGCCTGGCCGGCGCGCTGCTGGCGATGATCGCGCTGTTCTCGGCGCTGAGCAGCCACTTCCTCAGCTATGGCACCTTCCTCGCCATCGCCAACCAGATCCCCGACCTGGTGGTGCTGGCGGTGGGCATGACCTTCATCCTGATCGTCGGCGGCATCGATCTCTCGGTAGGTTCGGTGCTGGCCCTGGCGGCCTCGGCGGTAAGCCTGGCGACGCTCGGCTGGGGCTGGGGCGTGCTGCCGGCGGCGATGCTCGGGATGGCCTGCGCGACCCTGGCCGGCTGCGTCACCGGTTCGATCACGGTGGCCTGGCGGATTCCCTCGTTCATCGTGTCCCTCGGGGTGCTGGAGATGGCCCGTGGGCTGGCCTACCAGATGACCGACTCGCGCACGGCCTATATCGGCGACGCCTATGCCTGGCTGTCCAATCCGCTGGCGTTCGGCATTTCGCCGGCCTTCGTGATCGCCCTGCTGGTGATGTTCGCCGCCCAGGCGGTGCTCACCCGCACGGTGTTCGGCCGCTACCTGATCGGCATCGGCACCAACGAAGAAGCGGTGCGATTGGCCGGTGTGAACCCGAAACCCTATAAGATTGCAGTATTCGCCCTGATGGGGCTGCTCGCCGGGTTGGCCGCGCTGTTCCAGATCTCGCGTCTGGAAGCGGCCGATCCCAACGCCGGGGTCGGCCTGGAACTCCAGGTCATCGCCGCGGTGGTGATCGGCGGCACCAGCCTGATGGGCGGGCGAGGTTCGGTGGTCAGCACCTTCTTCGGCGTGCTGATCATTTCCGTATTGGCGGCGGGGCTGGCGCAGATCGGTGCGTCGGAGCCGACCAAACGAATCATTACCGGGGCGGTGATCGTGGTAGCGGTGGTGCTGGATACCTACCGCAGCCATCGCGCCCGCAGACAGGGCTGAACGATGGCGACAATGAAGGACGTGGCGGCGATGGCGGGGGTTTCCTTCACCACCGTATCGCATGTGGTGAACAGGACGCGGCCGGTCAGCGACGCGGTGCGCAAGAAGGTCGAGGACGCCATCGCGCAGCTGCACTACGTGCCCAGCGCGGTGGCGCGCTCGCTGAAGGTGCGCACCACCTCGATCATCGGCTTGCTGGTGCCGAACAGTACCAACCCGTATTTCGCCGAGCTGTCGCGGGGCATCGAGGATTGCTGCGAGCGCAACGGCTACTGCGTGATCCTCTGCAACTCCGACGACAACCCGCAGAAGCAGGCCAACTACCTGCGCGTGCTCCAGGAGAAACGCATCGACGGCCTGGTCCTGGCGTCCGCCGGCGGCGACGGCGCGCTGGCCAAGGGGCTGGCGAACATGCGCACGCCGACCGTGATCGTCGACCGCGAGGTGGAAGGCGTGGAAGCCGACCGGGTGCAGATCGACCATGAGATGGGCGCCTACCTGGCGACCCGCCACCTGCTCGAACTGGGCCATCGCGACATCGCCTGCATCGGCGGGCCGCTGTCGACCAAGGTCTCGACGCTGCGGGTCGAGGGCTACCGGCGGGCGATGGCCAAGGCCGGCCTGGAGGTGCGTCCGCAGTGGCTGCTGGAAAGCGAGTTCAGCAGCCCCGGCGGCTACCACGCGGCGCTCGGCCTGCTGGGCGGCGAGGGCGAGCGACCGACGGCGATCGTCGCCGGCAACGACATGATCGGCATCGGCGTGCTGCGCGCCGCGGCCGAGCTGAATATCAGGGTGCCGCACGAACTGTCGGTGATCGGCTTCGACGATATCGAGCTGAGCCGCTTCGTGTTTCCCGCCTTGACCACCGTGGGCCAGTCGATCCGCCTGCTCGGCGAGATCGCCGCGCAACTGCTGCTGCAACGCATCGCCGAGCGCGAGGAGCCGATGCAGCGGCGGGTGGTGGCGCCGGCGCTGGTCCTGCGCGAATCCACCGCGCCGCCGCTGGTGCGGGTCTGAACCGGGCGCCGGGGGCGCCCTCGCTAGAGAGAGGCTGGAACAAGGACGCAACGATGCAAGCGAAAGTACTGGTGGTGGGCAGCCTGAACATGGACCTGGTAGTGCGCGCGCCGCGCCTGCCACGGGGCGGCGAGACCCTCGCCGGGCAGTCCTTCACCACCATTCCCGGCGGCAAGGGCGCCAACCAGGCGGTCGCCGCGGCGCGTCTCGGCGCTGGGGTGGCGATGATCGGCTGCCTTGGCGACGATGCCTACGGCGACCAGTTGTACCGCGCGCTGCAGGCCGAGGGCATCGACTGCCAGGGCGTCGAGCGGGTGGCCGGGGAGTCCAGCGGGGTGGCGCTGATCGTGGTCGACGACAGCAGCCAGAACGCCATCGTCATCGTCGCCGGCGGCAACGGCCACCTGTCGCCGGCCGTGCTGGCGCGCCACGAACACTTGCTGGAGCAGGCGCAGGTGGTGGTCTGCCAGTTGGAAAGCCCGCTGGAGACGATTGGCCATGTGCTGCGCCGGGCCCATGCGCTGGGCAAGACGGTGATCCTCAACCCGGCGCCGGCCACCCGCGACGTGCCGGCGGACTGGCTGCCGCTGGTGGACTACCTGGTCCCCAACGAGACCGAAAGCGAACTGCTCTGCCGCCTGCCGGTGGACTCCCTGGAGAGCGCCGGACGTGCCGCCGAGCGCCTGCGCGAAATGGGCGCCGGCAGGGTGATCGTCACCCTCGGCGCCCAGGGCGCCCTGCTGGTGGGCGAGGGGCGGGTCGAGCATTTCCCGGTGGCGCGGGTCAAGGCGCTGGATACCACGGCGGCCGGCGACACCTTCGTCGGTGGCTTCGCCGCGGCCCTTGCGCGCGGCCTCGACGAGGCGGCGGCGATCCGCTTCGGCCAGGCCGCCGCGGCGATCTCGGTGACCCGCCTCGGCGCGCAGACCTCGATCCCCTCGCGCGAGGAAGTCGAGCGGGCGCTCGCTGGCGAGGCTTGAGAGGGACGGTGCCGTTGCTACCGGCGGATAACGCCTGCGGCGTTATCCGCCCTGCGCAGCTAGGCGAGGACCGCTCCCAGGCTCACGCATCCCTTCGAGGGGTAAGGCATGCCCAGGCTCGAACGGTGGCCCCTCAGAAGTAGTAGGGGAATTTCACGCCGAAGGTGAAGTCCGGCGCGTCCGGAGTGATGCCGATGGACAGGCTGGGCACGATGCTGAACCTGTTGCTCACCGCATAGGTCATGCCCAGGCCGAAGTAGCCGGCGTTGGCGTCGCTGCCGCTGACGGTCTGCCAGCTCTGGCCGTCCTGCTTGACCTTGCTCTTCTGGCTGATCAGTTCGGAGAAGGAGAACGACATGCTCATCTTCTCGTTCAGCGCGAAGGCCACGCCGACGCCGAGCTGGAACCAGTTGCCGAGCTTGACCTTGCCGCCGGTCTTCACGCCTTGCTGCGGGTTGATGTCGTCGAACGACTCTTCGAAGTTGTAGGTATACGACAGGCTGCCGAACAGCACCGCCGGGTCCACCGTCTTCACCAGCGAGATGCCCGGGGTGATCGACCAGACGCCGTTGCCGGTGGGCAGGTCGTCGGGCACGTTGAGGTTGTTGTTGCCCGGTACCTGCTTCAGCTTGATGCCGTAGGGATCCTTGCCGGTGGGCGCCTTGACCCGCAGGCTGACCACCGCGTCCGGGGTGCTCTCGCTTTCGTCGAGGAACTTGTAGGCGACGCCGAAGCTGACGTCGCCCAGGCGTGGGTCGCCGGTCACCGATTTCTCGGTGATCTGCGAGGTTGAGCCGCCGGCGCCGGCGGACTGGTAGGTCGATTCGCGATAGACCACCGGGGCGTTGATATCCACCTGCCAGCGCTGGTTCCAGTTGTAGCGGCCGGTCAGGTCGAGGGTCCAGATGTCGGCATCGATCTGATCCACGCCGATGTTGCCGAGGAAGATCGAGTCCAGCGCCAGGAAGCCGTTGAGGAACAACTGGCGGGTGTCGTAGTGGCTGTAGGTGAGGCCGGTCTCCAGGCTGAAGGTGCCGCCGCCGAAGAAGCCGCTGGCGTCCTGGTAGATGTTTTCCACGCTGGGCGCGGGCGCGCCATCGTCCTTGAGGCTGGCGCCGTAGGTGCCGGCGACCGCGTTGGCGTCGTTGCGCGCCTGCGCCGGCGGCTGGATCGACTTGACCAGGCGTTGCGGCT
This sequence comes from Pseudomonas sp. CP-1, assembly GCF_021213715.1. Classification (NCBI taxonomy): domain Bacteria; kingdom Pseudomonadati; phylum Pseudomonadota; class Gammaproteobacteria; order Pseudomonadales; family Pseudomonadaceae; genus Pseudomonas; species Pseudomonas sp. CP-1. The sequence continues at coordinate 81,156 of NZ_JAJQKY010000021.1, forward strand.
GCGGCGCCTGGGGTTGCGCCTCGACCTGGCGCACGCGCTGTTCGAGGACCATCAGGGCGTTCTGCTGGGCCTCGTAGCGTTGGCGCAGCTCCAGGAGTTCCTTCTTCAGCGCCTCGACCTCGGACTCCGTCGCGGCCTGCGCCAGGAACGGGGAAACCAGGGTGGTGGCGCAGAGGACAGCTCGCAGCGAGAGTGTCTGGGTCATGTTTGCCGTTCCGTTTTTATGGCCTTCCGATAGCACAGTGATTTCAGACTAGATCAACTTTCAGTAGCCGCTGGGGCGCAGCGCGCGCAATTGCTCCCAGGCGCAATTCAGTGCCGGATCGGCGCCCGGCCGGTCCTTGAGCATCACCTCGAGCGCCGCCAGGTTCTGCACCAGGTTGCGGTTTCCGCTGAGCGCCACGCTCTGCACCAGTCCGCCGGCGCCGAGGCGTTGCAGGCTGGCGCCCTGGCCGCTGGCCTGGATCGCCAGTTGCAGGGCGCCGCCGTTCGGCGTGACCTTCACCGTCCCGGCCTCGCCGCTGAGGGCGAGCGCACCTTCCAGCGGCGTGCCGCCCGGCAGTGGCGGCGGCGCCTCGCCGTGGCGGACCTCGATGCTGACGCCATTGCTGGCGCTGTTGTGGTCGCCGGCGGTGCGGATGCTCTGGCTGACCCCCTGGGTCTGCGCCAGTCCGGCGCCGCCGAGGACCTGGCCGTTGCCGGCGACGGGTGGCGGGGCGTCGCCTGGCCGATCGACCAGGGTGACGTTGAGGACCGGGCGCGCCAGGTTCTGCCGCACCTGCAGGTCGACGCGTGCGCCGAGGACCTGGCCGCTGGCGTTCTGCCAGGTGCTGCTCATGGTCACCCCGAAGCTGACGATCCGCCCCGGCAGCACGTAGCGCCCGCGCAACTGGGAAAGCTCCTGGTCGCTCAGTTCGGCGGGGGCGAAGAGGTCGCTGGCGGGGGCGGGCAGCGCAGCGCCCAGGCAGCAGGCGAGGACGAAGCAGTGGTGCGGGTACATGGCGTGCTCCCGGAGCATCCGGCTCCTGCGATCAGAAGAAATCGCTCTGGATGAAGCCGAACTCCATCAGTTCGGCGTCCCTGACCGGTTTGAAGCGGTCCAGGCGATTGCGCGCGGTCAGCGGTTCGGGCGGCGTCAGCAGCGGATTGCCGCGGTCGTATCCCTGGCCGATCACGGCGAAGACGATGCCGTTCCAGCCCTTGGCGAACTCTGTCAGCGCGTAGCGTTTGTGCCCCAGCGCCGGGTCACCCACGTACACGTACTCGCCCTGGGTGCGTTGCAGGACGACGAAGTGCTTGTAGCCGCGGATTTCCATCAGCACGATGGCGGGGATCTTCAGTTGTTCCAGTTGCGCCGCCTCGATCCGGTAGCCGCGCGCGCGCATGCCCATGGATTCGACGTAGCGCTTCATGTCGAGCATGGAGAAGCCCTGGGTGCGGACGATCTCCGGGTCGGCGTGGGCGAGCATGCCCTGGATCACCGCCTGCTCGTCGAGCGGGGCGCCGTAGGCCTTCTCCAGGATGGTCGCGAGGGCCGCGGCGCCGCAGCTGAAATCGGTCTTCTGCTCGACCAGGTCGGCGAAGCGCCGCTCGCGGATGCTCTGCACCTGCTTGTAGACCAGGCCGCCGCCGGGCAGGGCGGGAAAGCCGAGGGTCGCCGCCTGGGCGGTGAGGTCGACGAGCAGCAGCAGGGAAAGGATGAGCGTGCGCATGGCCGATTCCTGTGTCGGATGGAAAAGGGTTCCGGCTGGCGCCGGAACCCCTGGGCCAGGATCAGAAGCCAAGGCTCTCGCCACCGGCCGGGCAACTGCTGCAACCGGCGGCGATGGACAGGGAGTTGCTCTGCTGGTTGCCGCCACCGGCGGCGATGTTCACCCCGACGTTGCCCGAGACGTTCTGCAACGAGTTGCTCAGGCTGGCGTTGTTGGTAACCGGGGTCTTGAAGCCGACGATCGCCGGGATGAAGCCGGACACCGTGCCTTTCAGGTCGACGTCGCCCTTTTCCTTGAAGGCGAACGCGCCGCCGTCGTGGTTCAGGTCCTTGGCGCCCTGGGCCTGGCTGTCCACGTCGATGTGGCCGGTATTGCTGCCGCCCGGATGGGTCTGGCCTTCCCAGGTGTCGAGGTAGACGTTGCCGATCTGGTCGGAGGTGCCCTTGTAGCTGCCGTCGGCGTTCAGCTTCAGCGACACGTAGGTGCCGCCATAGGCGTAGTTGGCGCTGTTGACGGTGGTGTTGCCGGTGGAGGTCTGCGACGCGGCGCTACCGGCAGTGCTGTACTGGCCGTTGGAGACGGCGGCGGCCAGGTCGTTCTTCTGCTGGTTGAAGTTGCCGGCGGCGACGTTGACGCCCAGGTTGCCCGAGACGTTGTTGGCCGAGTTGCTCAGCGATGCGGTGTTGGGGTTGGAGTAGTTGTTCAGCGTATTGCCGTAGCCGCTCTGCAGCACGCTGGTGCTGGCGGTCGCGGTGCCGAACACGAAGCTGGCGTCGGCGCTGGCCAGCGCGGCGGCGTTGGCCTGCTGGTTGTTGTCGCCGGCGGCGACGTTGACCCCGACGTTGCCCGAGGCATCCTTGATCGAGCCGCTCACCGAGGCATTGTTCACCGTGCCGAAGTTGCTGACCTTGTTGTTGTAGTTCTGCTGCGTATCCACCACCAGGGCCGTGGCTCCGCCCTTGTTGTTCGACTGCGGGTTGGGTTTCGGCGGGTGCCAGCCACCTTCGTTTCCGGCGTAGGCCGATACCGACAGCACTGCAGCCATTGCCAGGGCCAGCGGGGTCAGGACCATAGTCGCTTTCATGGCGTTTCTCCTTGCATTTCTGTGCTTAGTGTTGGGCTTGTGTTGGCTTGGCAGAGTCATTCCATGACCCTGACGCTGAGGGTGTTCATCGACTGATTGCCCACCCCAGCGCTCTGGTTCACCTGCACCACGCCGCTGCTCCCGGCGAAGGCGCGATCGTCCGTCGAGACGCTGCGTCCTCCCGGGACCGGAGTGGCCGAACCGGAGACTTTGGTCAGCGCCACGCTTTGCGCGAGAACGCTGTCATCCAGGCTTTCCGGGCCGCTGCTGACGCTCAGCCGGAAGGCGTTGATCTGTTGGTTGCCGAGGCCGGCGCCCTGGTTGACGCCGAGGATGCCGCTGCCGCGCAGCGCCGCCCCCGAGATGCTGGCGCTAGCCGCGATCGGCTGGCTGGCGTCGAGTTGCAGATGCTGGCGCTGGTCGCTGCCGACGAGGGCCGCGGAGCCGACCGCGACGACACGAACGTTGCTCTGTTGCTGGGCGTCGCCGGCGGCCTGGTTGAGGGCGAAGTTGCCGCGGTAGGTGCCGCTGGCATCGATGCTGGCGCGATTGCGTGAGGCCAGCGGGTCGGCCTGGAGCGACGCGATACAGGCGAAGGCGAGGAGGAGGGCGGACAGGCGCTTCATTGTCCACCCCCGAGCATCTGCAGCGGCGCCAGGCCCTGCTTGAGGCTGCCGTTGATCTGCCCGGCGAGGCCGGCGCCGGCGCCGCCTCCCGCGCCGTGGGTGGTGCCGAGGTTGCCGACGGCCTGGACCGTCGCCGGGTTCGCCGGCTGGTTGGCGAAACCCGGCAGGGCGCCACCGGGGAGAATCATGCTGCGAATCCCGGAACCGCTGGTCACGATGGCGAAGTCGGCATCGCCCAGTTCGCGGCTCACGGTATTGCCGCTGGCCGCCCCGTTGGCGAGGGCGTTGACCTCGGCGGAGACGTTGGTGTCGACGACGGTGGGATGTGGGTCGGGCACCATGCTCGGACGGTAGGCGACCCGTGGCTGGACCTGGCGCTGGACGACGATCGTGCCGTCCGCCGCATGCGCGGGCGGGAGGTTCGCCGGCACGGAGCCGACGATGACCAGCAGCGCTGGAACGACGATGCGTAGCGAACTCCCCGACATGATGGCGCTTCCTTCGTTGGCGCTGAGCCCTAATCAGCGTTGGCAGGGAGCGAGCATGGGGCGTGCCGGTTTTGCGCTTTCCTTGTCCATCAAGGACTTGGCCGTGAGTGCCGGGGGAACCTGGCGGACAGTGTTGCATCCGTGCAACAGCAGGCCCGCCAACCAGGGGGCGAAGCCTGCCGGGGACGCGCCTGGAGCTGTTTCAGCGCCGAGACAGCTTTCCGCGGTGCCGTCGCGAAACGCTCTGCGCCAAGGCCCGGACCGCGCTGGCGGTGTATCGGCGGCGTGACAGGGCCGGCCCGTCAGCCGTCCCGGAGCAGCCCTTGCACTGCGGCGAAAGCCTGGCGCCGGCGCTCGGCCCAGTCGCCGGCGATGGCGCGGTAGGGCTGCCGATGCCGCTCCAGCCAGGCATGGCATTCGCGATGGAATGCCTGGCGCTGCGCCAGTTCCGGCTGGCAGCGCTGGCCGTCGGCGCTCCAGGCTACGCCCTCCGGCGAGAGCAGCAGGTGCAGGTCGTAGCGCCGCCGCAGCAGGGCGGGTTCGAGCCAGTCCGGGCAGGCGCCGAAGAGAATCCGGCTCCAGAGGATGTTGCTCAGCAGGTGGGTATCGAGGATCAGCAGCGCCGGCCGTTCCGCGCGAGCGGCGTCCTCCCAGGCCAGTTGCCCGCGGGCGATGGCGGGGATGTCGGCGTAGCAGGTGTCGCGGCGCTGTTCGTCGATGAAGTGGCGGACGTACTCGCCGACCACCCGGCCGCCGAAGCGGGCCTGGAGCTGCTCCGCAAGCCAGCTCTTGCCGCTGGATTCGGGCCCGGTGAGTACCAGCACCTTCATGCGACGACGCCCTCGCGTAATGCCGGGTCGCGGCGCCAGGTCCGCCAGCCGTGGATCGCCAGCAGGGTGAAGAGGGCGTAGAGGGCGGCGGTCAGGTACAGCGCCTTGCTGGCGAAGAGCGCCACGAACAGCACGTCCACGGCGATCCACAGGGCCCAGCATTCCAGGCGCTTCTGCGCCATCCAGCATTGCGCCACCAGGCTGAAGGCGGTCAATCCGGCGTCCCACCAGGGACTGGCGGCATCGGTGTGGTTGGCCATCAGGTAACCGAGCGCGACGCTGCCGACCAGGCCCGCACCGAGCCCGTAGAGGCGCTGCGCGGCGTTCAGGCGGCTCACCGAGCGGCCGTCGTGGTCCTGCCCGCCGCGGGTCCACTGCCACCAGCCATAGAGCTGTAGCGCCGCGTAGACCATTTGCAGGAGCATGTCCGAATAAAGCTTCACCTCGAAGAATATCCAGGCGTAGAGCGCCACCATCACCAGGCCGATGGGCCAGCACCAGGGATTCTGGCGGACGGTCAGGTAGACGGCGATGGCGCCGAGCGAAGCGGCGAAGAGTTCAAGGGGTGACACGGAAGGCCCTCATGCGACGAGGACGCATTGTAGCGAATGTATCCGGCGCTTCGCGAAGGCCTGGGAAAAAGGGGGGCGCGGACGGATTCGTTCGGACGCCGGCCGGCAACAATTCCAAGATTCTTTGCCGGCCGCTCTGGTAGCATGCCCGCCGGTTTCGACTTCGGCAGTGGGGGAACTGGTCGGGTTCTTCGGAGTCGTAAGGCCTTCATAAAAGACGGCAAGTGTATCGCCGAGAACAACGAAAGCTCGTTCGGGACAGTAGTAGAAGGGGGAGAAACATGGAGTGGTGGACTGCTTTCCAGGCGTTCATCCTGGGCGTCGTGGAAGGGCTGACCGAGTTCCTGCCGATTTCCAGCACCGGGCACCAGATCATCGTCGCCGACCTCATCGGCTTCGGCGGCGAACGCGCCAAGGCGTTCAACATCATCATCCAGCTGGCGGCGATCCTCGCTGTCGTCTGGGAGTTTCGTGGAAAGATCTTTCAAGTCGTCCGTGACCTGCCGAGCCAGCGCCAGGCCCAGCGTTTCACCGCCAACCTGCTGATCGCGTTCTTCCCGGCGGTAGTCCTCGGCGTCCTGTTCGCCGACCTGATCCACGAGTGGCTGTTCAATCCGATCACCGTCGCCCTGGCGCTGGTGGTGGGCGGGGTGGTCATGCTCTGGGCCGAGCGCCGGAAGCATGTGATCCACGCCGAACACGTCGACGACATGACCTGGAAGGACGCCCTGAAGATCGGCTGTGCCCAGTGCCTGGCGATGGTCCCCGGCACCTCGCGGTCCGGCGCGACCATCATCGGCGGCCTGCTGTTCGGCCTTTCGCGCAAGGCGGCCACCGAGTTCTCGTTCTTCCTGGCGATGCCGACCATGGTCGGCGCCGCGGTCTATTCCGGCTACAAGTACCGCGACCTGTTCCGCCCCGAAGACCTGCCGGTGTTCGCCGTCGGCTTCGTCACCTCGTTCGTCTTCGCCATGGTGGCGGTGCGTGCCTTGCTGAAGTTCATCGGCAACCACAGCTACGCGGCTTTCGCCTGGTATCGGATCGCCTTCGGCCTGCTGATCCTGGCGACCTGGCAATTCCACCTGATCGACTGGAGCACCGCCGGCGAAATGTGAGGCCCGGGAACCAGGTAAAAGGCGCGGCGCGAGCCGCGTTTTTTTTCGCCTGGCCGCCGCGGGTGGCTAGAATGCAGCGCGAAACGGGTAGCGAGCGAGTGGATATGGAAAAGCCGGGCATGATCAGCCGCTGGTACGACGACAAGGGCTTCGGCTTCATCCTGCCGAAGACCGGCGGGGAAGAAGTCTTCCTGCATATCTCCGCGTTCCGCGGTGACCGCCGTCCCCGCCAGGGCGACCAGGTGTGGTTCCTCGCCAGCCAGGACGCCCAGGGCCGCCTGCGCGCCGAGAGGGCGCGGCTGGACGCGCTGACCCTCGACCCGCCGACTGTCCGCCGTGGCGCCCAGGCGCCGGTGACGCGGGCCCAGGCACGGCCGGCGCCGACTCCGCCGAGCGCGTTGCAGCACCCGTTGGCGAAGCTGCTGGTCCTGCTGATCCTCTGCGTGCTGCCGGCCGCCGGCGCCTGGCGGATGTACCTGGACGGACAGGCCCTCTGGCCGCTGCTGGCCTATCCGCTGGCCAGCCTGCTCGCATTCGCCCTCTACTGGCAGGACAAGCGCAGCGCCGCACGCGGCGACTGGCGTACCCCGGAGGTCCGCCTGCACCTGTTCGAGCTGCTTGGCGGTTGGCCTGGCGCGCTGGTCGCGCAGCAGGCGTTCCGCCACAAGACCCGCAAGCTCTCGTTCCAACTGGTGTTCTGGGGCATCGTCCTGCTGCACCAGCTGTTCTGGCTCGACAGCCTGCTCGGCGGGCGCCTGTCCGCCGCGCTGTTGCAGTGGATCGGCTGAACGGCGCGGCTCACTCGCGGGCGCGGCGGTAGGCCGGGCCGGTCTCGCCCGAGGGGCGTTGCAGGGCTTCCACGAGAAAGTCGATCAAAGCACGGATCGCCGGAATCTGGCTGCTGCGCGGCAGGTAGGCGGCCTGCATGGTGCTTTTCGGCAAGGTCCACTGCGGCAGGATGCGCACCAGGCTGCCATCGGCCAGTTCCCTGTCGCAGTAGCCTTCGGGCAGCAGGGTGACGCCGAGGCCGGCCACGGCGGCTTTCTTGCGCAGGACGAAGTCGTCGACGCCCAGGCGCGGTTCGCGTTCCAACTGGTAGCGGCTGCCATCCGGCCCGATCAGGGTCGCGTGGACCTTGCGGTCGTTATGGATAGCGCCGAGGAAGGGCAGGTCCTCGAGGTCTTCCGGATGTTCCAGGCGATGCCCGGCGATCAGCGACGGGGCGGCGAGGATCTGCGTGGTCGCCGGAGCCAGGCGCCGGCAGACCAGCGCAGGGTCCTCGTCGCCGAGTTCGCGCACGCGCAGTGCCACGTCCACCCCCTCGTTGAGCAGGTCGACCCGGCGGTTGGTCAGGAGGATTTCCAGCTGGACCTGCGGGTGTCGTTCGAGAAACCGCGGCAACAGGTCGGCCAGGTTGCTCGAAGCCATGGCCACCGGTGCGGAAAGGCGCAGCCGGCCACGCGGCTCGACGCTCAGCTCGGCGATCACCTGGTCGGCCATCTCCGCTTCCAGCAGCAGGTTGCGGCAGTGCTGCAGGTAGCGTTCGCCGACCTCCGTGAGCACCAGCTTGCGTGTCGTGCGGTGCAGCAGGCGTACCTGGAGGCGTTCCTCCAGCTCGGCGATGCGCCGCGACAGGCGCGACTTGGGAATCCCCGTCTCGCGTCCGGCCGCGGCGAAGCCGCCGCATTCCACCACCTTGGCGAAGTAGTAGAGGTCGTTGAGGTCGTGGGGCATGCAGGCGCTCCGCTGGGGGAAAAACAGATTGTCCTATGTGTGGGACGAATAGTCATGTTTCTGCCGACTAATCGTCGATTGGCCTTGCCGGTAGGATGCAAACCACTCGATCGCCACACTGCGATCCCCCACTTTCAGGAGCGAGACATGAAACTTTTGCATATCGATTCCAGCATCCTCGGCGACGCCTCCGCTTCCCGCCAACTGAGCGCCGAGCTGGTCCAGGCCTGGCGGCAGAACGAAGACGGGCTTGACGTCACCTACCGCGACCTGGCCGCCGACGCGGTGGCGCATTTCTCCGCCCTGACCCTGGCCGCCGGCAGCACCCCGGCGGAGCTGCGCGATGCCGCGCTGAAGCATGAAGTCGCGGTGGGTGAAGAAGTGCTGGAAGAGTTCCTCGCCGCCGACGTCGTGGTCATCGGCGCGCCGATGTACAACTTCACCATCTCCAGCCAGCTCAAGGCCTGGATCGATCGCATCGCGGTCGCCGGCAAGACCTTCCGCTACACCGAGAACGGCCCGGTTGGCCTGGCCGGCGACAAGAAAGTGGTGATCGTCTCCACCGCCGGTGGCGTGCATGCCGGCCAGCCGACCGGCGCGGCCCACGAAGGCTACCTGCGCACCGTGCTGGGCTTCTTCGGCATCACCGATATCGAAGTGGTTCGCGCCGAAGGCCTGGCCTATGGCGAGGAGCCCCGCGCCCAGGCCATCGCCGCCGCCCGCCGGCAGATCGCCGGGCAGTTCGCCGCGGCCTGATCCCCGCGTCATCGGAAAACCCCGCTTCGGCGGGGTTTTCGCGTTGTGCGCAGCGGCGCGCTGCGTGTAGATTGGCCGGACAATTACAAGCACAAGGAACCGGCCTGTGAGCGCGTGTTACTGCCGCAACTGCGGCACCCGAGCGACCCGTCTCGTCGAGAGCGGCATCTGCGAAGCCTGCAAGCGGCGCTCGGACATCAATCCGAAGAACGTCCTGATCGCCGCCGCCCTGATCGTCTACATCGGGGTGAACGTGGCTGCCTACATCAAGGACCACCCGCCCCGCGAGCTGACCGCCGAACAGCGCGAGAAGATCGCCGAGGGCCAGCGCCTGGCGACCCGCGCGGCGATGATGGCCGGCTACGTCGACTGAGTCGCGCTCCCCATAGGCCCTGCGCGTCCATGTCGGAATGAAAAAGCCCCGCGGATGCGGGGCTTTTGCGTTGCGCGACGGGGACTCAGACGATCACGCCCTGGCTGCGCAGGTAGTCGTCATAGCTGCCGCTGAAGTCGGTCACGCCGTTCTCGCCCAGCTCGATGATGCGGGTAGCCAGCGAGGAAACGAATTCGCGGTCGTGGCTGACGAAGATCAGCGTGCCCGGATAGTTGTCCAGCGCCAGGTTCAGCGCCTCGATGGACTCCATGTCCAGGTGGTTGGTCGGCTCGTCCATCACCAGCACGTTGGGACGCTTGAGAATCAGCCGGCCGAACAGCATGCGGCCCTGCTCGCCGCCGGAGATCACTTTTACCGACTTCTTGATCTCGTCGTTGGAGAACAACATGCGGCCGAGGGTGCCGCGCACCAGTTGTTCGCCGCCCTGGGTCCACTGGGCCATCCAGTCGAACAGGCTCATGTCGTCGGCGAAGTCGTCGGCATGGTCCTGGGCGAAATAGCCGACGTCGGCGCTGTCGGTCCATTTCACCTCGCCGCCGTCCACCGGCAGGTCGCCGACCAGGCAGCGCAACAGGGTGGTCTTGCCGATGCCGTTGGGGCCGATGATGGCGACGCGCTCGCCGGCCTCGACCTGCAGGCTCAGGCCTTTGAACAGCGGCTTGCCGTCATAGCCCTTGCTGATGTTTTCCACGGTCACCGCCTGGCGGTGCAGCTTCTTGTATTGCTCGAAGCGGATGAACGGGCTGACCCGGCTGGACGGCTTGACCTCTTCCAGCTGGATCTTGTCGATCTGCCGGGCGCGGCTGGTGGCCTGCTTGGCCTTGGAGGCGTTGGCCGAGAAGCGGCTGACGAAGGATTGCAGCTCGGCGATCTGCGCCTTCTTCTTGGCGTTGTCCGACAGCAGGCGCTCGCGGGCCTGTTCGGCGGCGGTCATGTACTCGTCGTAGTTGCCCGGGAACAGGCGCAGCTCGCCGTAGTCCAGGTCGGCCATGTGGGTGCAGACGCTGTTCAGGAAGTGGCGATCGTGGGAAATGATGATCATGGTGCTGTTGCGCGCGGTGAGCACGCCTTCCAGCCAGCGGATGGTGTTGATGTCCAGGTGGTTGGTCGGTTCGTCGAGCAGCAGCACGTCCGGGTCCGAGAACAGCGCCTGGGCCAGCAGCACGCGCAGCTTCCAGCCGGGGGCGACGGCGCTCATCGGGCCGAAGTGCTGCTCCAGCGGGATGCCCAGGCCGAGCAGCAGCTCGCCGGCGCGGGACTCGGCGGTGTAGCCGTCGAACTCGGCGAACTGGACTTCCAGCTCGGCCACCGCCATGCCATCTGCCTCGCTCATTTCCGGCAGCGAGTAGATGCGGTCGCGCTCGGCCTTCACCGCCCAGAGTTCCTCGTGGCCCATGATCACCGTATCGATGACGCTGAAGTCCTCGTAGGCGAACTGGTCCTGGCGCAGCTTGCCCAGGCGCACGTTGGGTTCCAGCATGACCTGGCCGGCGCTCGGCTCCAGGTCGTTGCCGAGGATCTTCATGAAGGTCGACTTGCCGCAACCGTTGGCGCCGATCAGGCCGTAGCGGTTGCCGTTGCCGAACTTGACGGAAACGTTCTCGAACAGCGGCTTGGCGCCGAACTGCATGGTGATATTCGCGGTGGAGATCAACTTCTTTACCTATAGAGGACTTACGCACGCCTGGACCGTGGCGATACCGGTCTGCTACCGGTTCTCGGCTTTCCGCTGCGCTCCATCTGGAGCATGGGTCGATCCTGCGGGCATTCGTGGAGTGCCGCAGCCAGCGTCATGACGTGGCTGTAGCGCGATGAAGGCGGGGTGTGATGCCTGGCATTCGGCGAATTGTCTCACAGGTGCGCCTGCCGTTGCATGACAGCGTACGCCGAAGCGGTTTTTCCCGCCGCCCGGCAGGTGGTAGAGTCCCGTCTTCCGCTCATCCGCAAAGGACTCCCCGATGAAGCCCGCTGTTCTCCCCGCGTTGTTGGTTCTGTCGCTGCTGGGCGGTTGCGGGGATTCATCGTCGGACCGGAAGGCCGCTTCCGGGCCGCTGGCGTTGCACTGCGGAGACTTCGGCAAACTCGAGGTGATCGACGGTTTCGCCAGCCTCAAGCTGCCCGACGGCAGCAGCGTCCAGTCGCTGGGCGGCGATGTCCGCAGCCTCGCCGATGGCCAGGCGCTGAGCGCGATTTCCTATAGCGACGGTTCGGTCCTGTACCGCCAGGCGGGCGACACGCCCGGCTACCTGTACACGCCGGCCAAGGGCCAGCGGCAGGCCTGCGAGACGCGCTGATCCGCGCCATCTACGCGCGGGCTTTCGCGGCCGCCGGGTTGACTGAGCCACGCAGGCGCAGGCCGGCTGTCGCATCGCTCGTCGAGCCGCTAGAATCCCGCTCTCCATTCCCCGCAAGGCCCGCCAGCATGCCGCATCTCGTTATCGAAGCCACTGCCAACCTCCGCCTCGAAACGTCCCCCGGCGAACTGCTGGAGCAGGCCAATGCCGCGCTGTTCGCTTCCGGGCAATTCGGCGAGGCGGACATCAAGTCGCGCTTCGTCACCCTGGAGGCCTACCGGCAGGGAACCGCAGCGGTCGAGCGCGCCTACCTGCATGCCTGCCTGTCGATCCTCGACGGGCGCGACGCGGCGACCCGCCAGGCGCTGGGCGAGGCGCTCGGCGAGGTGCTTGCCGGAGCGGTGGCGGGCGGCGGCGTGGAGGGCGTGCAGGTCAGCGTCGAAGTGCGCGAGATGGAGCGCGCCAGCTACGCCAAGCGCGTCGTCGCCCGGCAGCGCTGAGAGACTGGCGCGCACCTGGCTCAGATCCAGGCGTTCAGCGTCGCGCCGGCCTGCGTCGGGTCCTCTTGCCGTCCCGGCGCCTGGCCGTTCTGCATGGCGATCATCTCGCGCATGCGTTCGCCGATGCCTTTCTCCACCTGTTCGCGTTTCTCCGGCGGCATCGCGTCCAGTTCCTCCTCGGTCAGGCCGAGGCTCTTCAGGACCTGCTCGCGCATCCGCTCGGCGGGCGATTTCTGCATGTACTCCTTGAACTCGTCATAGGCCGACTTGCCTTCGCCGGCGCCGGCAGTGGCATTCGCCTGGTTCTGCTTCAGCGTCAGGTTCAGCTTCGCGAAACCCTCGTCCAGGGCCTGGCGGGCGGACTCCGCGGCGGGATCGACGGCCTCGTTGCGCAATGGCGTGCCGAGGGCGGGGCGCGGTTTCAGCAGATCGCCGTTGCCGATCTCGGTGCTGGCTTGCCGCTGGTTGTTCGGGTAACGCGCAGACCAGCCGGAAAGGCTGGCGGGACCGATGCTGTTCATGACCTGCCTCCATGGAAATGAATGACCGCCGCTCCGTCGCAAGGGCCGTGCCAGGTCGCCGAACCCCGCGCCAGAGGGCTCGGCACATGGCGCAGGGCGGGGCGGAGGCAAGCGCTTGCCGCGAACGGCAACGGCGTTCCGCGGTTAGAATGTCCGGCTTGTGCAGCAGGTTGCGAAGAGAGCCATGACCGACACTCCCGACGATCGAACCGGAGATGCCTCCAGCCTGTCGAAGCGCCAGGCATTCCATCGGCAGCACCGGCAACGGGCGGAGGAAGAGGCGCGGCGCCTGCTCGACGCCCGCGCCGAACAGGGCGGCCGCTGGCTGGACTGGGTCGCGGGCCAACTCTACCTCCTGCGTCCGCCGGAGTACGCGGCCATGGTGCGTCGCGAACTGCAGCGCCTGAGCGGCGACTGAAGCTGGCGAATTTGTCAGCGCGGATTGCAGTTTCGCCAGGAAACCCATGCCACTGGTAAGGTGGCGATCCCAGAAGATCAGAGGAGGCGGTATGCCTTTGAAGCAGTTTTCCAGTGCACTCGTTCTCGCGGCCCTGCTCGCCGGTTGCAGCAGCAACGGCGACAGCCCGTCCACCGAAGGCGCCAGCGTAGCCACCGGCAGCGCCAGCGCGCCCGCGGCCACCCCGGCAGCGGACGGCCGTTGCGATGCCAACGCGGTGCAGGCCTATGTCGGCAAGCAGGCTTCCGCGGCCATCGTCGAAGAGGCCCGCCGCGCCGCCGGAGCGGAAGTCGCCCGGGCGCTGCGCCCGCACGATGCCGTGACCATGGACTACAACCCGCGCCGGCTGAACATCGATGTCGACGACACGCTGGTGATCAAGCGCCTGTCCTGCGGCTGACCGCCCAGCCCCGAATACGAAGAAGCCCCGCATCGCGGGGCTTTCTCTTGGCCGTTCGAAAAGGCCTCAGATGGCGGTACTGCGTAGGGCGGCGTTGGACTGGCTGACGGCGGTTTGCGGTTTTTCCTCGAGAATCGCCTGACGCTTGGCCTGGTATTCCTCGAACGACAGGCTGCGCCGGGCCAGGTCTTCCAGCGCCAGTTGCCTGACCTCGTCGCTGCTGTACGGGCGAGAGGGGTTGTAGTCGCTGGCGCAGCCGGCGAGGGCGAGGGAGAACAACAGTACGCTGATGAGTGCCTTGGCCATGACCGGCTCCTGGATTCGCTTTCCTGGGGGAATGGTCGAAAGGCTAACAACCGCGCCGCTGCGCTAGAAATCATCCCGCTCGATAGTGCTTATTCGTTCGGCTGAACGCGGGAAGAAGCGCTGCCGGCGGCGGCAGGCGCCAGCCGGGCCGTGGGGCGGACGCCGCGATTGGCGCCGCCCGCCGGCATGTCCCGCGCTCGGCCGGGAGAACAAGCGGCAGGCCGCTGGGGCCTGCTCAGGCGGCGACTTGCGCAGGCTTGCCCAGCAGGCGGTCTACCAGGCTGCAGGCGGCGAGAGTGGCGACCGAGGGGATCAACCAAGCCAGGCCCTGTTCGGCCAGCGGCAGGTGCAGCAGCCATTGCGGGAAGTCCTGGCCCAGGCCCGCCGCCTTCAGGGCATCGAGCACGCCGAACGCCAGGGAAACCAGCATCACCGGGGCGAGGATGCGCGTCGCCGAATGCCAGAGGCCGATGCAGAAGCTCAGCGCCACCAGCACGATGCAGGGCGGATAGATCGCGGTGAGCACCGGGATCGAGACCTGGATCAGCTTGGTCAGGCCGAGGTTGGAAACGATGAAGGAGAACCCTGCCAGGATGATCACCAGGCTGCGGTAGGACAGCGGCAGGCGCTGGCAGAAGTACTCGGCGCAGGCGCAGGTCAGGCCGACCGCGGTGACCAGGCAGGCCAGCGCGATAAGTCCCGCCAGGAACGAGCTGCCGAGGCTGCCGAAGGTATGTTGCACGTAGGCGTGCAGGACTGCCGCGCCGTTGCTGGCGTCGGCGGCGATGGCATGGCTGCCGGCGCCGAGCCGGAACAGGCTGACGTAGACCAGCACCAGGCCGACGCCGGCGATCAGCCCGGCGACGATGGCGTAGCGGGTGATCAGCCGCGGCGACTGCACGCCGCGGGAACGGATGGCGTTGACGATGACGATGCCGAAGACCAGCGCGGCGAGGGTGTCCATGGTCAGGTAGCCGTTGACGAAACCCTGGGAGAACGCGGCCTGGGTGTACTCCGGCTGGGCCGTGCCGATCGGGCCGGCGGGCCAGAGGAAGGCGGCGACGCCGAGAATCGCCAGGGCGAGGATCTTCAGCGGGGCGAGGAAGCGTCCGACGGTGTCCAGCAGGCGACCGGGGTAGAGGGAGATGGCCAGGGCGAGGAGGAAGTACGCCAGGCTGTAGACGAACAGCGCCGTGCCGCTCTCGCCGAGCAGCGGCACCACGCCGACCTCGAAGGACACCGTGGCGGTGCGCGGAATGGCGAACAGCGGGCCGACCGCCAGGTAGCAGACCGCCGCCAGCAGGCCGCCGGCATACCTGCCGATCGGATGGCTGAGGGCGTCGACCGAACCGCCGACCTTGGCCAGGGCGATCACGGTGATCACCGGCAGCCCCACCGCGGTGATCAGAAAGCCCAGCGCCGCCAGCCACACATGGGGGCCGGACTGCAAGCCGACGATGGGCGGGAAGATGATGTTGCCGGCCCCGACGAACAGGGCAAAGGTCATAAAACCAAGCGCCAGGATGTCCCGGCCTTTCAAAGCGTTCATGCTGGAGAGGTACCGCGCTGCTCGAGGAAATTCACAGAAGGGTTTCCCGGGGGGTAGGGGAAACGGCACTCATCTGGATGGGACGAGCAGGGGAGGCGGCCGCCGTCCTTGTGGGAACCGGGCCGTAAGCTTGGCATGCTAACGAAAATGCCGTGGTCGCGGGATAGACATTGGTCTGGCTGTCCTTTTGTTGAAAAACGACGTCGCAATCAGAACAGTCCGTAGGCACTGGCGCCGGAGCCCTCCGCGTTCCTTGCCGCTTGCTGTCTTCCGCCTGCGTCGGCGGCGCCATGCGGGGGGATGCCGGCGAACCCGGAGAGCGCCCGGAAAGCTTCCCGCGAACTTTTTGCAATCCGGCTGAAAGCCCCGGAATACAAGGGCTGCGGCGCTTTCGGAGGGTTACGTTTTCTGTAGGTATTCTTCACGAAAGATTGACGGATCGCCGAGCAGACTGCCGCCGTCGTCGAGTGCTGCCAGGGGCAACGCTGCGCACGGCAACCCGGAAGTCAGTGAAGATCCATGCCCATGTCGAAAGCCCGTGCCGTCCGTCCCGAACTGCTGACCCTGCTGGTCAGCCTCGCCTTCCTGCTGTTCTACAACCTGCCGCTGTGGCAGCGCCTGCTGGCGATCACCCCGGCGGGCTGGCAGGGCCTCGGCATGATGCTGGCGGTCGGCCTGATGATCGCCGCGATCTTCAACCTGGCGCTGACCCTGCTGGCGTTCCGCTGGCTGCTCAAGCCGGCGCTGACCCTGCTGATCCTGGCGGCCGCCGGTACCACCTACTTCATGACCCAGTACGGCGTGCTGATGGACGTCGGCATGCTGCGCAACGTCATGCAGACCAACCCGGCCGAGGTCGCCGACCTGCTTTCGCCGAAGCTCGCCGTCTACCTGGCGTTGCTTGGCGCGCTGCCGGTCTGGCTGCTGTGGCGCACGCCGGTGCGCTACCGGCCGTGGCCACGCGAGCTGCTGAGCAAGCTGCTGGTGGCGCTCGCCTGCCTGGCCCTGCTTGCCGGGGTGGCGCTGGCCAATTACCAGGGGCTGTCCTCGCTGTTCCGCAACAACAAGGAACTGCGCCTGCAGGTCACCCCGAGCAACCTGGTCGGCGCCGCCATCGGCTACGCCAAGGGCCAGGCCCAGGCCGCCAGCCAGCCGCTGCGGCCGATCGCCGTCGATGCCCGGCGCGCCGACCTGTGGCAGGGCCATGCGCGCAAGTCGCTGACCGTGCTGGTGGTGGGTGAGAGCGCGCGGGCGCAGAACTTCGGCCTCAACGGCTACGCTCGCGAGACCAACCCGCGGCTGAAGGCCGAGGAGGGCCTGATCAACTTCTCCAACGTGCACTCCTGCGGTACCGAGACCGCGGTGTCGGTGCCCTGCATGTTCTCCAACCTGGGCCGCGCGGACTACAGCGACGCTCGCGCGCGCACCCAGGAAGGCCTTCTCGATGTGTTGCAGCGCGCAGGCCTGCGGGTCCTGTGGCGGGACAACCAGTCCGGCTGCAAGGGCACCTGCGACCGCGTCGCCTTCCAGGACCTGAGCGAGAGCAAGGATCCGGCCCTGTGCGCCGGCGGCGAGTGCCATGACGAGATCCTCCTGCGCGACTTGCAGGCCTTCATCGACGGGCTGCAACAGGACACCGTGCTGGTCCTGCACCAGATGGGCAGCCACGGCCCGGCCTACTTCAAGCGCTATCCCAGGGAGTACGAGAAGTTCACCCCGGTCTGCGCCAGCAACGACTTCAGCGCCTGCTCGCGGGACAGCATCATCAACGGCTACGACAACACCCTGCTGTACACCGACCACGTGCTGGCCAGCCTGATCGACCTGCTGCGCAAAAACGAAGAGCGCATCGATACCGGCATGCTCTACCTCTCCGACCATGGCGAGTCGCTCGGCGAGTACAACCTCTACCTGCATGGCACGCCTTACCTGCTGGCGCCGGACCAGCAGAAGCACGTCGGCATGCTGGCCTGGTTCTCGCCCGGCTACCAGAGCGCCTTCGGCCTCGACAGTGGCTGCCTGCGCCAGCGCAGCAACGAGGAGCTGTCCCAGGACAACCTGTTCCACTCGATGCTCGGCCTGCTGGAAGTGCGCACCGGCGCCTACGATCCCGGCCTCGACCTGTTCGCCCCGTGCCGTGCGCCCGAGGTCCTGCAGGCGCTCAAGGCCGACGGCGGACGGGCGCTGTACTCCGAGGAAGCGTCTGGCCAGGAGCCGCCGGCTTCCTGATACGACCCGGCGAAAGGACTATTTCCTTCGCCTCGCGGAAGGGTAAGGTTCAGCCTCGGAACCCGCGAGGACGCCCATGGATCGCCACGCCCAACACCACCCCAGGAGCCGCGCCTGCGTGCTGCCCAACGGCCTGCGCCTGCACCTGGCGCATGATCCGGCGGCATCGCGCGCCGCTGCCTGGCTGCGGGTGGCGGCGGGCAGCCACGACGAGCCGAGCGCGCATCCCGGCCTGGCCCACTTCCTCGAGCACCTGTCGTTTCTCGGTGGCGCGGCGTTTCCCGGCGACGAGCGCCTGATGCCGTGGTTGCAGGTGCGCGGCGGCCAGGTCAACGCCAGCACCCGGGGCAGGACCACCGACTATTTCTTCGAGGTGACGGCGGAGCACCTTGGCGCCGGTCTGGCACGGCTGATCGACATGCTCGCCCGCCCCTTGCTGGACATCGATGCGCAACGGCGCGAGCGCGAAGTGCTCGAGGCCGAATACCTGGCGCGCTCGGCCGACGAGCAGACCCTGATCGACGCGGCGCTGGCCCTCGGCCTGCCCGCCGGACACCCCCTGCGGCGTTTCGCTGCCGGGCGCCGCGACAGCCTGGCCCTGGAGAGCGATGCGTTCCAGCGGGCCCTGCGCGAATTCCATGCCGCCCACTATCACGCCGGCAATTGCCAGCTATGGCTGCAAGGGCCGCAGGCACTGGACGAGCTGGAGAGGCTGGCGCAGCGTGCCTGCGCCGACCTGCCGGGGCGCGCGCCAGGCGCGAGTCCGCCGCCGCCGCCGTTGCTGCCCTTCGCCGGCGAAGCGCTGGCGCTGCGCCTGCCGGGACCTCCGCGGCTGGTGCTGGGCTTTGCCCTCGACGCTTTGCGGGGGACCGACGAACAGACCCTGCTGGCGTTCGCCGAATTGCTCGGCGATCGCTCGCCGGGTGGGTTGCTGGCGGCACTCGGCGAACAGGGCCTGGGCGAATCGGCGGCGCTGCGGGTGGTTCATCGGGACGCGCGGCAGGCGCTCCTGGCGTTGACCTTCGAACTGTTCGACGGCAGCGCGGCGGCGGCGCTGGAGGCGGCCTTTTTCGACTGGCTGGGCGCCCTGCGCGACGATGCCGCCAGCTTGCTGGCGGCGCGCCGACCGTTGCTGGCGGAGCCCACTGCGCCGCTGGAGCGACTACGCCAGCGCGTTCTCGGCCTGCCGGCGGAGATTCGCCCGGCCTGCCTGGACGCGCTGCGCGCCGACCGCTGCCTGCGGCTGCACCTGGACGGCGAACTCGACGGCGCCGAAGCGCGCTGGTCGGCGGGCTTCCGCCTGAGCGTGGCGCCGGTTGCCGCAGCGCCGCCGCTGACCGCGCAGCGGCATGCCTGGCGCTTCGAACTGCCGTTGCCGCCCAGTGCCGCCGCCGAGGGCGCGCTGTTCCTGCGCTGGCGCTTTCCCGGTGTGCCCGCACGGTCACGCTTCCTGGCGCTGCGCCAGGCGTTGCGTCCGCTGTGCGGCCAGGCGCGCCTGGGGGGAGTGGAGATGGGCCTGGAGGCGCTCGGCGAAGACTGGTCGCTGAGCCTGCTCGGTCCGCGCGATCGCCTCGAGGCCGCCGTGCGCCCGGCCCTGGCCCGGCTCCTCGCGGCGCCGCCCGACTGGCGCGCAAACGGCGAGCGTCTGTCCTCTGCCGAGCGGCGCCGCAGCGCCACTGGCCTGCCGATCCGGCAGTTGCTGGACGCCTTGCCCGGCCTACTCGGCGAGCCGCTGGCGGAGGTCGACGACTGGCGGCGGACGCGCTGGGACGCCTTGGTCATGCAGGCCGCGATGCCAGATCCCCGATGGATGCCCGGCCAGGCTGCCGGCGAGCGCCTGGAGCCTATGCCGCCGAGGCCCGGACGGCATCGCCGCGAACTGGCCGTGGACGGCGAGTCGGCGTTGCTGCTGTTCTGCCCGCTGCCCTCGCCGGAGGTGCCGATGGAGGCGGCCTGGCGCTTGCTGGCGCGCCTGCACGAACCGGCCTTCCAGCGGCGCCTGCGCGACGAGCTGCAACTGGGCTACGCGTTGTTCTGCGGCTTCCGCGAGGTCGGCGCCCGGCGCGGCCTGCTGTTCGCCGCGCAATCCCCGCGTGCCTGCCCGGAACGCCTGTTGGAGCATATGGAGACCTTCCTCCAGCGCTCCGTCGAGGCGCTCGCGCAACTGCCGGCGCAACGCCTGGCCGGCCTGCGCGAAGCCCTCGCCGACGACCTGCGCCGAGCGCCGGGTAGCTTCGCCGAGCGAGCCCGGCGCGCCTGGGCGGAGCACCTTGGCGGTGGCGCCGGTCGCTCCCGGCTGCTCGCCGAGGCCGCCCTCGGCCTGAGCGGCGACGACCTGCTCGCGGCCCAGGCCCGGTTGCTGGAGGCGCGCGGCGGCTGGTGGGTGCTTTCCAGCCGGCGCTGAAGCGAGCCACGCGGTAACTCGACGACAGCCTTGCCGGCGTCACTGCGGCGTTAGGTCGAAAGCCGCGCTGCTTCGGTGGCGCTCCCGCCGCGACCAAGGTTGCGCTACCGCCGGAGGAGCGCTGCCCGCGCCTTGCGCAGCGGCACCCACGCCCACCATGAAGAAGCGTCGAAGCAGGCCCAAGGAAGCGTATGGCCGGGCTTTCCCGGTTTCGATAATCGGCTCCGCCACGACCGGCCCGGTCGTTTCACCTCGCGGAGTGCGCCATGAACAAGAACAACACCGCCGTTCGCCGAATCCTGCCGCTGACCCTGGCCTCGCTGGGTGCCCTGGGCGGCCTGCAACCGGCCGCCGCCGATATCCTGCTGTACGACAAGGACGAGACCACCTTTTCCACCGACGGCTACTTCAATGCCTTCTACGTCAACAGCGACGTCGACCGCCAGGGCGAGACCTACGATCGCCGCCAGTCGCGGGTGAAGATGGGATTCCTGCCGAACTACATCGGCTTCAACTTCGGCAGGAAGATCGACGAGCTGAGCCTCGGCGGTCGCGCCTCCTTCTGGGTGACCATCAACGACAGCGAGACCGACGGCACCGATACCGCCATCGACGTCCGTCAGTTCTACGGCACGGTCGCCGGCGACTGGGGCGAGGTGCTGATCGGCAAGGACTTCGGCCTGTTCTCGCGCTCGAACATCTTCCTCGACGAACTGCTGGCCGGTTTCGGCAACCCCAGCGACACCCTCGGCCTGGTGGACGGCAAGGGCGTCTCCTTCGGCAACATCGGCACCGGCTATCCGTATCCGTTCCCCACCTCGCAAATCACCTACCGCAACAACGACCTGCTGCCCGGCCTGCGCATCGCCGTGGGCATCCTCGACCCGATCGACTCCAACCAGATCGACAAAGATGCCAGCGACGGCCTCGACGACAAGGCCTACCAGGACAACCCGCGCTACGAGAGCGAGGTCAGCTACCAGTTCGACCTGGCTGGGGCGCAGGTCTACAGCTGGATCAACGGCGGCTACCAGACTTCGAAGAACACCAGCGACAGCGTCGACAGCGTGACTTCCAAGGGGGTCGGCTATGGCTTGCAGGTGAAGATGGGCGGTTTCTCCGTGACCGGTTCGGGGTTCACCGCCAAGGGCATCAATCCCTTCTTCACCAACAACGCCGGCGAAGCCGCGCTGCGCGAGGTGGACAGCCGCGGCGCATTGCTGCAGGGCTCGTATTCATGGGGCAAGAACCGCCTGGCGCTGTCCTACGGCAAGACCGTCGACGACGGCAACGGCCTGGGTTCCGCGGCCGACTACGAGAGTCGCGGCATCGCCTATTTCCGCACGATCAACGACAACCTCAAGCTGGTCGCCGAGCTGAACCGCTACCGGATCGACGGGCGCGACGGTGCCGCGCTCGACGAGGACACCGACACCGTGGCCCTCGGCGCCGTACTGAACTGGTGATACCGCTACTTTCGAAGGACCCCGCCGCGACCCAAGTAGGATAGGGGCCGCGGCGGCGCCCTTCGTAGAATGCTGGCGAGGCGGAACGACGGGGGAGCGGGCATGTACGAAGGGCAGGGGGAAGGGGTCTGCAGGGGCATGTCCAGCGCCCGCGACGTCGAAGTGGTGGCCCAGGACCTGGCGCGCCAGCTTATCCATCCGCACCTGGGCTTCGTGCTGTTCTTCTGTTCCGCGGAATACGACCTGCCGGCCCTCGGCGAGATGCTCGAACGCTACTTCGGCGGCATCGACCTGGTCGGTTGCACCACCGCCGGCGAGATCACTCCGGCGGGCTACGGGCGCGGCTGCGTCAGCGCGGTGGGCTTCGACGTGCGCAGCTTCGCCATCAGCAGCGCGCTGATCGACGAAATGGAGCGCTTCAGCCTGCTGGACGCGCAGCAGATGGTCGAGACCCTGGTGGCCGGCTGTCGCCGCGGCGGCCTGGCGCCGATCAAGGACCACAGCTTCGCCCTGACCCTGCTCGACGGCCTGTCCAGCCGCGAAGAGGTGGTGCTCGCCGCGCTTGGCGCGGCGCTCGGCGCGATCCCGCATTTCGGTGGCTCGGCCGGCGACGACCGGCACCTGACCCACACCCATGTCTACCACCAGGGCCAGTTCCATACCGGGGCGGCAGTGGTGGTGCTGGTCAACACCTGGCTGGACTTCGAGGTCTTCACCACCCATCACGTGGTGCCGCGCGCCGAAAAGTTGGTGGTGACCCGCGCCGACAGCGGCAGCCGGCGGGTCCACGAACTCAACGCCGAGCCGGCGGCGCTGGAATACGCCCGGCTGGTCGGGGTGGCACCGCAGGCGCTGGATTTCGCCCTGTTCTCCGCGCATCCGCTGGCGGTGCGGGTCGACGAACGCTATTACGTGCGCTCGATCCAGCAGGCCAACGAGGACCTGAGCCTGACGTTCTACTGTGCGGTGGAGAACGGCATCGTTCTCACCGCGATGAGCACCGGCCCGCTGTTGCCCAACCTGGAGGCGCAGTTCCGCCGCCTCCACGAGCGCCTCGGACCGCCGTTGCTGACCATCGGTTGCGACTGCTTCCTGCGGCGCCTGGAGCTGGAGGTCGGCGGTGACACGCAAGCTACCGCCGCGTTTCTCCGCAGCCAGCAGGTGATCGGCTTCAACACCTACGGAGAGCAATTCAATGGCATGCATATCAACCAGACCTTCACCGGGGTCGCCATTGGCCGACCCCGTGGAGGTGTCCGTCGCTGAGCTGCAGGCGCGGGTCGTCGCCCTCGAAGAAGAGCGGCACAAGTTGCAGCGGATCAACCAGGCGCTGATCGGACGCATCGAGTCGAGCGCCGCGCAGAGCGACGAGGCCTACGGCGCCTTCCAGTATTCCGTGGTGCTGGCCGAGCAGGTCCGCGAGCGCACCGACGCGCTGAGCCAGACGATGCTCGAACTGAAGGCCAGCAACCAGTTGCTCAGCGACGCTCGCCTGCGTGCCGAGACCGCCCACCAGCATCTGCTCGACGCCATCGAAAGCATCTCCGACGCCTTCGTCCTGTTCGATCCGCAGCAGCGCATCGTGCTGTTCAACGAGCGCTTCCGCGCGCTGTGGGTCGACAGCCGGGCGCGGATCGGTCCTGGCATGCGCCGCGCCGAACTGCACCGGCTGGCGCGCAGCGGCGGGCTGATCGTCGAGGAGCAGCGCGGCGGCGACCAGCAGACCCTGTATCGCCTGCGCGACGAGCGCTGGCTGCGGATGAGCGAACGGCCGACCCGCGACGGCGGGCTGGCGGTGCTCTACAGCGACGTCACCGAGATCAAGCTCAGCGAGACCGCGCGCCGCGAGCAGGCGCTGGCGCAGAAGTCGCACCTGTTGCAGCGGGCGGTGGACAATCTCTCCCAGGGCGTGGCGATGGTCGGTGCCGACGGCGTGCTGGAGTTGTGGAACCGGCGCTTCCTGGAGCTCTGCGGGCTGGCGCCGATCGCCGGGCACCGGGCCTTCGCCGAAGTCATGGCGGAGAGCGAATTGCCGTTGCTCACGCCGCGCAGCCAGGACTCCCAGGGGAGTCCGCTGAGCGCCCGCGAGCAGCGCCTGTTCGATGGCCGGGTGCTGGAGATCCGTACCCATGCGCTGCCCACCGGCGGCTTCGTCAACACCTTCACCGACATCACCGAACGCTATCGCCACGCCGAGGCGTTGCGTGCCAGCGAGCGCTGGATCCGCCTGATCACCGACCAGGTGCCGGCGCTGATCGCCTATCTCAGCGACGAACTGGTCTACGAATTCACCAACAAGGTCTACGAGGAGTGGTACCGCTGGCCCAGCGGCTCGATGCTCGGCCGCTGCCTGCGCGACGTGCATGGCGCCGAGCACTGCCGGCGCCTGGAGCCGTACTTCGAGCGGGCCCTGGCCGGCGAAAGCGTGACCTTCGAGATCGCCGAGACCGCGTTGTCCGGCGAGGAGCGCTACATGCAGCGCTCCTACGTGCCGAACCGCCAGGCCGACGGCCGGGTCGCCGGGCTGTTCGTGCTGATTCGGGATATCACCGAGCGCCGGCGGACCGCCGAGGCGCTGCACCAGGCCTACCAGAACCTCGAACAGCGGGTGCGCGAGCGGACCGCCGAGCTGACCACCCTCAACGACCAGTTCAAGCGCGAGATCCACGAGCGCAGCCAGGTCGAGGCGCGCCTGCGCGAGGCCAAGCGCGAGGCGGAACAGGCCAACCTGTCGAAGACCAAGTTCCTCGCGGCGGTCAGCCACGACCTGCTGCAACCGCTGAACGCCGCGCGGCTGTTCACCAGCGCCTTGCAGGAGCGCGGCAGCGCGACGCGGGACAACGAGGCGCTGGTGAACAACATCAGCCATTCGCTGGAGGACGTGGAGAACCTGCTCGGCACCCTGGTGGACATTTCCAAGCTGGACGCCGGCGTGATCACCCCGGACATCGCCCCGTTCGAGCTTGGCGAACTGCTGGGCAACCTGGCCGCGGAGTACCGCCAGGTAGCCGCCAGCGAAGGCCTGCGCCTGGACTTCGTGGCCTGCGGGGCGCTGGTCCGCAGCGACCAGCAACTGCTCGCGCGAATCCTCCGCAACCTGCTTTCCAACGCCATCCGCTATACCCCGCGAGGGCGCGTGCTGCTGGGTTGCCGCCGGCATCGGCAGCGCCTGTCGATCGAGGTCTGGGACACCGGGGTGGGCATCGCCGCCGACAAGCTCGGCGAGATTTTCCAGGAATTCAAGCGCGGCGAGTCACAGCGCTGTCACCAGGACCGCGGGCTCGGCCTGGGATTGGCGATCGTCGACAAGATCGCCCGCATGCTCGGCCACCGGGTCCGGGTCGGCTCGCTGCCGGGCAAGGGCTCATGCTTCGCCATCGAGGTACCGCTGGCCCGCCATGCCCCGCGCAGTCGCGCCGAGCCGCTGGCCAGCGCGGACGACCTGCGCGAGCGCCTGCGTGGTTCGCGGGTGTGGGTGCTGGACAACGATGCGGCGATCTGCGCCGGCATGCGCACGTTGCTCGAAGCCTGGGGCTGCCGGGTAGTGACGGCGCTGTCGGAGGAAGACCTGGCGCGACAGGTCGACAACTACCATGCCGAGGCCGACCTGCTGATCGTCGACTATCACCTCGACGACCAGCGCAACGGCGTCGACGCGGTTGCCGCGATCAACGCCCGGCGCGGCTCGCCGCTGCCGGCGCTGATGATCACCGCCAACTACAGCAACGAGCTCAAGCAGCAGGTCCGCGAGCTTGGCCATACCCTGATGCACAAGCCGGTGCGGCCGATGAAGCTGAAGACCGCGCTCTGCCACTTGCTGGAGCGCGAAGCCTCGGTCTGATTCAGGCGCCTTCGCGCGCCGCGCGGCCCAGGCGCGGGGCGAGGATCAGGGCGATCCCGCCGAGCACCGCCAGGGTCGCCGGCGGCAATCGCGGGGCGAGCGGCTCGCCGAGCAACAGGGCGCCGCAGAGGGCGGCGAGCACCGGCACGCTGAGCTGCACCGAGGCGCCCTGGATCGCCGTCAGCCCCGGCAGTGCGCTGTACCAGACGGCGTAGCCGAGGCCGGAGGCGAGGGCGCCGGAAAGCAGGGCATAGGCCAGTCCGGCGCCGTCCAGCCGCAACTGCCCGTGGAATGCCAGGAGCAGCAGGGCGGCGAAGGCAAGGGCTCGGAGGAAGTTGCCGGCGCTGACCGCCAGCGGATCGCCGCCGCCGCGGCCGAGCAGGGTATAGAGGCCCCAGGCGAGGCCGGACAGGAGCATCAGCAGGGCACCGCCCAGCGGCGGCGCGCTGGCTCCGGGGAGCAACAGGAACAGCAGGCCGCCCAGGGCCAGCAGGAAACCGAGCAGCGCCTGTCCGCCCAGCCGTTCGCCGCGCAGCAGGCCGGCCAGCAGCAGGGTGACCTGCACCGCGCCGAACAGCAGCAGCGCGCCGGTGCCGGCGTCCAGCTGCACGTAGGCGTAGGAGAACGCGGCCGCGTAGACGAACAGCGCCGCCGCCCCGCGCCAGCCGCCGCGCGCGGGCGTGGCCGGGCGCCGGCGCAGATGCAGCAGGACGGCGAGCATGAGGGCGCCGGAGAAGAGACGCAGGGCGGTGAAGCTGACCGCGTCGATGGCGGTGTCCTTCAGCGCCGCGCGGCAGAGCAGCGAATTGCCGGCGAAGGCCAGCATCGCCAGGACAGTGAGCAGCAGGGTACGGCGGTCGGGCATCGGCGGGTCTCAGCGGCGCAGGTAGGCGGCGAAGTCGATGTCGCCGGCGCTGAGGATCGCCTGGACCCGGTTGTGTACCTTGAGCTTGCGCAGGATCGCCGAGACGTGCGCCTTCACCGTGGTCTCGGCGATGTCCAGGGTGTAGGCGATCTGCTTGTTCGACTCGCCCTTGGTCATCCGCTCCAGCACCAGCAGCTGCTTGCGGGTCAGGGCCTGGAGCAGTTCCGGGGAGATGCCGTGTTCTTCGTGGCCGCTGCGTCGCGGCGAACTCTTCTGGGTGCGGATCACGTCCGAGGGCAGGTAGACGTTGCCGTTGAGGATCTGCTCGATGGCTTCGGTCATCTGCGCGCGTGGCGAGGACTTGGTGATGAAGCCCACCGCGCCGTAGGTGATGGCCTGTAGCACCACCTGCTTGTCCTGCTCGGCGGAGACGATAACCACGGGAATGGTCGGGGCCTCGTTGCGCAGGTTCATCAGGCCGTTGAGGCCGTGCATGCCGGGCATGTTCAGGTCGAGCAGGATCAGGTCGAGGTCGTCGTGTTCCTGGGTCAGGCCCAGGGCGCTGTCGAGGTCGGCGGTTTCCATCACTTCGCTGCCGGGGAATCCGTCGGCGATGACATTGTGGATGGCCTCGCGGAACAGCGGGTGGTCGTCGGCGATCAGGATCTTGTACATGGCCTGCACCTCGTTATTGTCGTTATGGGCGGCTGGTGGCGGCTCGGGGCACGCGGGCGGATGCGAATGCGCTCACGGTAGCAGCCGTGGGCGCGATAGCCCAGCGGGCGGGCGTTCCGCCGCGCGCTGCCGGGGACGCGTCGCGGACGGTCGGCAGCCGGGTAGGCGGAGAAGGCGAACTCGGTACTGCGGCGGGACCGCCGCAGGGTAGTCGGGCGCTACGCGGGGCAAGGCAAGGCGGGGCATGGCGGCTTCTCGTCGTTTCTTCTTGTATGCGTCATTACAGGGCAGGCGCGCTGCTTTGGAAATTCGACGTCCGGAGGGGTGAACCAGTACCAAAGTAGCAGGACCAGGCGCTTGCGCAGCGCTCCTGCTGCATCGGCGGCGCCCGCAAGGGCGGCTGGAGGCGGGTGGCCGCGCAAAAGTAGCGGCCCGGCAGTACCAAGGTAGTAGCACGCCGTGGCTCCGCGCGTCCTAGCATGTCTCGACAACGACAATGGACAGGAGTCGCCGCCATGCGCATCGCCGTCACCCTGGTGTTGCCCATCCTGCTGATCCTCAGCCTGCTCGGGTTCGATTTCCTCTATTCCCGCCACCTCGGCCAGGAAAGACCTGCCGCCTGCGCCGTCGGACAGGCCTGTCGGATCGCCCCCTGAGCCACGCCATGGATGACCTGCGACCCGCCGGCCCGGCGGAGTGCCGCTGGCTGCTCGCCGTGCAGGAGCGCGAGCGGCGCTTGCTGGCCCAGGCGGTGCATGACGATATCGGCCAGTACCTGACGGGTATCCGCACCCAACTGTTGTTGCTGCGCTGCACGGCAGGCGACGGGCAGCCGGCGCTGGCACGCCTGGAGCGCTACTGCCAGGGGCTGGACGACAGCTTCCGCGCGCTGCTGCGCGGTCTACCGCCGCCGGCCCTGCAACGCCAGTCGCTGGACGAGGCGCTGCGCGCCTGCGTGGCGGACTGGCAGGAAGGCCAGGGCATCGCCTGCGAGCTGCGCCTGGGCGGTCCGCTGCCGCCCCTGGATGCGGCGGCCGGGACCCATCTCTACCGCCTGTTGCAGGAGGCGCTGAACAACGTCGCCCGGCATGCCGGCGCCAGCCGCGTGCGGATCCGCCTGCAACGCCGTGGCGGCTTTCTCTACCTGAGCGTACGCGACGACGGTCGCGGCTGCGCGGCGGACCCGGCACCCGGCTTCGGCCTGGACTCGATGCGCCAGCGCGCGCGCTGCCTGGGCGCTGAACTGAGCCTGCGCAGCCGTCCCGGACAGGGCCTGGCGTTGCGCCTGCGGATGCCGCTGGAACGCGGCGACTGAGAGGAGGGGACGATGAGGATCCTGCTGGTGGACGATCATTTCGTGGTCCGCGAAGGGCTGGCCGCGCTGTTGCGCGGGCTGCTCCCCGACGTGGAGGTGAGCGAGGCCGGCGATGGCGAAGAAGCCTTGCAGGCGGTGCAGCGGGACATTCCTTCGCTGGTCATCGTCGATCTCGGCCTGCCGGGCATCAGCGGCCTGGAGCTGACTCGCCGGCTGCGCCAGCGCCTGCCGCAGTTGCGTGTGCTGTTCTTCAGCCTCCACGACGAACTGGCCCTGGTGCGCCAGGCGCTGGATGCCGGTGCCCGCGGCTACGTGACCAAGCGCGCGGCGCCGACGGTGCTGCTGGAGGCGATACGGCGAGTGCTCGCCGGCCAGCTCTATCTGGAGCAGCCGCTGGCCACGCGCCTGGCCTGCCAGTCGTGGGAAGAGCAGGGCGGGGCAGCGTTGCGCGGGCTGACCCGTCGCGAGTTCGAGATCTTCCGCCTGCTCGCGCGTGGCCTGGCCCTGCGCGAGGTGGCCGAGCACCTGGGGGTAAGCGCCAAGACCGTGTCCAACCATGTCAGCCTGCTCAAGCAGAAGTTGCAGGTGAGTACCCAGGCGGAACTGGTGCACCGGGCCATCGACAGCGGCGTGCTGCGGCTGGGCCTGCCGCTGCCGCTCGCCGAGGAGGCTCGCGGCAGCCTCGGCTAGGGGGGCCGTCGCTGCTGTCCGGCGCTTCACTGCCAGCCCGCGGGGCAATCCTTGCAACCCTGCATGTTGCTGCCCTGGAAGTTGCCGAAGCGCACCTTGCTGCCGCGCAGGTCGGCATCTTCCAGGTTGGCCTCGGCCAGCTTGACTTCCTGCAGGTTGGCGTCGCGCAGGTCGGCGCCCTTGAGATCGGCGCGGGACAGCCAGGTCATCTCCAGGTCGGCGGCGCGCAGCGTGGCCTGGTGCAGGCGGCCGCCGCTGAGACGGGCGAACTCCAGGTAGGCGGCGGTGAGGTCGGCGCCTTGCCACTGGGCGCCCTGGGCGAACAGGCCCCAGGCCTGGATGGCCACCGCCCTGGCGCCGGAGAGGTCGGCGCCGCGCAGGTTGGCTTGCTGTAGGCTGGCGCGGGTGAGGTCGGCACCACGCAGGTTGGCTTTTTCCAGGTTGGCCAGGTCGAGCCTGGCGTGACGCAGGTCGGCGCCGGAGAGATCGGCGCCGGCCAGGTCGATGCGGCCGAGGTCGAGGTTGCGCAGGTCGGCGCCGCGCAAGTCGGCCTTGGCGCAGCGCGCGCCGGGCTCCAGGCGGCAGCCGGCGATGACGCGGACGTCGTCGATGTCGTCGGCGGCCTGGGCCAGGCCGGCGCCGAGCAAGGCGGCGCAGAGGAGGAAGGTCTTCATCGGGATACTCCGCAGGCGGGGAAAGCCGCGCCTCGCAGGGCGCGGCGCAGGGATCAGCGGCTGGCGGTGCGGTTGTCCCAGCTGGGCAGCTTGAATACCCAGAAGGAACCGCCCTGGGCCACCGGCCGGGTCAGGTCGGCCATGTCGCCGCCCCACAGTGGCACGGCGCCGCCGTAGCCGACGGTCACGCCGAGGTACTGCTCGCCGTCCTGTTCCCAGGTGATCGGTGGCGAGACGATGCCGCTGCCGGTCTGGAATTTCCACAGCTCCTTGCCGCTCTTCGCGTCGAAGGCCTTGAAGTAGCCGTCGCCGGTGCCGGTGAACACCAGGTTGCCGGCGGTGGCCAGCACCCCGGCCCAGAGCGGCAGGTGTTCCTTGTGTTCCCAGACCACCTTGCCGCTGACCGGGTCCATGGCGCGCAGGCTGCCGACGTGGTCGTCGTACATGCGCTTGATCCGGAAGCCCATGCCCAGGTAGGCGCTGCCCTTCGTATAGCTGACCTCCTCGGTCCAGTAGTCTTCCTTCCAGTGGTTGGCCGGCACGTAGAACAGGCCGGTGTCCTGGCTGTAGGCCATCGGGTTCCAGTTCTTGCCGCCGAGGAACGGCGGCGATACTTCCACCGCCTTGCCATGCTTCTGCCCCGGTTCCGGCAGCGGCGGGCGCTGGCCCTCGCGCTCCACCGGGCGGCCGGTCTTCAGGTCGATGTGGCTGGCCCAGGTGATGTTGTCGACGAAGGGGAAGGCGTTCTGCAACTTGCCGTTGCTGCGGTCGACCACATAGAAGAAGCCGTTGCGGTCGGCGTGGGCGGTGGCCTTGACGATCTTGCCGTCCTTGGCCTTGTAGTCGAACAGCACCAGTTCGTTGTTGCCGGAGAAGTCCCAGGCGTCGTTGGGGGTGTGCTGGTAGAACCACTTCACCTCGCCGCTGCTCGGGTCCACCCCGACCTGGCCGGAGGTGTAGAGGCTGTCGTAGTCGTGCGGGTTGCCGCCCTTGGCGGTGCGCGCCCAGGTGTTCCACGGGCCGGGGTTGCCGGCGCCGACGATGATGGTGTTGGTCTCGGCGTCGAAGCTGGCGCTCTGCCAGGGAGCGCCGCCGCCGTGGCTCCACGACTCGACCTTGCCGGTCGGCGAGTTGCGATCGTCCGGCCAGGAGGGCGCCTTGACGTCGCCGGTCACCGTGCTGTCCTTGCCGTTCAGGCGGCCCATGTGGCCTTCGACGAAGGGACGCATCCAGATTTCCTCGCCGGTATCCGGATCGCGGGCGAACAGGCGGCCGACCACGCCAAACTCGTCGCCCGAACTGCCGTGGATCAGCAGGACCTTGCCGGTCTTGCCGTCCTTCACGATGGTCGGCGCGCCAGTCATGGTGTAGCCGGCGCCGTGATCGGCGAACTTCTTCTTCCACACCACCTTGCCGGTGTTCTTGTTCAGCGCCACCACTGAGGCGTCGAGGGTGCCGAAGAACACCTTGTCGCCATAGATCGCGGCGCCGCGGTTGACCACGTCGCAGCACGGGCGGATGTCGTCGGGCAGGCGGTGGTTGTAGGTCCACAGGCGCTTGCCGGTCTTCGCGTCGAGGGCGAACAGCCGCGAGTAGGAGGCGGTCACGTAGATCACGCCGTCGCTGACGATGGCCTGGGACTCCTGGCCGCGCTGTTTCTCGTCGCCGAAGGAGTACGACCAGGCCGGGGTCAGCTTGAACACGTTGTCGGCGTTGATCTGCTTGAGCGGGCTCCAGCGCTGGGCGTGGGTGCCCATGCCGTACTGCAGCACGTCGCCGGTGGTCTTGTCGTCGTTGGCGATGTCCTCCCAGGTCACATCCTTGGCCAGCGCGGCGCCAGCGCTGCCCAGGGCGACGGCGAAGGCGAGGCAGTGCAGGCTCGGGCGCAGGAGGCCGGCAGGGGCGGGTGAGGTTCTTGTTGTCATGATCGGGTTCCCGTTTGGAGTGAGGGTCGAGAAACGGCAGGCCGCTGCTCGGGCCGCGGCGGCTTCATGGTGGAAGCGGGGCGCGCCGACGGGAACGGAAGATCGCCCGATTCGTCCGGGAAGACTTCCCGGCCGGGGCATGACTTGGACTTGCTGCCAAAGCCCCGCGTAAGGCCTTCCGAGGCTCTACTCCGAAGGGAGTAGGCGAGGACGCCCAAAGCAGGATTCGGGCGCGCGGCGGAGCTTCCTAGGATGGTGATGAGCGCCGTTTGGCGCCCGTGCCTTGTCCTGTCTCCCCGGAGGAATGAAGTGATGAACAAGAACAACGCCTTGCGCGGCCTGCTGGTGCTGGCCGGTCTCAGCCTCTCGAGCCTGGCGCTGGCCCACGGCGATGTGACCCCCCAGGCAGTGGACACCAAGGGACTCGAGCCGCTGGGCAAGGAATGGCGCGACACCAACCCCTACCGCGAGCCCTACGCCAAGCACGACCTCGCCGTCGAGATCGGCGCCTCCGCCTACAACCAGAACTGCGCGCGCTGCCACGGCCTGGAAGCCAAGTCCGGCGGCATCGCCCCGGACCTGCGCCTGCTGGAGACCGGCGCCGAGGGCGACGAATGGTTCAAGGAGCGGGTCATCAACGGCGCGGTGCGCGATGGCGCGGTGTACATGCCGAAGATGGCCGACTTCATCAGCCAGGAAGGCCTCTGGGCGATCCGCAGCTATCTGGAAAGCGTGCACGTCGACGAGTGACGCGCCCGACCCTTCGCCGCCGACCGCGGCGCCCTTCCACGAGTCCGCCGCGCCACGGCGGAACGACCACACAGGAGAGCTTCGCCATGATCTACGCAGCGCCCGGAACCCCCGGTGCCGTCGTCACCTTCAAGCCTCGCTACGGCAACTACATCGGCGGCGAGTTCGTGCCTCCGGTCAAG
>NZ_JAJQKY010000022.1:0-112961 GCF_021213715.1 Pseudomonas sp. CP-1
AAGCACGATCGCACCGAGACCGTGGACAACAACGAGACCATCACCGTGCATGCCAACCGCAGCAAGACGGTCGACCGCAACGAGACGGTCAGGATCGGCATGAACAAGACGGAAACCATCCTCATGGCCTCGTTGCAGAACGTCGGCATGGGGCGCATGGAAAACGTCGGGCTCGGCTACAGCCTGAACGTCGGCATGATGATGAACACCGTGGTCGGGCTGAACCAGAGCACCCAGGTGATGAAGAAGAAGACCTTGTCGGTGGGCGATAGCTACGAAGTGAGCGTGGGCGGCAGCGACGATGGCTCGAAGATCACCCTGGACGGTCAGAGCATCACCCTCGGCAGCCAGCGCATCGAGCTGACCGCCGACCGCGAGATCCTCTTGCGCTGCGGCCAGAGCACGATCCGCCTGACGCCGGGGGAGATCGAGATCCTCTCGCCCAATGTCGATATCAACTGTTGAGCGGCGGGCGGATGTCCTGTCGCGGCTTTTCCCAAGGA
This sequence comes from Pseudomonas sp. CP-1, assembly GCF_021213715.1. NCBI lineage: Bacteria > Pseudomonadati > Pseudomonadota > Gammaproteobacteria > Pseudomonadales > Pseudomonadaceae > Pseudomonas > Pseudomonas sp. CP-1. Next base: position 504 of record NZ_JAJQKY010000022.1, read on the forward strand.
AGGATGGATAGATGAGCGGCCTACCGGTTTCCCATGTCGGCGAGAAAGTCTCGGGAGGGGTTATCTCCACCGGCTCGCCCACCGTGCACGTCGGCAGCAGCGCGGTCGGCCTGGCCGACCGGGTGTCCGCCTGCGTGCCGTTGGTGGGCAAGCCGGTCAACCCGATGCTCGGCAGCAAGCTGCTGCCGGAAGAGGTCGATTTCGCCCTGGCGGCGCCGGACACCTTCACCTTCGCCCGTGGCTACCTGTCGAGCAACCCCCGTATCGGCCGGCTCGGCCGGGGCTGGTGGCTGCCGGGCGAGAGCATGCACCTGGAACTGAGCGAAGACGCCTGCGTGCTGGTCGACGCCCAGGGCCGCCGGATCGGCTTTCCTGCGCTGGCTCCCGGCGCGCAGCATTATTCCGGCAGCGAGGAGCTGTGGCTGCGCCGCGGCGGTTCGAGCGGCGGCGAAGCGCAGGCCTGGCGCGGGCGCTGGGCGGCGGTGCCGGCCGAACTGCAGACGCAGGAGGGCTCCGTGCTGGTGCTGTCCGGCCACAGCTACCTGCATTTCCAGCGTTGCCCCGACGGTATCTGGCGCCTGCAGGCCAGCTTCGGCCGCGCCGGCTACCGCACCGAGTTCCGCTGGAGCGGACGTGGCCTGCTCACCGGCGTGCGCGACAGCGCCGGGCGCAGCTATGCGCTGGTCTACCAGCAGGCCTGCGAGCCGAGCGAGGGCGACGACGGCCTGCGTCTGTTCGGCGTGATCCTGGCCAGCCACGACGGACCGCCTCCGGACTACATCGATCCGCAGAGCCCGGGGCTCGACTGGCTGGTGCGCTACCAGTTCAGCGACAGCGGCGATCTGATCGCCGTGCGCGACCGTCTTGGCCAGGTGGTCCGGGTATTCGCCTGGCGCGAGCACATGCTGGTCGCCCACGGCGAACCGGGCGGGCTGGAGGTTCGCTACGAGTGGGATGTCCATGCTCCGCACGGGCGGGTCGTGAAGCAGATCGAGGCGGGCGGCCTGACCCGTACCTTCCGCTACCTGCGCGATGCCACCGAGGTCAGCGACAGCCTCGGCCGCGTCGAACGCTACGAGTTCGCCGGCGAGGGTGGGCAGCGGCGCTGGACCGCGCTGGTCAGGGCCGACGGCAGCCGTAGCGAGTTCGACTACGACCTGTTCGGCCGCCTGGTCGCCATGCGCGATCCGCTGGGACGGGAGACGCGGCGCCGGCGCGATGGCCAGGGGCGGATGCTCGAGGAGGAGTCGCCGGGCAAGGCGCGCTATCGCAAGCGCGTCGACGAAGAGACCGGGCTGCTGGTCGAGCTGGAGGACGCGATGCAGCGCCGCTGGACCTTCGAGCGCGACGAACGGGGCAATACGACGACGGTGCGCGGCCCGGCCGGCAGCACCCGCTACGCCTACGAAGACCCGCGCCTGCCCGACCGGCCGACGCGAATCGTCGACCCGCGCGGCGGCGAGCGGCGCCTGGAGTGGAACCGCTTCGGCCTGTTGGCCGCGTTGACCGATTGTTCCGGCCAGGTCTGGCGTTACGACTACGACAACGAAGGACGTTTGGTCGCCAGCAGCGACCCGCTGGGACAACTGACCCGGCGCCGCTACGACCCGCTGGGGCAACTGATCGGCCTGGAATTGGCCGACGGCAGCGCCCTGAGCTATGAATACGACGCCCTTGGGCGGCAGACCCGTATCGCCGATGCCAAGGGGCACGCCACGCTGTTTTCCTGGGGGCATGGCGATCTGCTGGCGCGGGTTTCCGACGCCGGCGGCGGCGAATTGTCCTACCTGCACGACGAAGCCGGCAGGCTGGTCGCCCTGACCAACGAGAACGGCGTCCAGGCGCAGTTCCGCTACGACCTGCTGGACCGTCTGGTGGAAGAGACCGGCTTCGACGGTCGTCGCCAACGCTATCGCTACAACGCCGCTGACGAACTGATCGCCCGCGAGGATGCCGACGGTCGCGAGACCACCTATGCCTACGACCGCGACGGCCGCCTGGCGAGCATCCGGGTTCCCGCCACCGAGCACGCACCGGCCCTGGTCGAGCGTTACCGCTGGTTGGCCGACGGCCGCCTGGCCAGCGCCGGCGGGGCGGATTGCGAGGTGCGCTACACGTACGACGAGGTCGGTAACCTGCGCCTGGAAAGCCAGGTACATGCCGACGGTTGGGTCTACAGCGTCGAGCACAGCCACGACGCGCTAGGCGTGCGCCAGACCAGCCGCTACGGCGACGCGCCGCCGGTCGCCTGGCTGACCTATGGCCCGGGTCATCTGCACGGCGCGCTGGTCGGTGCGGTCGAGCTGGCCTTCGAGCGCGATGCCCTGCACCGTGAGGTGCGTCGCGACGCCCGCCGCGACGGGCAGGATGACGCGTTGTTCACCCAGGAGCGCCAGCACGCGCCGCTGGGACGCCTGCAGCGCAGCCGCCTGCGTCTGGCCGGCGGTTTCGACTGGCAGCGCGGCTATCGCTACGACGGACTTGGACAACTGGTCGGCATCGACGACAACCAGTATCCGTCGGTGCGCTACGAATACGACCTCGGCGGTCGCCTGCTGGCCAGCCGGCGCGCTGGCGCGGCGGCCAGCACCTACCGCTACGATGCCGCCGGCAACCGCCTGGAGGGCGTCGGCGAGTACGCGCGCGAGGACGCTCGCCAGGCATTCGCCGAGAACGAACTGTACCGCTCCGGTTTCAGTCGCTCCGAGGCGCGCGCGAACCAGGCCGGCGAAGGCCCGGCGCGCTGGGCCGGCAACCGCGTGGAGAGGATCGCCGGCAACCGCTATCGCTTCGATGCGCTGGGCAACCTGGTCGAGCGTATCGGCGCCGACGGCGAGCGCCTGCGCCTGGCCTACGACGGCGCGCAGCGCCTGGTCCATCTGACGCGCGATTACGCCGACGGCACGCGGCTGGAGGCGCGCTACCGCTACGACGCGCTGTCGCGACGGATCGCCAAGGTGGTGCTGCGCGACGGTGTCGAGCAGCAGGTGCGCTTCGGCTGGGACGGCGATCGCCAATGCGCCGAAGCCTTTGCGCGGGAACTGCGCACCACCGTTCACGAACCGGGCGGTTTCGTCCCGTTGCTGCGCCTGGAGCAGGCCTGCGAGCCCGATCCCCCGGAGCTGCTGCAACTGCGCCAGGCGTTCGCCGCCGAAGGCCAGCCGCTGCCGGCGCAATGCGTGCCGGCGCTGGGCGAGGCGCGGATCGCTTTCTTCCACACCGATCACCTCGGTACCCCCCTGCAGCTGAGCGACGAACGTGGCCAACTGCGTTGGCAGGGCGTTCCGGACGACTGGCGGGCGGTAGCGCCGGAACGACAGCCGGGTGCGCAGCCGATCCGCTTCCAGGGGCAGTACCACGATGAGGAAAGCGGCCTCTACTACAACCGCTACCGTTACTACCTGCCGGAAGCCGGGCGCTATGCCAGCCAGGACCCGCTCGGCCTGGGCGGTGGCCCCAACCCCTATGCCTACGCGCTGAACGCGCCCACGCTGGCCTACGATCCCACCGGCCTGATCATCCCGCTGGTGGTGATCGGCGCCTTCGCCGCCCGCGCCGCGATCGGAGCGGCGCTGGGCGCCGGCATCGAGCTGGGGATGCAGACCGGCAAGCAGGTGCTGGGGCAGATGAAGGACAACTGGGACAGCGATCGCGACCTCACCGATATCAAGTGGAAGTGCATCGACATCAACTGGAAACACGTCGGCGCCTCGGCGGCCATCGGCACCGTGGCGCCGGGCATGCTCAGCACCGGCAAGACCGTGGTGCAGTCCGCCAAGGCGATCAGGACCCTTTCCGGACAGGCGGCCAACACCGCCAACCGCGCGGCCAAGCTGGCCGCGCGCAAGGCCGCCCATGCCGATACCATCAAGAAGGCCGTGGCCACCCAGGCCGCCTGGCAGACGGGCAAGCAGATCGTCAAATGCCCGCTGAAGGACGAAGAAGAGGAGTGCCCGCCGCAATGATCAAGCATTACCTGCTGATGACTCTCGTCTGCATACCGCTGGCGTTGCTCTACGTCTGCCTGGAATGGTTCTTCGGCAACACCTGGGTGACCGTCGGGGTGTTCTTCGGCGTGCTCGTCGTGCTGCGCCTCGGGCTCTACCTCTACCGCCGCTCGAAGGGCATCAGGGACGGCTACCTGGACGAGTGAGGCCGACCCGGCATCGCGGAGCATCGACCCATGCAGGGCCTCTTCGTCAATGGCTCCGCCAGTCTTCCGCCGCCGATGCTGTCGCGCAGGCGCTGCTGGCGGCGTTCGCCTGCTAACCTGGCGACCTGCCCGTCTTCTTTGCCAAGGTCCGAGGAACCGACCATGCACGACCTGCCTACCTACGACGATGTGATCGCCGCCGCCGCGCGGATCGCCGGGCATGCCAACCGCACGCCGGTGATGTCCTCGCGTACCCTCGACGAAGAACTCGGCGCGGAAGTCTTCTTCAAATGCGAAAACCTGCAGCGCATGGGAGCGTTCAAGTTCCGCGGCGCCTTCAACGCGCTGTCGCGGTTTTCCGCCGAGCAGCGTGCCGCCGGGGTGGTGGCGTTCTCCTCCGGCAACCACGCCCAGGCCATCGCCCTCTCGGCGCGCTTGCTGGGGATCCCGGCGACCATCGTGATGCCGGCCGACGCGCCGGCGGTGAAGATCGAGGCGACCCGTGGCTACGGCGGGCAGGTAGTGCTCTATGACCGCTATACGGAAGATCGCGAGCAGATCGGCCGCGACCTGGCGCAGCGCCATGGCCTGACCCTGATCCCGCCCTACGATCACCCCGACGTGCTGGCCGGGCAGGGCACCGCGGCCAAGGAACTGTTCGAAGAAGTCGGTCCGCTGGACGCCTTCTTCGCGCCCCTCGGCGGCGGCGGCTTGCTCTCCGGCTGCGCCCTGGCGATCCGCGCGCTGGCGCCGGCCTGCCGGATCTACGGGGTGGAGCCGGAGGCCGGCAACGATGGCCAGCGTTCGCTGCGCAGCGGCGCCATCGTGCATATCGATACGCCGCAGACCCTCGCCGATGGCGCCCAGACCCAGCATTTGGGCAATCTCACCTTCCCGCTGATCCAGCGCAACGTCGATGACATCCTCACCGCCAGCGACGCCGAACTGGTGGATGGCATGCGCTTCCTCGCCGCGCGGATGAAGCTGCTGGTCGAGCCCACCGGTTGCCTCGGCCTGGCCGCCGCCCGCCAGCGCAAGGACGAATTGCGCGGCAAGCGGGTCGGGATCCTGCTCAGCGGCGGTAACGTCGACCTGGCGCGTTTCTGCGCCTTGCTCGGCGGCTAGCCGGCCGCTAGAGGCCGAGTCCTTCGCTGGCTGCCCAGCGCGCCATCAGGCGGTTCGACGGCAGGCTTTCGTCGAGCAGCTTGCGCGCGCTTTCCACCCCCGCGACCGGCAGGCCCTGCGGGTCGAGCAGGCCGATCTGCACCAGCACGCCGGCCTGGTCCCAATAGATGTGCTCGTGGTACAGGCGGTCGCCGCGAAAGCGCACCACGCCGAGCATGGGGATTTCCACGAAGCGCCCGGTGGGTGGGACGCCGGGCAGCAGCCAGTCGATCTCGCAGCTGTGGGTGAAGCGCATGACGAACTCGTCGACCACCTGCAGCGCCCCCACCGTCCGCGAAATCGGCGTGAGGGTCATGTCCGGCGGGTTGCCGTGAATGAAGTGATGGCGGTAGAAGCGGCTCAGTTCGCGCTGGCCGACGCCGCCGGTGAGGGTCGGGACATGGTTGACGTAGGGCTCGGCGACCATGGTCGCCATGGTCGCGGCGACGTCGCGGGTATCGAACTCGTGGCGCACATGCTCGTCCCACAGCGCGGAGAGGTCGAAGTTCGGCCCGATCTCCCGCTTCAGGGCGGCGATGCTGCGTTCGTGGGCCATCAGGTAGGCCGGTTTGTCGAAGTGCATGCCGCCGACGCGGGCGAAGGCGTGATCGACGCCGGGGTAGAGGTACAACTCGGTCTTGGGCAGGTTGCGCAGGCAGGGCAGGATCGCGTCGCGGGCCTGCTGCGGGCAGTAGGCGTCCTGTTCGGCGAAATGCAGCACCAGCCGGCCCTTGATCTGTTTCGCCTCGTCGAGCAGCGCCTCGATGCCCATGCCATAGTAGCCCACCGAGCAGGAGACGTCGGTGCGCGTCGCGGCGAGGTAGGCCAGCTTGCCGCCCATGCAGAAGCCGACGAAGCCGATCCCGGCGTGGACCACCTCCTCGCGTTGGCGCAGGTGCTCGATACAGGCGGCGATGTCGTCCACCGCGGCGTCCAGGTCGATGCGCTGGAACAGCTCGATGGCCTTGGCGAAGGCCGCTTCGTCGTAGCCCAGGTCGACGCCCGGCTGCAGCCGCCAGAACAGGTCGGGGACCAGGGCCACGTAGCCCTCTTCGGCGTACAGGTCGGCCACCGCGCGCATGTTCGCGTTGACGCCGAAGATTTCCTGACCGATCACCACGCCCGGCCCCTTGCCGCTGGCGGGGAGCGCGAGATACGCGTCGAACCGGCCGCTGCCGTCGGACGCGGCGATGCTGACGTACTGTCCCATGCCTGGATTCCTCATCGGGTTGTTGTTGGAGTGGGAAAACGGGAAAGCGAAGCGAACCAGCCTAGTAGGAACCGGCCGGCGGGTCATTGGCTATCCGCATGCTGGCGGGAGGGTATCCGGATTGTCCGGGAGCGAGGGGCGGGAGGCGGCGCGCTCCTCGGCGAGCCGCTCGCGGATACCGCTCAGGCCCGCTGGCGCTGCCAGGGCGGGCCAGCGGCGAACCGCGCTTCCACCCATTGGCGGAACGCGCTGGCCGCCGCCGTGGCGTAGCGCGCCGAGGGGCGCACCAGGTAGACGCCGGCGTCGGCATCCAGTTGCCACTCCGGCAGCACCCGTACCAGCCTGCCGGCTTCGAGGTCGCGGCTCATCAGCCACTCGCCGGCGGCGAAGATGCCCAGGCCCTGGCGTGCGGCGCAGAGCAGGGCCTCGTTGTCGTTGCTGACCATCGAGCCGCGTACCCGCACGGGCTGCTGTTCGTCCTGGCGGGTCAGCTTCCACTCCGGGTACGAGTGCAGTCCGCTGAAGCCGAGGCAATTGTGTGCCGCCAGGTCGGCCGGAATACGCGGTACCCCATGCCGCTCCAGGTAGTCGGGAGCGGCACCGAGGATGCGCCGATGGGCGCACAGCCGCCTGGCCACCAGGCGGCTGTCGGCCAGTTCGCCGACCCGGATCGCGAGGTCGAAGCCTTCCGCGATGATGTCGACGAAGCGCTCCGAATAGTCGGTTTCCAGCACCACCTGCGGATGCGCCAGGGCGAACTCCGCCAGCAGCGGACCGAGCCAGAGCCGGCCCATCGCCGACGGCAGGGCGATGCGCAGGCGTCCGCGCAGTTGCGCGGCGCCCAGGCTGGCTTCGTGCTCGGCCTCGTCGAGCAGGTCGACGGCCTGGCGGAAGCGGCTCGCCAGGCGCTCGCCTTCATCGGTGAAGCGCAGTTGCCGGGTGGTGCGTTCGACCAGGCGGATGCCGAGGCGACGCTCCAGTGCGCCGAGCCGCTTCGAGAGCACCGAGGGATGGCGTTGCAGGGCGCGGCCGGCGGCGGCGAACGAACCGTGCTCGGCCAGGGCCAGGAGCGTGGCGACTTCATCGGCCTGCCGGCTGTCGAACGGTTGCATGCATGCGCCTCTTGCGGGTGGGTCAGGGCAAGAGTACCAGCGCGCCTTGCGAGCGTCCCTCCAGCAGATCGGTATGCGCCACGGCCGCCTCGGCCAGCGGGTAGCGCCGCCAGACCCGGGGCTGGATGACACCGTCTGCATGGGCGCGCAGCACAGCCTGCGCGCGTAGCCGGTATTCCTCCGGGTTGGCGGTGTGGGCGGCGAGCGAGGGACGGGTGAGGAACAGCGAACCCTTGGCGTTGAGGGTGGCGACTTCGACGGCTGGCGGCACGCCGGAGGTAGCGCCGAAGGACACCAGCAGGCCGCGCGGACGCAAGCTGTCCAGGGACGCCTCGAAGGTAGCGCGACCGATGGGGTCATAGACCACATCGACCTTGCGCCCGGCGGTCAGCTCGGTGACCTGGGCGGCGAGACTGGCCGCGTCGAACACCAGCACCTCGTCGCAGCCGGCAGCCCTGGCCCGCTCGACGCTTTCCGCCTTCGACACCACGCCGATCACCCAGGCGCCCAGGTGCCGGGCCCAGGCCGCCATCAACTGGCCGACGGCGCCCGCCGCGCCGTACAGCAGGATGCGTGTGCCGGGCCCGACGGGGTAGGTGGCGTGCAGCAGGTAGTGCGCGGTGATGCCCTTGAACAGCAGCGCCGCCGCGTCCTCGAAAGCGAGTGTGTCGGGCAGCTTCAGCAAGCGCTCGGCGGGGTAGAGCCGGGCGCTGGCATAGGCGCCCAGCGGGCCGGTGGCATAGGCGACGCGGTCGCCCGGCGCTAGTCCGGAGACTCCCGGACCCAGCGCGGCGACCACCCCGGCGCCTTCCAGGCCGAGGCCGGACGGCAGCGGAATCGGTACCGCTCCCGAGCGCTGGCCGAGGTCCAGCGGATTGACGCCGATGGCGGCCTGCTCCAGCCAGACCTCGCCGGGGCCCGGTTGCTGCGCCTGGACATGCTCCAGGCGCAGGACCTCGGGGCCTCCGTTTGCGTTGAGAGTGATGCGACTGGGCATGGCGGTCTCCTTGGCTGCGTTCGTCGTTCCGGCAGTCTAATGAAGCATCCGGGGATGACCAGGTAGGTTCTTTGCAGTTGATTGCTGCACCCCATGCAGTAGTGAGACGGTGCTCCAAGGTGACCGAAAGTCGTGTTTCCGTATCGACAGGATTCGCCTAGTGTAAGGCGGCAGCCTGGACGGCCATGGTCCCTGTGGTCGCCGGGATCATTTCGGGAGAGTCCCATGACGGCACCTTTCAAGGATCATTTCTCCACCGGTTCGGCGAACTACGCCGCACATCGTCCGACCTACCCGGCGCGGCTGGTCGACGAGCTGGCCGCGCTCTGCCCCGGCACCCGCCTGGCCCTGGACTGCGGCTGCGGCACCGGACAGCTCACGGTGCTGTTGGCCGAGCGTTTCGAACGGGTGGTCGGTACCGACGCCAGCGCCGCGCAGATCGACAAGGCGCAGGCTCGCGAGCGGGTCGAGTATCGCGTGTCCCTGGCCGAGGACAGCGGGCTGGCGGCGGCCAGCGCCGACCTGGTGACGGTCGCCCAGGCCGCCCACTGGCTGGACCTGCCGCGCTTCTACGAGGAAGTCCGGCGTGTGGCCCGCGCGGACGCCATCCTGGCTCTGGTTACCTATGGCGTATTGCATGTCGACGGACCCATGGAACCGCTGGTCCAGCACTTCTACCACCAGGTCGTCGGCCCCTACTGGCCTGCCGAGCGGCGCCACGTGGAGGAGGGCTACCGCAATCTGCCGTTCCCCTTCGAGGAGCGCCGCCTGCCGGACCTGGCCATCGAGGTGGCCTGGACCCTGGACGAACTGCTGGGCTATGTCGGTACCTGGTCGGCGGTGAAGGAAGCCGGCAAGGCCCTTGGCCAGGATCCGGGCGCCGCGTTCGTCGATGAGCTGCGCGAAGCCTGGGGCGACCCGCAGACGCGCTATCGGGTCAGTTGGCCGCTGACGGTGCGCGCCGGGGTGATCCGCTGAGCCATCGGACGCAATCCGAAACTCAACCATGACGGCGGGGAGAGCGCCGATCGCGTCCGCCAGCGCTTCCGCCTGCCGTCTACGCAGGTCGCTGCAACCCCTTGGCAGCCGCGGCGTCGCTTGAGCGCGGGCACAGGGGCAGGTGGCGCGCCGAGTCGTATTCGTCGAACTCGCCATGCCGCCCCAGGCCGGGTCGGCGTGCAGGTTGCCAGTCCCTGGCGTACGGGGCGCTCAGTGCGTGCTTTCGTTTCACTGAGCCAGGTTTTCCCTCGCTATGAAGAAATCGCCCCGATTGCAGGATGAGTCTTGCTTTCGTCCCGGTTTCACTGCCGCTGGCTGCTGAATCGAGGGTGCACTCCGCGCAGTCCGGCCCCTCACCTTGAGAGCCGTTGCCATTGTCGGGGTTACCCACGTGCTTTCCAGCAGGTACGGAGCCGATGGGAGATCGAGTTGGCGAGAGTGCCGGCTTGCTCCGGTCTTCTGAAGATTCTTCTTGAATCAGAAAAACCTTACGCCAGAAGTAGTGGGGGCTGATGGCCCTGCTCGCTTCGATCCTTCATGGTTAGCGGGTTCTGTTCTTCTTCGCCGTGGAGAGTTTTTCTGTGAGTGGTTCCCTCTTGGTACCGGCCAGTCTCGCCAGTCGCATCAGGCTCCTGCTGGTCATGACCCGGCGCGAGGTCGAACTGCGTTATCGCGACGCCATGTTGGGCCGCATCTGGATCATCGTCTCGCCGTTCCTGCTCTTGCTGATCTATACGTTTGTCTTCGGCTTTGTGCTGAAGTCGCGCTGGGGTGGAAGCCAGAGCACGCTTTCCTTCGCCTTGACCCTGTTTTCCGGACTCCTGCTGAACGGGATCCTCGCTGAAAGCCTGTCCAGGGCCCCGACTATCATCCAGGCCAACGCCAACTACGTGAAGAAGCTGGTTTTTCCCCTGGAGATACTCCCCCTCACACCGCTGCTGGCCGCTTTCTTCAACGCCATGCTCGGCTACCTGGTGCTCTGTATCTTTCTTCTCTTCAGCGGCGTCGAGCCGGGCTGGCAACTGGTCCTGCTACCGCTTGCCCTGCTCCCCTTCCTGCTCTGCGTGACGGGGCTGGCGTGGTTCCTCGCGGGGCTCGGGGTCTATGTTCGCGACATAGGGCAGTTCGTCCAGTTTCTCCTGGTGCTTCTGCTATTCATCAGCCCGGTGTTCTATCCGCTGTCATCCTTGCCACCGGTAATGCAGCCCTACCTGTACCTCAATCCGCTGACGATCCCGGTGGAAATGGTCAGGGCGATCCTTTTCGATGCTCCCTATCCGACCCTTGGGGTCTTCAGCGTTTATTGCGTTGCGTCGCTGCTGGTCTGTTCATCGGGCTTCCTCTGGTTCCGTCGGGTACAGGAAGGTTTTGCAGATGTCCTCTGAGGCCGTTTCCCCGGGCCCGCAGGTGACGGCCGAGTGGATACCGCTGGGGCAGCGTTTGCTCGAACGCGGGTTGGTGAGCGGCCAGGAACTCGAGCGGGCGCTCGACCTGCAACGCCGGCTTGGCGGCCGCCTGGGAGGTATTCTCGTGCGTTCCGGAGCCATCTCGGAAAATACCCTCATGCAGGTGCTGGCGGAGCAACTGCGGTTGCCGCTGGTGGGGGACGACCTGCGGAAGCCGAGCGAAGAGTCCATCGCCGCATTCCTGCTCAGCACCCCGATCAATACCGACTGGTTCGTCGAAGAGCAACTGGTGGTCTGGGAGGAGGGCGAGCAACTGCTGTTCGCGGCGCGTGATCCGTTATCTCCTTCGATACGCGAAACCCTGGGCTATTTCTATCCGGAGCGCTCGATTCAAGCAGTGCTGTGCCGCTCCCAGGATCTGGACGGCTGGTTGGAGCATTCCCTGGACCTGGCCCGGCAAGGTGCGGATCGGCACGCCTACGGCAGCGAAGACATCCGCTACCTGCGGGAGCTGGCGGAGGAGGCGCCGGTAGTCGAACTCGTCAACAACGTGATGAGCCAGGCCATGGAAAAGCGCTCTTCGGATATTCACATCGAACCCCGGGAGTTCGACTTCCGTATCCGCTTCCGCGTCGACGGCGTCCTGCACGACCAACTGAGCCTTCCCCGCGAGCGATTCGCGGCGGTCGTCTCGCGGATCAAGCTGATCTCCGCCATCGACATCGCGGAGCGACGGTTGCCGCAGGATGGACGCATGAGCATCCGGGTCAGCGGTACGGAGCTCGACGTGCGGGTCTCCACCTTGCCAGGGGTGCATGGCGAATCGGTGGTCATGCGCCTGTTGCCGAAGGAGCGCGAGGGGTTGTGCCTGGACCGGCTCGGGATGCTCCCGGACCACTTGCGGAGGATGCGTGCATGGGTAGCGGAACCCCACGGCATCATCCTGGTGACCGGCCCCACCGGATCGGGCAAGTCCACGACGCTCTATGGCGCGCTGGAGGAAATCAATGATGGCGTGCGCAAGCTCATCAGCGTGGAAGATCCCGTGGAGTACCAGGTGCCCAACATCACCCAGGTCCAGGTCCATGCCGACATCGGCCTGACCTTCGCTGCCGCCTTGCGCTCGATCCTGCGGCAGGATCCCGATGTGATCATGATCGGGGAGATACGCGACCTGGAGACGGCGGAGATCGCCGTACAGTCCTCGCTCACCGGTCACCTGGTGCTTTCGACCCTGCATACCAACGATGCGGTGAGTGCCTTCACGCGCTTGATCGACATGGGCGTGGAACCCTTCCTGGTGGCTTCGCCGGTGCGCGGTGTCCAGGCCCAGCGACTGGTGCGCAGGTTGTGCGCCCACTGCGCGGAACCTTGCGAGCCAACCCTTGCTGCGGCCGATCTGGCAGCGACCGAGGCGGCCACCGCGCGGCTGTTCCCGGGGCAGGCAGCGCAATGGCGCGTGGCGCGAGGCTGCGGCCGCTGCGAAGGTACCGGCTACAGCGGCCGTGTGGGCATCTACGAACTCGTCGATCTGTCTTCCGAGATGCGCGACCTGATCGTGCAGAGAGCTTCCCTCGAACAGATGCATCGGCTTGCCGCCAGCCAGGGACAGCGCAATCTGCGTGAAGATGGCTTGATCAAGGCCTGGTTGGGTATGACCAGTCTTGACGAGGTGCATCGCGTGACCAGCGGCTAAGCCCATGAATTTCATCTACCAAGCCGTCGATCGCAAGGGCAGGCGCGTTCGTGGCGAACTCTGCCTCCCCACGCGCCAGGATGCGCTGCGGCAGTTGCAGCGCCAGGGGCTCACCCCGCTCAGCCTGGAGGTGAAACGCCGCAACCTGGGCTCGCGACGTCGGCTCAAGGCCGAGGAATTGAACATGGCCATCCACGAGCTGGCCACCATGCTCGCGGCGGGAGTGAGCATGGCCGACGCGGTGGAGGCCCAGGAGCGAGGCGCGCGCCACCCGAAGTTGATTTCCGCCCTGCAGGCGATGGCCAATGGTCTGCGCCAGGGGCAGTCCTTTCCCGTGGTGCTGGAGAGCGCCGGCCTCGACCTGCCGCGCTATGTATATCAACTGGTGGCGGCCGGCGAGATGACCGGAAACCTCGCAGGAGCCCTGAGGGACTGTGCCACGCAGATGGAATACGAACGGCGAACCCGCGCCGAGTTGCAAGGGGCGCTGATCTACCCTGCGATTCTGGTGCTCAGCGGGGTGCTCGCCGTGGCGACCCTGTTCGTCTTCGTCGTTCCGAAATTCGCCAATCTCCTGAACGAGACCGCCCAGCTTCCGTGGCTTGCCTGGGCAGTGCTGAGCATCGGGGTATGGAGCAACGAGAGTTCCGGCTTGCTGGCGTTCGCCGTCCTGCTGCTTGCTGGCGGCATTGCCGTGGCGCTGCGCAATCCGGCGCTCCGCGCCCATGCGCTCGACCAGTTGGTGCGCCTGCCCGTAGTCGGGGAATGGTTGATGCAGGCGGAAATAGCGCAATGGTCGAAGGTGCTTGGAACCCTGCTGGGAAATCGTGTGCCGCTGGTGGAGGCCCTGGCGCTTTCCGCCGCTGGCGTCCGCATTGCCCGGCAGCGCCGGACCCTGGAGCGAGTCACCCAGGATGTGCGGGCCGGCATCGCCTTGTCGGCAGCGTTGGAGGAGCGCCAGGCGGTCACGTCCATCGGTTCGAGCCTGGTGCGGGTTGGAGAGGCCTCCGGGCAGCTCGCGGAGATGCTGCAGAGCCTGGCGACGCTCTATGGAGAGGCCGGGCAGGCGCGAATGAAAAAGGCCCTGGTGCTGATCGAGCCTCTGGCGATCCTGCTGATCGGCTCTGTGTTCGGCCTGATCATTACCGGCGTGGTACTGGCGATTACCAGCGCCAACGACATGGTGCTTTGAATGCCGGGTATCGATGCCGCGGCTGGTTGGATGAGACGTGAAGTGGAAACCGTATGAACAGAGCTGCACAACAGGGCTTCACCCTGCTCGAGATGATTGTGGTGTTGGTGATTATCGGCATGCTGATGGGGCTCGTCGGGCCGCGACTGTTCAGTCAGGCCGACAAGGCGAAGGCGCAGACGGCGGATACCCAGGTGAAGATGCTCAAGGGCGCGTTGCTCACCATGCGCCTGGACATCGGCCGGCTGCCGACCGAAGAAGAAGGCCTGGCGCTACTCAACACGCCGCCTTCCGATGAACGTCTCGGGGCCTTCTGGCACGGGCCCTACCTCGAGGGCGGCGTACCGCTGGACCCCTGGAACCGGCCTTACCTGTACAGCGACAGGCCGAGTGCCGAACAACCCTTCACTCTCTACAGCCAGGGCGCGGATGGGCAGCCCGGTGGGAAAGGCCTGGATGCCGATGTCGGTTACGCGCCCAAACGTTGACCAGGCCGCGTTCACCTTGCTCGAACTGCTGATAGTGCTGGTGTTCGTCGGGGCCATTGCTGCGGTGGCGTTGCCCGGCCTGGTGAGGATGCAGGAGACCTGGGCGCGCAGGACCGCGCTGGACGATCTGTTCAATCAATTACAGACCCTGGGCTATCGCGTGCGCAGCGACGGGCGGGAGCTGCTCATTGATGAGAGCGGGGCGGTTCCCGAGCAGTTGCTGCGACTGCCCGATGGCTGGACGGTTACTGCTCGGCCGCCGATACGTTACATGGCAAACGGAGTTTGCCTGGGCGGAAAGTTGCAGGTCCATCATGGGCGCGCGACACATACGCTGCTGCTTCAGCCCCCCCTCTGCGCGCCCGGGACGATCCGCTGATGCCGGCGCGGCAGGAAGGCTTCACGCTCCTGGAGGCGGTGGTTGCGCTGACGCTTCTGGCAGTGGTCGGCGGTGCGCTTTTCGCCTGGCTCAACAGTGCCTTTCGGAGCATGCAGCGGGTCGAGGCGGCCGAGCTGCGCATCGAGACGGCCCGGGTGGCGATGGCCTATCTGGAGCGCATGAACCCTGCGCTCGAACCCGCAGGCAGGGTCCGGCTGGGGCATTACCGGCTGGAGTGGCGAAGTTCGCCACTGTCCGCATCGAAAGCGGCGGTGGGCCGCCATAGCGGCAGTCCGGGCATCTACGACGTGACCTTGTTCAGGGTCGTCGCCAGCATCCGGGCCGGCGATGGAACGCCGCAGACGCTGCAACTGGAGCTTCCCGGTTACGTGGTCATCCCAGCGCGACTGGGTGATGGACCATGATCCGCTCGCGACGAAAACAGGGTGCATTCACCCTGCTCGAGATGATCGTGGTGCTGCTGGTCGTTTCCTTCATCGGCACGTTGCTCATGCAAGGGTTGAGCTATGCCAGCAAGGCCAACCAGTCCTTGCACCAGAACCTGGGGCGCGGACAGGTCCGGGCGCTGACCTTCGATTGGTTCCGTGATGCGGTGGAGAACCTGGTCGCTCCCGAGGCTGGCGAGGTCCGCTGGCGTTTGCGAGGGGACGAACTCAGTTTCGAGGCCATGTCTGCCGCGGCCCTGGATCGCCGTGCGGGCATCCCGACGCCCTTGGCCTTCCGGCTCGAGCGGCGGGCAGGAGAGGACCGGACCGAGTTGATCTATGTGCGAAGGCTGGAGGACAGTCGCTGGCCCCTCCTGCATCTGCGCGGCGAAGCTCGCTTCCGCTATCTGGACGGTCACGGCCAGTGGCTCCGGGACTGGCCGCCGAGCGCGCAACTGGCCGATACCCTTCCCGAGGCGATGGCACTGACGGCTCCCGAGGAGCGCCTGTTTGTCCTTGTCGCGGTCGCGCTGCCCAGAGCGAGGCCCGCCGAACATGATTTCTGATGGCGCATGCCGACATGCGGCGTCTGCCCGCTCGTCTGGCTTCGTTCTGGTCGGAGTGGTCTGGTTCCTGGCCATCATGACCCTGCTGGCCAGTGCCGCTGTACTCTGGGTCGGGCGCTCGCTGGATGCCACGGAAAACCGGCGCAAGGCGCTGCTTCGTGAGCTGGAGGAGCATGCCTTGCTGGCGCGGGTCCAATGGCTGGTGGCTACCCAGCGCTATACCGTCGCGGGCCTGAGCGTACCGGGAAATGCTGGCGCCGCGCCGAGCAAGGTGGACATGGACACTTCGATCCTGCCCATTGGCGGGGAGCTGCCTCTGGATGGCCGGGAGTTCTGCATGGCCAATGGCTGGTGCATTGCGCTGCTCGATCGCTCCGCGCGCCTCAGTCTTTCCGGCATCGATCCGCGGGTACTGTCCAGGCTGCTGGCGGGGTTGGGGGTTCCCGCCGAGCAGGTGCAGGTCATGGTCGCCCAATGGTTCAGCTATCTCTATCCCGGCGCCGCTCCACGACTGGGTAGCGCCGCGCAAGCCAGCGACAGGTCCTCTCCGGGCCAGGCCCGGCGCCGTCCGTTGCGCTCGGTGATGGAAGTCTTCCGGCTGGAGGCCTGGCGCCCCTGGGAAGCGCATTTGCTCGACGCCGGTTGGCGCGATCTGGTTGCGGCGGACGAGGCGGCGCTGAACATCAACACCGCGGATGCCCGAATCCTGTCTCTTGCCTGGGGACTACCGGAGGACGCTGTCGGCCGACTGCTGCAAGCCCGCTGGCAGCGTCCGTTCACCCGGATGTCGGACCTGCATGACGTCCTCGGGGGGCATGCGAGGCTGGTTCCCGAGGATGGCTGGGCGCGCCTGGCCAGTCCGGTCCTGTCGATTCGGCTCTACCCGCCAGGAGCCGAGCAGGGGACGGAATACGAGGTCCGCTTCAACTCAGAGCACCGCCTGCTGCCACCCTGGCAGCTTCTCTCGAAGAGGTCCGTGAAGATAAATGATCGCTACTCGAATCCTCCGCTGCATCCCGATATCGCCCCCGGGGTTCTTGCCGCCCCGCTTGTGGCAAGGCCGTGGTAAGGATGGCCGGGCGCAGCTTGAGTGGGTACGTAGAGGTACAGGGTTGGCGCGGCGCGCCCCAGCGCAGTGGATCGTGGATCGGGCGTGGTGTGTCTATCGCTGTCTCGATCTCAATCATGTGCCGCGCTCTGACCGGTATCAGGCACTGGCGTTGAAGCTTGCCGCCCTGGCGCCTTTTCGCCGCGCAGGCCATTACGTAGCCTGGCGGGGTGGCCATGCTCTGGTCTGGTTCTGGGATGAGGAGGTCCGGGAGGCCGTTGCCGAAGACTGCGTCGACCAACCTCGGCGTTATCGCTGTATCCCCGAATCCCTCCTGCAGGCTCCCCCTCGGTCGGTCGCGGAAGGCGAGACGGTTCGGCTGCTTCGGGTTCGCTCCGGGCTGGATCTGCAGGTCTGGAGAGATGACTGCCTTGTCCTGAGCCATTTCTTTCCCAGCCCACCCCAGCCAGAACAATGGGTTCGGTTGCTCCGGGGGCTGGCGGGAATACGCATTCCGGAGAGCCTGGTTGCCGAGCCTGGGGAAGCGCTGGGCCGTCCCTGGGCCGTTCCGGCGGCGGAAGCAACGCTGCTGCGATGGGAGCGTTGGTTGCCGCATGGGCTCATAGCCACCCTGTTGCTGGGATGCGGATTCAATCTGGGGGAAGGTTTGTCCTGGTGGTGGGCCGAGCGTGCGCTGCGAACGCAGTACGACCAGCTGAGCGGCCAGGTCTCGCCGATCCTCAGCGCACGCAACCAGGCCTTGCAGACCAATCGGATGGCCACGGAGCTGGGGCGCGCTTTGCAGCATCGCTCGCAGGTGGCGCTGCTGGGACAGGTAGCGGAACTGTTGCCGAAGGACAGTCGGTTGCTCGCCTGGCGCTATCGAGGCTCCGAGCTGGAGTTGCGGATTGGCACCGACAGTGTCGACCCGCGTCTCTATGTGAGGCGTTTCATGGAGTCGGGGAGTTTCGAAGATGTCAGGGTGGAACCTTCGCAGAGCGAGGGGCTATCGCTGAGCCTGGTCCTGCGTACGCCGGGGGAGGGTGCCTGATGTCGGACTTCCAGCGATCACTGCAGTTCCAGGGGCGGAACCTGCAACGACAATGGCAGGAAAAACCACTCTTGCGCATGGCCATCTGGAGCCTGTGCCTGCTGCTGGTTGTGCATCTGGTCATGCTCAGCATGGATTGGAGGGAGGAACGAGGGGAGGAATATCGTCGTCTGGCCGGGGAATGGCTCAAGCTCCAGGACGTTTCCCGGCAGACCGCCTGGCCGGAGCGGGCG
Organism: Pseudomonas sp. CP-1; assembly: GCF_021213715.1. Taxonomy (NCBI): domain Bacteria; kingdom Pseudomonadati; phylum Pseudomonadota; class Gammaproteobacteria; order Pseudomonadales; family Pseudomonadaceae; genus Pseudomonas; species Pseudomonas sp. CP-1. The sequence goes on from NZ_JAJQKY010000022.1 coordinate 18,644, forward strand.
ATGCAGGCAGAGCAGGTACTGAACCTTCAGCGAGAGCGCTTCTGGCAGGCGCCGAATGCGTCGCAGGCGAGGGCCGATGTGCAGGCCTGGCTGACCGAGCGGGTTCGCCTGGCGGGCGTCCCTGACGCGGAAGTGAGCGTACTGCTTCCTCGCGGCTTCGAGAAGCAAGGGACGATCGCGCGTATCGAGGCCCAGGTTCGCGGGCAGTTGCAGCCAGCCTCGTTCAGTCGGTTGTTGCAGGATATAGAAGCGGAGCAGCGGCAAGTATCGGTGGAGTTTCTGGAACTGAACAATATGTCGTCGCCCATGCTCAATCTACAATTGTCGTTCCTGTTCGTAGCGGCCTATTGAAGCGGATGCGGATCGGGCAGCACCCGTTTGCTGGAAGAGTTCGGCGGAGGGCGGTGCCCTTCGATGGAGCGAGTTGCCGCCAGGCGGCCGGGAAACCGAATCCGCTCGGGACGCCTGCGATTCGGCTCTCCGGCCCGCCATTGTCGCATTCGCGCAGCGAAGAACGGCCAGTCTGGTCCGGCCTGTAAACAAGTGCAAAATTTTACTTCATGGTCGGCTTGGCACTCCGAGCCGGCTCGTCCATGCTGGAGCACAACTTTCCCATGGATACCATTGCCATGAAGTTCCTGCTGCCCCTGCTGCTGTTATTCCCGCTTTCCGCTCTCGCCGACGACAAGGACTACGACCAATGCATACTCGACTACCAACGCACGGCGAAGAGCGGGGTGGCGGTTCACTTCATCACCCAGGCCTGCGACAAGTTGTATAACGACGGCTCCTTCCTGCTGTCGCGGGAAAAGGCTTATTACGAGTGTCTGCTGGAGAACCTGCCGGGGGTGGAGAACAACCTGGCGGCGCAGAAGATCAGGAGCGCTTGCGAATCGAAGTCGCAGAATTGATCTGGCGAGGAGGGGAGCGAAAGTAGCCAGTGGGGTTTCCGACGGCATCGGCAGGATGCCGTCGGGAAAACCGGCTTAGCGTTGCAGCCAGGATTCGACGGTTTCGGAACCGTACTGTTCTTTCCAGGCTTTCAGAACCTTGTGGTTGCCGCCCTTGGTTTCGACGACTTCACCGTTGTTCGGGTTCTTGTAGACTTTCAGGGCGCGGGCACGGCGCTGCGGAGCGGCGCTGACGGTGACCGGAGCCTTGGGGTCGAGGATGGCGATGATGTTGTGCAGGGTCATGCCGTACTTGTCCATCAACGCCTGCAACTTGTCCTTGAATTCCAGTTCCTGCTTCAGGCTGCTGTCGCTTTTCAGCTTTTCCAGCAGGGCCAGTTGCTCCTGAAGTTTGCGCTCTGCCTCGCGGAACTCGGCAAGTTTGGACATTCGTTTCACTCCCGTTCTAAAAATATGGTGCTGGGTTTTGGTGCATTTATAGTGGCTTTACGGACTTTCCGTGTCCGCGGCAAAGGATAAGTCTTTATCTACTGGAAGAACAATATAGTTGCACGGTTTTATTGACTAACGGACTGTGGGGACAGCTTGCCGGATGTTTCCCGGAAGAATATGAAACCTTTATGTCCGTGGGGATAATGCTTCGTACAACCCATGGGAGAGAGATGGCAGAACGGGCCCGTTGTGTGGAAGCCCGTTTTAGAGCAGATGGCGAAGCGCCAGGGGAGAGTCGGGCGAATCAATCGCCCCGATATTCGCAACCGCTGGTGCAAGTTTCGTGGACGCGGACCTTGGAGAGTTCCGGCAACAGCGGCTTGAGTTGTTGCCAGATCCAGCGGCAGAGGTTTTCGCTGGTGGGGTTTTCCAAGCCTGGAATATCGTTCAGATAATTGTGGTCGAGTTGCTCGTAGATCGGCTTGAAGATCGCCTTGATTTCCGCGAAGTCGCGGATCCAGCCGGTATGCGGATCGACCTCGCCTTCGATGTGGATGGCGACACGGAACGAGTGGCCGTGCAGGCGCCCGCATTTGTGGCCTTCGGGGACGTGGGGCAGGCGATGGGCGGATTCGAAGGTGAATTCTTTGAAGAGTTCCACTGTAGTGCGCTCTGGATCGGGGTTATCGGACAACCGGAATGGGGGCGCCATGGTAGCAGGTTTGCGCGCCGGACCCGGTCTGCTCCGACCGGGCGGTCGTTCACCTGAGTTGCAGGCGGCGCGCCAGGCGCGCCAGGTTGGCGCGATCCAGGCCCAGCTCGCGTGCAGCCGAGGCCCAGCTTCCCTGGTGACGGGCCAGGCAGTCCTGGATCAGGTGGCGTTGGTAGGCGTCGGTGGCCGCGCGCAACGAGTGACCGGTCGTTGGCGCGGCGGGCGCGGGCTCGACCACGCTGCGAGGTGGCGCGGGGGTTTCCGCGGGCAGGTCGAGATCCTGCCGATGCAGGGTGACGATCCGCGACCACTCCGGATTGTGGCCGAGGGCCTTGAGCGAGGCGCGGCCGACCAGGTGCTCGAGTTCGCGCACGTTGCCCGGCCAGCGATAGTCGAGGAGCGCGGCCTGGGCCTCGTGGTCCAGGCGCAGGCTGCGCAGTCCCAGGCGCGGTCGGTTTTCCTCGAGGAAGTAGCCGGCCAGCAGGAGGATATCGCGGCCGCGCTCGCGCAGCGGCGGCACGCGCAAGGGATAGACGCTGAGGCGATGGTAGAGATCGGCGCGGAAGCGCCCGGCACGTACTTCCTCGGCCAGGTCGCGGTTGGTGGCTGCGATCAGGCGTACGTCGACGCGGTGCTCGCGATCGGAGCCGACCCGCTGCAACTGCCCGCTCTGCAGCACGCGGAGCAGCTTGGCCTGCACCGCCAGCGGCAACTCGCCGACCTCGTCGAGGAACAGGCTGCCGCCGTCGGCCAGTTCGAACTTGCCGCGCCGTTCGTTGACCGCGCCGGAGAAGGCGCCGCGCACATGGCCGAACAATTCGCTTTCCACCAGGGTCTCGGGCAGCGCGGCGCAGTTGAGACTGATCATCGGCTTGCCGCTGCGCATGGAATGCCGGTGGATGGATTGCGCCACCAGTTCCTTGCCGACCCCGGTCTCGCCGGTGATCAGTACGCTCAGGTCGCTGTTGGCGACCAGGCGGATTTCTTCCAGCAGCGCCTTGTGCGCGGCGCTCTGGCCGATCATTTCCCGTGGCCGCTCGCCAGCGGCTTCGAGATAGGCCTCGGCGCGCTGGTGCTCGTCCTCGGCGCGGCGGGTCAGGTCGCGCATCCGCTCGCTGGCCTTGACCGTGGCGGCGGCGAGGCTGGCGAAGGCCTCCAGGGTATCCAGGTCGGCGCTGGCGAAGCGCGACGGATCGAGGGTATCCAGGGTCAGCAAGCCCCAGGGCTGGTCGTCGAGGTACAGCGGACAGCCCAGGCAATCATGGATTTCCAGGTGGCCGTGGAGGCCTTCCACCAGACCGTCGTAGGGATCGGGCAGGCCGCAGTCGGCGGGGAAGCGGGTCGGCCCGCGGCGCTCCAGGAGAGCCTCGAGGCGCGGATGTTCGCCGACCCGGAAGCGCCGGCCGAGGGTGTCCGGGCTGAGGCCGTCCACCGCCAGCGGGATCAGGTATTCGCCGTCCAGGCGCAGCAGCGCGGTGGCGTCGCAGGGCAGCAGGTCGCGCAGGGCCTGGAGCAGGCGGCGGTAGCGTTCGTCTTCCGGCAGGTCGCGGGACAGGTCGGCAACCAGCGGGATCAGGGTGGCAAGCAAGGGATTGGTGGTCATTTCGACCTCTTTGCAGTCCTAATGACTCTGAATGGTTGCAGTCATTATGACCTATGCCGGCCTGCAAGGCCCGTGAATTCTGGTAGTTTGCCTTGGCACGCTTCCTGAAATGCTTCGAGGTGAAACAAAACCTTGCATGCGTCAGGAGTCATCTATGTTGTCCAATGCCCAACGTGCCCTCATCAAAGCCACCGTACCGCTGCTGGAGACCGGCGGTGAAGCGCTGATCACCCATTTCTACCGCACCATGCTCGGCGAGTACCCCGAGGTTCGCCCGCTGTTCAACCAGGCCCACCAGGCCAGCGGCGACCAGCCGCGGGCGCTGGCCAATGGCGTGCTGATGTACGCCAGGCACATCGACCAGTTGCAGGAACTCGGCCCGCTGGTGGCCAAGGTGGTGAACAAGCATGTCTCCCTGCAGGTGTTGCCCGAACACTATCCGATCGTCGGCACTTGCCTGTTGCGGGCGATCCGCGAGGTCCTCGGCGAACAGATCGCCACCGACGAAGTCCTCGAAGCCTGGGGCGCGGCCTACCAGCAACTGGCCGACCTGCTGATCGAGGCCGAGGAGTCGGTGTATGCCGCCAGCGCCCAGGCCGATGGCGGCTGGCGCGGCGTGCGGCGCTTCCGCGTGGCACGCAAGCAGGCGGAGAGCGAGGAAATCACCTCGTTCTACCTGGAGCCGGTGGACGGCCAGCCGCTGCTGGCGTTCCAGCCGGGACAGTACATCGGCCTGCGGCTGGACATCGACGGCGAGGAAGTGCGCCGCAACTATTCGCTTTCCGCTGCCAGCAACGGCCGCGAATACCGCATCAGCGTCAAGCGCGAGGCGGGTGGACGGGTCTCCAATCACCTGCATGACCGGGTCGCCGAGGGCGACGAGCTGGATCTGTTTCCGCCGGCTGGCGATTTCGTCCTGCGTGACAGCGACAAGCCGCTGGTGCTGATCACCGCCGGCGTCGGCATCACCCCGGCCCTGGCCATGTTGCAGGAAGCGCTGCCGCAGGCGCGGCCGATCCGCTTCATCCATTGCGCCCGGCATGGCGGCGTGCATGCCTTCCGCGACTGGATCGAAGACGTGTCGGCGCAGCACGAGCAGGTCGAGCACTTCTTCTGCTATAGCGAACCGCGCGCCGGCGACAGTGCCGACGCCGAGGGATTGCTGAGCCGCGAGAAACTGGCCAACTGGTTGCCGCAGGAGCGCGACCTGGACGCCTACTTCCTCGGACCCCGGCCTTTCATGGCGCAGGTCAAGCGCCACCTGGCCGACCTCGGCGTACCCTCGCAGCAATGCCACTACGAGTTCTTCGGTCCGGCCGCCGCGCTGGACGCCTGAAGCGACGGGCCGGCGCGAAATGCGTCGGCCCTTTTCGGAAAAAGGAGATCGAGATGAACGCTCTGTTCGATTGTCCACGGCGGGTGCTGCGGATCGGTCACGGGCTGCTGGCGGCCGGCCTGGCGCTGCTCGTCGCCGGCGTGATCGCCGCCTATTTCCTCGACCGCTACCTGAACATGCCGGCGCTGGTGTTTTCCCATGCGCTGGTGATCCTCGGCCCGACCCTGTTGAAGATTGGCTACGTGATGCGCCTGAGCGCGCTGTTCCGCATGCGTCGACCCGGTTGGGAGGTCTGCTGTGCAAGTGCTTGATCGTTCCAGGCTGATGGCCATACCGCCGATCTGGCGCCTGGGCTTCCGCCCGTTCTTCCTCGGCGGCGCGCTGTTCGCGGTGCTCGCCATCGCGCTCTGGCTGGCGGCGCTGGCCGGGCTCTGGAGCGGCTGGCAACCGGTCGGTGGCTGGCTGGCCTGGCATCGTCACGAAATGCTCTTCGGTTTCGGTGTGGCGATCATCGCCGGCTTCCTGTTGACCGCCGTGCAGACCTGGACCGGCGTACCCGGCCTGCAGGGCAAACCCCTGGCCCTGCTCGCCGGACTCTGGCTGGCGGCGCGCCTGGCCTGGCTATTCGATGCGCCGCTGGCGCTGCTGCTGGTGCTGCAACTGAGCTTCCTGCCGCTATTGGCCTGGGCTATCGGTCGCAGCCTGTGGCGGGTGCGGCAGAAGCGCAATTACCCGGTGGTGGGCCTGTTGCTGCTGTTGACCCTGGCCGACGCCCTGGTCCTGCTCGGCCTGTTCGAGGGCAACGACGACTGGCAACGGCGTGCCTCCATCGCCGCGCTATGGCTGATCGCCGGAATGATGAACCTGATCGGCGGGCGGGTGATCCCGTTCTTCACCCAGCGCGGTCTCGGCCGTCAGCAGCAGGTGCCGGCGATCGCCTGGCTGGACAATGGCATCCTGCTGGGCTGCGTGCTGGTGGCGCTGCTCACCGCCGCGGGCGTCACGGCGCAGCCGACGCCCTGGCTTGCAGGACTGTTCGCCGCCCTCGGCGGTGCGCAACTGTGGCGCCTGTGGCGTTGGCGCGATCGCGGCATCTGGCAGGTGCCGTTGCTCTGGTCGCTGCACCTGGCGTATTTCTGGATCGCCGTGGCGCCGCTCGGCATGGCGCTCTGGAGCCTGGGCCTGGCGCTGGCGCCGAGCCAGGCGCTGCACGCGCTGGCGGTGGGCGGCATGGGCGGGTTGATCCTGGCGATGCTGGCACGGGTCACTCTCGGCCATACCGGTCGCGCGCTGCAACCGCCGGCAGCGATGCCCTGGGCTTTCGCCCTGCTCAATCTCGGCTGCGCGGCGCGGGTGTTCCTGCCCAGCCTGTTGCCGGCGAACTGGGCGCTGCCCCTGGCAGGCGGACTGTGGGCTTTGGCGTTCCTGCTATTCGCCTGGTGCTACGCGCCGATGCTGTGTCGTCCGCGGGTCGACGGCCATCCCGGTTGATCAGGGGGCTTGCCGCAGACGCCGCAGCTCCTGGTTCAGCCAGTCGGCGGAGTTGCGCGTCTGCCCGGCGCAGCGCACCTGGTAGGGCTTGCCGCTGAGGCTGCTCTGGGTCGCGGCGCGCTCGATGAAGTCCTCGCTGCTGGCGACCAGATCCTTGCGCTCCAGGTAGTCGAGCTTCTTCTGCAGGTGGGCGCGGGCTTCCGCGGCCGGGTATTCGCTGCCGTTGCGGATGAAGGTGCAGCCGCTGTCTTCAACAAAGCTCAGCAAGCGGCCGATCTCCTGGCTCGCCTGCGGGGAGGGCGTGGCCAGCGCCGGCAGGCTCGAGGCCAGCAGCCAACAGGCGGCGCAGGTAGTCCGCCAGGTAATCGTGAAAGCGCGCATCGTTCCAGTACTCCATGTGGCTCAACGGGGTGTGCCGCTTGTACCAGGGACCGACCGGCAGGGCGAGGTCCTCGTGGACGACCGCGGCGTAGTTCTGCAACGGCCGCAGCGGATAGCCGAGCGGATCGGCCGGCGCGTAGACGTTCAGCCAGCGTGCCTGCTGGCGGATCGCCGGGGTCAGGCAGTGGCCGGGAAAGCGGATCGGACAGACCTTCTCGTAGGCGAAGGTGAACAGCGGGATGTTACAACCGAAGGTGACCAGCCCGGCCAGGGTTTCCAGGCCGAGGAAGGGGTCGATCGAGCAACTCGGCGTGCGGTTGAGTTTCTGCTGGTCCCAGATGAAGTTGGATACGATGTGCCCGCCCAGGGAGTGGGCGAGGATCACCAGCGGCGTCTGCGGCCCGACCTTCGCGCGCAGGGCCATGATCCCGCTGCGCACGTGCTGGTGGACCTGCTGGTAGGTGGTGTCGTAGGCGGCGCTGACCTTTCGGTAGCCGCTGGCGTCGCCGAGGAACAGCGTCACCGCCCGGCGCAGCCAGCGCCAGCCCAGCGGCTCGCGCTCGATGCGCTTGAGGTAGTCCAGTTCGCGGGCGTCCAGCACGCTGGCCCAGTACAGGCTCTGGAAGGCCACCTCGCCGGCTTCCGCACCGAGACGTCGGCGCAGCGCCGCTACCAGTTCGCGGGCGTAGCTGTGCAGACCGTCCTCGTCGCGGCTATCGGGCTGGTCGCCGATGCCGTGGATCAGCGCTACGGCCAGTTTCATGCAGGATCCTTCTCGTCGGTGGTGGCTCAGTCCAGCGCTTGCAGGCGTTCGCCGAGCCGGCCGCCGTCGACCAGTTCGAGGAATTCGTCGCCGAGCCTGCGGCTTTCCGCCATCGCCTGGCGCCAGTAGCGCTCGCGGCCGTCGTCGTCGCCGAGGTAGCGGGTGAAGTCCTTGCGGTCCGGCAGCTTGGCGTGCGGCAGGCGCGCCAGGTACTCGCGCGACGGCGCCAGCAGCAGCACGTCCTGCAGGCGCCCGGCGTCGCCACGGCGCCAGGGCAAGCCCTTGTCGAACCAGCCGGGGATCACCTTGTCGGTGAAGTGCGGGTAGAGCACCACGCCGCGGTCCTCGTAGGGCAGGTCGAGATGGTAGTCGAGCAGGCCGCCGTCGCGGTAGGTGCCGGGGCCGGCGCCAGGCAGGTCGCGGACGCCTTCCATGACCATCGGGATCGAGCCGGAGGCGAGCAGCGCCTGGCGCAGGTTGCCGCCGTCCAGGTGCAGGTAGCGCGACGGGAAGTCGGTCAGCGCGGCCAGCGGCGGCGCCTGGCGGGCGTCATGCAGGATCACCCGTTCGAAGTGGCGGTGCAGGTGGCGGCGGCCGATCAGGTTGTCGCGGATCACCGAGGACAGCCCCAGGCCGAGGCTGGCCTTGTGGTCGTGGGCGAGGCGCCCGTGGCTCTTCACCACCACCACGTTGAGGCGGTACAGCGGGTTGTCGAGGATCCGCGCGTCCTGGCCGGCGAGCAGGTCGTCGAGCATCGCCGCGCACTTGCGCGAGACTTCGGCGATGCTCACGCCCTTGGGAAAACGCTGCCGGGTGTACAGCTCGCCGAGGCGGGTGAGGCCGGCCACGGCGTCGGGCAGGCAGGCGCTGGCGAAGCGCCAGGAACCGATGGAGGCGCCGATCAGCGAGCGTTCGCGCGGGGCGCGCGGCAGCCACTCGCCGAAGATCGCCAGGTCCAGTCCCTGGATGCCCAGCGCCTTTGGCCCGCCGGCGGCACCGGGGACGATGCCGACGTCGGCCGGCTGCAGGCCGCGCTCGCGGATGCGGGCGAGGGCGCGGCGACCGGCCTTGAGGGTCAGTGCGGGGGACTTGATCTGGATGGCTGGCATGCTGGTCTTCTCCCTTGCGGACCGGCGATTATAGGACGAGTTGTCGCAGGACCAAGCGCTTTCGAACGCCGGCGAGCCCCATCGCAGAGGCTTTCCGTTACCCTATGGCGCGCCCCGGCCATGTCCTTGCGGCAAATTCAGCTTCAATTAAGAGCGCCCGGTTAATCTGCAAACCGTCGAAAGCAACACGATTGATTCCCACGGAGAGATTCCCATGAAGAAACTGACTGCCCTGTTCGCCGCCACCGCCATCGCCCTGACTGCCGGCCTGGCCCAGGCCCGCGACCTCGGCCCGGACGAGGCGCTGAAGCTGCGTGACGCCGGGACCATCAAGTCCTTCGAAGAGCTGAACAAGAACGCCATCGCCAAGCATCCCGGCTCGAGCGTCCACGATACCGAGCTGGAAGAGGAATACGGCCGCTACATCTACCAGGTCGAGTTGCGCGACCCGCAGGGCGTGAAGTGGGACCTGGAGCTGGATGCCGCTACCGGCGCCGTGCTCAAGGACCACCAGGACGACTGATGAAATGGCTCATGCGCTACGCCGGGATCGTCGCACTGGTCCTGGCGGTCATCAGCCTCGAGGCGATGGCGCGCGACCTGGACCAGGACGAGGTCCTGCGCCTGCGCCAGGACGGTGTGATACAGCCGCTCGAATCCCTCATGCAGGAAGCCCTGGGGCGTTACCCCGGGGCGCGCCTGCTGGAGGTCGAGCTGGAAGAGGAAGACGACGTCTATGTCTACGAGGTGGAACTGCTCACCCGCGACGGCGTCGTGCGTGAACTGGAACTGGATGCCCGCAACGGCCGCATCCTGAAGGACGAGGAAGACGACTGATGCGGTTGCTGCTGGTTGAGGATCACGTTCCCCTGGCCGACGAACTGATGGCCAGCCTGACCCGCCAGGGCTACGCGGTGGACTGGCTGGCCGACGGCCGCGACGCGGCGGTGCAGGGCGCCAGCGAGCCCTACGACCTGATCATCCTCGACCTCGGCCTGCCCGGGCGCCCCGGCCTGGAGATACTCCAGGAGTGGCGTGGCCTGGGACTCGCGACTCCGGTGCTGATCCTCACCGCGCGCGGTTCCTGGGCCGAACGCATCGATGGGCTCAAGGCCGGTGCCGACGACTACCTGACCAAGCCGTTCCATCCGGAAGAGTTGGCCTTGCGCATCCAGGCCCTGTTGCGCCGCGCCCATGGGCTGGCCAACCAGAGCCAGCTGGAGGCCGCCGGGCTGCGCCTGGACGAGCAGCGCCAGTGCGTGTGCCTGAACGGCGCCGACGTCGACCTGACCGCCGCCGAATTCCGCCTGCTGCGCTATTTCATGCTGCACCCCGGCCAGGTCCTGTCCAAGGGGCACCTGGCCGAGCATCTGTACGACGGCGAGACCGAACGCGATTCCAACGTCATCGAGGTCCACGTCAACCACCTGCGGCGCAAGCTCGGCCGCGAGGTGATCGAGACCCGCCGTGGCCAGGGCTACCGCTACGCCGGGGTGGCCGCCGGATGAGGTCGATCCAGCGGCGCCTGAGCGTCGGCCTGTTCGCGGTACTGCTGGTGGTCGGGCTGGTCCTCGCGCAGACCGGCCTGTGGCTGTTCGACCAGGGCCTGCGGCGCTATTTCGCCGGCAACCTGCGCGAGGAGGCGGAGAACCTGCTGGTGGCCATGGTACGCGGGCCGAACGGCATGCAACTGGACGAGCAACGCCTCAACCCGGCGTTCCAGCGCCCGTATTCCGGGCGCTATTTCGTCATCGAGCTGGAAAAGGACACCTGGCGCTCACGCTCCCTGTGGGACAGCGAGCTGGAGGTGCCGCACAAGAAAGGGCTGGTGCAGGGTCTGGTCGATGGGCCTGAGGAGCAGCGACTGCTGGTGTTCCGCGGCCACTACAAGCGCATGGGCCAGAAGCTGCGGATCGTGGTGGCGCAGGACTATACGCCGATCCTGGAAAGCTTCGCCCGCGTGCAGTGGATGGGTCTGGGCGCCGGCGCCCTGGCGCTGCTCCTGGTATTGCTGTTGCAGCGCCTGACCGTGCGTCGTTCGCTGCGTCCGCTGGAGGAGGTGCGCCTGCAGATCGCCCAGCTGCAGCAGGGTCAGCGCAGCCAACTGGACAACCAGGCTCCCGAGGAGCTGGAGCCGCTGGTGGAGCAGATCAACCACCTGCTGGCACACACCGAGGAGACCCTGAAGCGTTCGCGCAACGCCCTGGGCAACCTCGGTCACGCCCTGAAGACGCCGCTGGCGGTGCTGGTCAGCCTCGCCGAGCGCGAGGAGATGGCGCGCCAGCCGGAGTTGCAACAGGTCCTGCGCGAGCAGCTGGAACAGATCCAGCAGCGTCTCGGTCGCGAGTTGGGCAAGGCGCGCCTGGTCGGCGAAGCGCTGCCTGGCGCACATTTCGATTGCGCCGAGGAGTTGCCGTCGCTGTGCGACACCCTGCGCCTGATCCACGGCCCGCACCTGCAGGTGAGCTGGAGCGCGCCACCGGGGCTGCGCCTGCCATGGGACCGCGAGGACCTGCTGGAGATGCTCGGCAATCTGCTGGACAACGCCTGCAAGTGGGCCGATAGCGAAGTCCGCCTGACTGTCGCGCAGGGCGAGGGCATGGTCCGCCTGAAGGTCGACGATGACGGCCCCGGCATCCTCCCCGACCAGCGCCAGGCGGTGCTCGAGCGGGGTACCCGGCTCGACGAGCAGGTCAGCGGCCATGGCCTGGGCCTGGGCATCGCGCGCGACATCGCCGAGGCCTGCGGTGGCCGCCTGAGTCTCGAAGACAGCCCGCTGGGCGGCCTGCGAGTGAGCATCGAGTTGTCGTTGCAGAAGAGCGGCCGCGCCGCCAGGGCTTAACAGTTCTTCACCATTTGCCGACAGTCCCGGCAAGATTTCCTCCTGCGCTTTCCCTAGCATCCCGGGCTTCTTGCAAGGAGGTCTTGGACGATGAAACGGCGGACGGGTACGGGCCGCTGGCGCTGGGCGCTGATGCTGCCGGTGCTGGTGTTCCTGTTGGGCGAGTCCAGTGGACAGCGAGAAGAGGGGCGGTCGCCGCGGTTACCCGCGCAGGCTCGCTACGAGCAGGCCGTGGAAAACGCGTTGCGCAGCGAGCGCGGCGAGCCGCGACAGGCCGGGACAGCGGCAGCGAAGGTGGCCGAGGCGGGAGCCCCGGCGCGTCTGCGTGGCTGGCTGCGCTCGCTGGCCCGCCTGGCGATCTGGGGGACCTACGGCCCCCCGGCGCTATTCAGGCCGTGAACGGTCAGGCCTTGAACTGTTCCATCAGGCCCTGCTGGTGGTTGGCCAGGCGGTTCAGCGACTGACTGACCTGGGCCGATTCCTCGGCCTGACTCGACAGCGACTCGGTGACGTCGCGGATCGCCGCGACATTGCGGTTGATCTCCTCGGCTACCGAGCTCTGTTCCTCGGCGGCGCTGGCGATCTGCAGGTTCATGTCGTTGATCACCGTCACCGCCTCGCCGATCCGTTGCAGCGCGGCCACCGCTTCATCCACCTGCTCGACGCTGCCCTGGGCCTGGCGATGGCTGCCGTGCATGGCGTCGACCACGTCGCGGGTGCCCTGTTGCAGGCCTTCGATCACCCCGCGGATCTGTTCCACCGAGTCCTGGGTGCGCCGGGCGAGGTTGCGCACTTCGTCGGCGACCACCGCGAAGCCGCGGCCGGCGTCGCCGGCGCGGGCCGCCTCGATGGCCGCGTTGAGCGCCAGCAGGTTGGTCTGCTCGGCGATGGCGCGGATCACTTCCAGCACCGAACCGATTTCCTCGCTGCTGCTGGCCAGTTGCTCGACCTGGCCCATGGCGCTGGTCAGGTTGGCGGCCAGGCTGTCGATGCTCTGGGTGGTGCGGTCGATCAGCGCCAGGCCGTCGCGGGTCGCCTGGTCGGCACCGCGCGCGGCGTCGGCGGCCTGGGCGGCGCTACGGGCGACGTCCTGGGCAGTGGCGGTCATCTCGTGGGATGCGGTGGCGACCTGGTCGATCTCGCGGAACTGCTGCTGCATGCCGGCGCTGGTCTGGCTGGAAATCGCCGCCGACTGGTCGGCGGTACTGCGCGCATCGCGCACCGAGACCTTCACGTCGCGGATGATCGGCTGCAGCTTGTCGAGGAAACGGTTGAACCATCCGGCCAGTTCGCCCAGCTCGTCGCGCCCGGTGTGCGGCAGACGCTGGGTCAGGTCGCCTTCGCCGCTGGCGATGTCGCGCAGCATATGGGCGACGCCGAGGATCGGCCGGGTCACGCCGCGGGCGCTCAGCCACAGCACCAGCAGGCCGAGCACCGCGGCGCCGAGGCCGAGGCCCAGTTCGACCCAGGTGCCTTCGCGACGCATGTCGTCCAGTTGCCGCTCCAGCGCCAGGGCCGGGCCGAGGAGGGCGCTCTTCGGCACTTCGAGGAGCACGCCCCAGGGCTTGGCGCCGGGAATCGGCTGCAACGGTTGCAGCACCTTGAGGTCGACGTTCTCGTTGAACAATTGGCTCTTGCCGGCGGCCAGCAGTTGCAGGAGTTCGCCGGCGTGCTGCGGATCCGCCTTGGCCAGGTTCTTGCCGAGCAGGCCGGCGTCGCGGCTGTTGCCGGCGAACAGCCCGGCCGGGCTGAGGATGCCGACCTGGCCGACGCCGTCGTAGAGTTCGCGGTTGCCCTGTTCGCTGAGCGCCTGCAGATTGCTCAGGTTGATGTCCAGGCCCATCACGCCGATCACCTTGCCATCCAGTTCGAGGGGGAAGGCGATGCTGGTCATCAGCAGTTGGCGCTCGCCGACCTTGTCGAAGTAGGGATCGAGCACGCAGGGTTGAGCGCTTTCCTTCGGGCAGGTGTACCAGGCGTTGTAGGCCGCGCCGCTGGGCCCGCTGCTGGTGTCGGCGAGTTCGGACTCGACCATCGACTCGGACTCCAGCTGTCCCGGCGTGGCCTGCGCCCAGTACAGGGAGAAGCGTCCCTTGTCGTTGCTGCCCAGGGCGGGCTGGTCGACGAACAGTTCGTCCTTGCCGTCCAGTGCGTTGGGTTCGAAGACCACGTACAGGCCGAGCACCTCGGGATTGGCGGCGAGCGCGGTGCGCACCTGGCGGGTCAGGTCTTCGCGCAGGTCGTAGGCGTCGAGGAAGCGCTTCTGCGCCTGGTCGCGGAGGAACAGGATCTGCCGGGAGAAACCCTTGCCGTATTGGAAGGCATCCATGAAATAGCGCTGGATGCGCAACGCCTGCAATTCCCCGCGGGCTTCCAGGCGCAGGCGCGCCGATTCGTCGAGCATCTGCGTACTGGCGCTTTTCACCAGTACGCTGCTGTGCTGCATGCGGTAGACCGAAAGGCCGACCAGCAAGGCGACCACGCCGAGCAGGCAGAGGCCTGCCAGCAGGGTGATCTTCCATTGGATGGACAGGCGGCGAAGGAACATGGGAGGGGTCCTTGTACGAAGAAACTGCGGGGGCCCAAGGCTTATCGGCAGGGCTCGCCCATTCTTGACGACGGTTCGTTCGCTGGCGCCGGATTGCCGTCGTGCGGCGAATCGCACGCAAGAACCGTGCACAACGGTTTATAGCCAGGCGACATTCGCCCATGCGCGGCTTTGACAGGCGGGGATGGCTGTAGCAGAGTACGCCCCTTTTTTCGGTCGCAGGCGGCCGGGTTCGTTTCATTTGCAAGGAGTTCAACGATGAACGCAGTGGTGCTGGCGGTCGCACTGATGCTCGTCCTCAGCCTTTGCCGTGTGCATGTCGTGCTGGCGCTGATCATCGGCGCGGTGGTCGGCGGACTGTTCGGTGGCCTAGGCCTGGAGGGGACTCTCAAGGCCTTCAACGGCGGCCTCGGCGGCGGCGCCACGGTGGCCCTGTCGTACGCCATGCTCGGCGCCTTCGCCGTGGCCATCGCTCGCTCCGGCGTGGCCCATGCGCTGGCCGACAAGGTTCTGGCGCTGCTCGGCCGGCACGACGAGCAGGGCAAGGGCGCCGGTGCGTTCAAGTGGATTCTGGTCGGCCTGCTGCTCTGCGTGGCGGTATCCTCGCAGAATATCCTGCCGATCCACATCGCCTTCATCCCGCTGCTGGTGCCGCCGCTGCTCTATGTGCTGAGCAAGCTGCAGATCGACCGGCGATTGATCGCCTGCGTCATCACCTTCGGCCTCATCACCCCGTACATGTTCCTGCCGGTGGGCTTCGGCAACATCTTCCTCAATGAAATCCTGCTGGCCAACGTGGCGCGCAACGGCGTCGACGTCAGCGGGATCAACGTCACCCACGCCATGTTCATCCCGGCCCTGGGCATGCTCGCCGGGTTACTCATCGCGGTGCTGTTCAGCTACCGCCGCAAGCGCGTCTACGACTTGCAGCGGATCGAGCAGGCCGAACGCGTCGATGTCAGCTATAGCCCGAAAAGCCTGGCGGTGGCCGGGGTCTCCATCGTCGCCGCGTTCGTCGTGCAGCTGTGGCTGGACTCGATGATCATCGGCGCGCTGGTCGGTTTCGTGGTCTTCTCGCTGTCCGGCGTGGTGCGCTGGAAGGAGACCGACGACCTGTTCACCGAAGGCATGAAGATGATGGCTACCATCGGTTTCATCATGATTGCCGCGGCCGGTTTCGCCGAGGTGATGAAGGCCACCGGCGAGGTGCAGAGCCTGGTCGACGCCTCGGTGGCCTGGATCGGCAACAGCAAGGCGGTCGGCGCCATGCTGATGCTGCTGGTCGGCCTGCTGGTCACCATGGGCATCGGCTCGTCGTTCTCCACCGTGCCGATCATCGCCGCGATCTTCGTCCCGCTGGCGGTGCAACTGGGCTTCAGCCCGCTGGCCATCGTCAGCATCGTCGGCACCGCCGGCGCGCTGGGGGATGCAGGTTCTCCGGCGTCGGACTCGACCCTCGGGCCGACCTCCGGGCTCAACGTCGACGGCCAACACAATCACATCTGGGACACCGTGGTGCCGACCTTCCTGCACTACAACCTGCCGTTGCTGGTGTTCGGCTGGGCCGCCGCGATGTTGCTCTGAGTCCTATTTCGGGCGGTCGCCTGACGGAATGTCGGGCCGGCCGCTTAAGCTTCCGACGGGATTGCCGATGAAACGGGAATCCCGTTTTTTATTGGGCGTCATGCTAGGAGTTGATGATGCGTCTGACCCTGAAATCCAAAGTCCTCCTGCTGGCCATGGTGCCGGTGCTGCTCTTCGCCCTGGTGCTCAGCGGCGGAGCGGTGCTGATCCTGAAAAAACAGGCTGATACCGAAGTCAAGGATACCCGCGAGCGCCTGCTCGGCGACCGTCGTGCAGAACTCGAGCACTATGTGCAGATCGCCATGGGCAGTATCCAGGCCGAGTACGACCGCTCGGCCAACGGCGACCTGAACGCCCGCGCCGAGGCCATTGCGCGCCTGTCGAAGGTCAAGTACGGCAAGGACGGCTATATCTTCGGCTACGACTCCCAGGTGGTGCGCCTGTTCCGTGGCGACAGCCCGGTGGACGTCGGCAAGAGCTTCCGCGACCGCCGCGATCCCAGCGGCGTCTACCTCAACCGCGAACTGGTGGAGGCAGGCAAGAACGGCAGCCACTACGTGACCTATACCTCGCCGCTGCCAGGTAACGAAAGCGTCATGGTGCCGAAGCTGTCGTACACTCTGTACCTGCCGAAGTGGGACATGGTGATCGGCTCGGCGATCAACCTCGACGGCGTCGAGGCCCAACTGGTGGAGATCAAGCAAGCCATCGACGAGCGTATCGGCACCCTGATCGCCAGCATCGTGGCGATCGCCGGGGTCCTCCTGGTGGTCCTGCTGGTGATCGGCCTGGCGGTGGCCAACGCGATGCTGCGTCCGCTGCACCAGATCCGCCAGAACCTCGATGACATCGCCGCCGGCGAAGGCGACCTGACCCGTCGCCTGCCGGTGACCAGCCACGACGAGCTGGGCGAGCTGGCCGGTTCCTTCAACCGCTTCGTCGAGAAGATCCACGGTCTGGTGCGGCAGATCGCCGGGATGACCGGCGACCTCAAGCAACTGGTGGAGCAGATGTCGGCCCAGGCCGAGCGTTCCGAGCAGGCCATGGAGCGCCAGCGCCATGAGACCGATCAGGTCGCCACCGCGATCAACGAGATGTCCGCCGCCGCCCATGAAGTGGCGCAGAGCGCCCAGCGCGCCGCCGAGGCCGCGCAGCAGACCGACCACGAAGGCCAGGCGGCCAAGCGCGTGGTGGACGGCAGCATCGAGCGCATCCACGCGCTGGTGGACGAGATCCGCGACAGCGGTTCCTCGCTGGACAGCCTGCAACAGGACGTGCAGTCGATCGTCAGCGTGCTCGGGGTGATCCGCTCGATTGCCGAACAGACCAACCTGCTGGCGCTCAACGCGGCCATCGAGGCGGCCCGTGCCGGCGAGGCCGGACGTGGCTTCGCGGTGGTCGCCGACGAAGTGCGGGCGCTGGCCAGCCGCACCCAGCAGAGCACCCAGGAAATCCAGGGCATGATCGATCGCCTGCAGCAGGGCACCAACGCCGCGGTCGACGCCATGCGCCGTTCCGGCGAGGCCGGCGAGGGCACCAGCAACCAGGCCAACCAGGCCGGCGATTCGCTGGATGCCATCGCCCAGCTGATCGCCACCATCAACGCGATGAACGCGCAGATCGCCAGCGCCGCCGAGGAGCAGACCGCGGTGGCCGAGGAGATCAACCGCAGCGTGCACCAGATCGCCGGCGCGGTGGACAGCGTCGCCGACGAGGCCCAGCAGGGCGCGCAGACCGCCCGCAGCCTGGCGCAACTGGGCCAGGGCCTGGGCCGGCTGGTCGGTCAGTTCCGCATCTGACCCTTCCCCCGCGCGACCGCTGCCGGCAAAAGAGCCAGCCGGCAGTGGTGCGCCACAGAGCCTTCCTGTCATTATTCGGCGGAGTCGGCCGGCAGTCGTGAACGATCCACCTCCGCCGGCTGACTAATGCTTTGCTTCCCACTGCCAGATGGATTGGACATGCTCGACACGAAACTGGAATCCCGGACTTTTCTCCTGTTGCTGGCGGTGGTCACGCTCGCCTTCGGCTGGCTCTTGCTGCCGTTCTACGGCGCGGTGTTCTGGGGCACCATCCTGGCGATCATCTTCGCCCCGGTGCAACGCCGCCTGCAGGTGCGTCTGAGGGATCGGAAGAACCTCGCCGCGCTGATCACCCTGCTGATCTGCGTGCTGATCGTGATCATCCCGGTGATCTTCATCGCCGGTTCGCTGGTGCAGGAAGGCGCGAGCGTCTACCAGCGGGTCAAGTCCGGCGAACTGAACTTCGCCGCCTACCTGCAGCAGGCGGTGGCCGCCTTGCCGCCATCGGTGCACCAGTGGCTGGAGCGCTTCGACCTGGCCAATCTCTCGAGCCTGCAGGAGAAGCTCTCCTCGGTGGCGATGCAGGCCAGCCAGGTGGTGGCGACCAAGGCGTTCAGCATCGGCCAGAACACCCTCGACTTCGTCATCAGCTTCGGCATCATGCTCTACCTGCTGTTCTTCCTCCTTCGCGACGGTCGCGTGCTCGGCCGGCGGATCAAGCAGGCGGTGCCGCTGAGCCAGGAACACAAGCACCACCTGTTCGCCAAGTTCACCACGGTGATCCGCGCCACGGTGAAGGGCAACATCGCCGTGGCTGCCACCCAGGGCGCTCTCGGCGGCCTGATCTTCTGGGTGCTGGGCATCGAGGGCGCCTTGCTCTGGGGCACCCTGATGGCCTTCCTGTCGCTGCTGCCGGCCATCGGCGCGGCGCTGATCTGGGCGCCGGTGGCGGCCTATTTCCTGCTTACCGGGGCGATCTGGCAGGGCGTAGTGCTGATCCTGTTCTGCGTGGTGGTGATCGGCCTGGTGGACAACATCCTGCGCCCGATCCTGGTCGGCAAGGACACCAAGATGCCGGACTACGTGGTGCTGATCTCCACCCTCGGCGGCATGGCCCTGTTCGGCCTCAACGGCTTCGTCATCGGCCCGCTGATCGCCGCGCTGTTCATGGCCAGCTGGGACCTGTTCACTGGTCGCGAGGAAGAACCACAGGCCTGAGTCGCGCCCGTGGCAGACAAGCCCCGCGAATGCGGGGCTTGTTCGTTTCAGGCCTTGAAGCATCATTGACGGCGCTGTCGTGGCTGAGCCGCTCCAGGCAGTGCCTGGGGCCTTCGGCTAACAGTGCGTCGAGCCCGGTACATCGCGACCGTTGCGCAACCGGACATGGAGCAGCGCTTGCCGGCACTCCTCAGGGCTCGCCGCTGTCAACCGGCGGCGGACCTCGGCTTGAGCGCGCAGGTGGCGAGGAAGGTCGGCATGAAGCGGTCGATGACGAAGCGCGGGTGCGGTTGCCAGTCTTCGTAGAAATCCTGCAGCAGCAGGCCGGCGGCGAGCTGGCCGGCGATCTGCTGGGTCAGGCTATGGCCGAACACCAGGGCTTCGCCTTTCTCGCGCTTCGCCGCGAGGGCTTCGGCGGAGAGGCTTTCCAGGTCGGAGTAGGGCAGGCGATGTCGCGGCCGGATCAGGCCCTGCTCTGCCAGTTCCGGCGAGCGGTCCTCGATGAACAGCGCCGGGTTGTAGAAGCTCGCCAGCAGCTTGCCGCCCGGCCGCAGCACCCGCGCGCATTCGCGCCAGACCGGCAAGACATCGTCGACGTAGAGATTGGAGATGGGATTGAAGACCAGGTCGAAGGAGGCATCGGCGAAGGTCGAGAGGTCGCGCATGTCGCCCTGCACGCAGGCCAGTTCGAGGCGGTCGCGGGCGGCGACCTGGCGGTCCTTGTCCAGCTGTCCCGCCGAGGCGTCGAACAGCGTGACCCGTGCGCCGGCGGCGGCAAGGATCGGCGCCTGCTGGCCGCCGGCCGAGGCCAGGCAGAGGATCTCGCGGCCGCGTACGTCGCCCAGCCAGTGAGTGGGTAACGCGCCCGGGGTCAGCTTCACCGCCCAGTCGCCGCGGCGTGCGGCGGCGACCTCTTCGGCGCTGACCGGTCGCGACCATTCGCAGTCACGGGCGGCCTGGGCGTCCCAACTGGCGCTGTTGTGTCGCAGGACGTCGATATCGTGGAAGGTGGGCATGAGGCCTCCGGGTTCATCCATGGAGCGCGGAGCATGCCACGGCAGCGGGGCAGGGTGCGTGGGGCGGGCCAAAGAAAAACCCCGCCGAGGCGGGGTTTTCGTGGAGCGGGCGACTCAGCCGGCGAGGGCCAGGCCGGAATGCTGGAGGATTTCCAGCAGCGGCTGCGGGTAGACGCCGAGGAAGAACGCCAGCAGGGCGATGGCCACCAGCATGATGCCGCCGGCGCGCTGGCCCCAGTTGAACGGTGCGTCGTGCTGGCGGATGCCGGGCTCGACCAGGAACAGGGTGACCATGACCCGCAGGTAGTAGTACAGGCCGATGGCGCTGCCCAGCACCAGGGCGCCGATCAGCCACCACAGGTGCGACTCGACGCCGACCGCGATCACGTAGAACTTGCCGATGAAGCCGGCGGTCAGCGGGATGCCTGCCAGCGACAGCATCATCACGGTCATCACCGCGGTCAGCACCGGCCGGCGCCAGAACAGGCCGCGGTACTCGAACAGCGCATCGGCGTCGCGGCCGCTGTACGGGGTGGACATCAGGGTGATCACGCCGAACGCGCCGAGGGAGGTCAGTACGTAGGTGGCCAGGTAGACGCCGACCGCTTCCACGGCCATGCCCTTGCTGGCGATCAGGGCGACCAGCAGGTAGCCCAGGTGGGCGATGGACGAGTAGCCGAGCAGGCGCTTGATGTTGCTCTGGGTCAGTGCCAGCAGGTTGCCGAAGAGGATCGAGGCGACCGCGATGACGCTCAGGGAGATGTTCAGCAGTTGGTTGTCCAGGGCCGCCGGGGCGATCTGGAACAGCCGCAGCAGCACGGCGAACACCGCGACCTTGCTGGCGGTGGCGAGGAACGCCGAGACCGGCGCCGGGGCGCCTTCGTAGACGTCCGGGGTCCACAGGTGGAAGGGCACCAGCGACAGCTTGAAGCCCAGGCCGACCAGCATCATGCCGACGCCAACGCTGACCAGCGGACCGCTCAGTACGTGCTCGGCGACCTTGGCGCCAAGGCCGGCGAAGCCCAGGGTACCGGACTCGGCGTAGAGCAGGGCCATGCCGAACAGCAGGAAGGCGGAGCCGGCGGCCGAGAGCACGGTGTACTTGATGCCGGCTTCCAGCGAGCGCTTGTTGAAGAAGGCGTAGGCGACCATCCCGTAGACCGGGACCGAGAGCAGCTCCAGGCCGATGAACAGGCTGGCCAGGTGCTGCGCGCTGACCAGCACCAGGCCGCCGGCGGTGGCCAGCAGCAGGAGCAGGTACAGCTCTTCGCGGTTACCCGGATAGCTTTCCATGTAGGCGTGGGCGAGGGTCACGCAGGCCAGGGCGGAGACCAGCACCAGGGCCATGTAGAAGCAGGCGTAGTTGTCCACCAGCACCAGCGGGGTCACCTCGATCGGGGTGACGCCGAGGACCGGCAGCAGCGACAGCAGGGCCAGGTTGAGGCCGATCACCGAGAGGGTGGCGGTGAACGAGTGATTGCGTTTCCAGGCTACCGCCAGCATCACCACCACCAGGGTGGCGCTGGTGATCAGCAGTGGCAGGAGCGCGATGAAGTGTTGGATCGTAAAGGTCATTTCGCGACTACCGTCCTGCAAGGGTGGAAAGGGCTGCGCCCAGCCATTGCTGCACGCCGTGCATGCTGGCCGCGGAGATGTCCAGCACCGGCTGCGGGTAGACCCCGAGCAGGACCAGCAGGACCGCCAGGCCGAGCACCATGCTCAGTTCGCGGGCGTCGAGGCCGAGGATCGGCTCGTCGGACTGGCTGGGTCCGAAGTAGGCGCGGTGGATCATGATCAGCGAGTAGACCGAGGCGAAGACCAGGCCGAAGGTGGCGATCACGATGATCACCGGGACCACCTTGAAGGCGCCGATCAGGATCAGGAACTCGCCGACGAAGTTGCCGGTGCCGGGCAGGCCCAGCGACGCCGAGGCGAAGAACAGGCTGATCGCCGGCAGGTAGGGCATGCGCGACCACAGGCCGCCCATCTTGCGCATGTCGCGGGTATGCAGGCGCTCGTAGAGCTGGCCGCAGAGGATGAACAGCGCCGCGGCGGAGAGGCCGTGGGCGATCATCTGCACCACCACGCCCTGCAGCGCGACCTGGCTGCCGGAGTAGATGCCGATCATCACGAAGCCCATGTGCGAAACGCTGGAGTAGGCGACCAGGCGCTTGATGTCGGTCTGCGCGAAGGACAGCAGGGCACCGTAGAAGATGCCGATGATGCCGAGCCACATGGCGATCGGCGCGAATTCCGCCGAGGCGTTGGGGAACAGCGGCAGGGCGAAGCGGATCAGGCCGTAGGCGGCGGTCTTCAGAAGGATGCCGGCGAGGTCCACGGAGCCGGCGGTGGGCGCTTGGGCGTGGGCGTCCGGCAGCCAGGAATGCACCGGCACCACCGGCATCTTCACCGCGAAGGCGACGAAGAAGCCGAGCATCAGCAGCCATTCCACGTGGGGGCTCAGCTGGGTCTTCAGCAGGGTGGCGTAGTCGAAGGTGATCACGCCGGTGGCATTGAAGTTGACGAACACCAGGCCGAGGATCGCCACCAGCATCACCAGGCCGCTGGCCTGGGTGAAGATGAAGAACTTGGTGGCGGCGTAGATGCGGGTCTTCTTGCCGTCATCGGAGCTGTGTCCCCACAGCGCGATGAGGAAGTACATCGGCACCAGCATCATTTCCCAGAAGAAGAAGAACAGGAACAGGTCGATGGCGAGGAACACGCCGATCACACCGCCCAGGATCCACAGCAGGTTCAGATGGAAGAAGCCGATGCGGCGCTGGATCTCGTTCCACGAGCAGAGGACCGAGAGCACGCCGAGCAGGCCGGTGAGGGCGACCATCAGCAGCGACAGGCCATCCATCGCCAGGTGGACGCTGATGCCGAGACGCTCGATCCACAGCACCTTGAATTGCAGGGTCCATTCCGGCTCGCCGCCGGGCGCGGGCGCCAGCTGGAAGTCGCCGGTGGCCCAGATCCACAGGCTCAGGATCAGGACTAGGGTCATCGAAAGCAGCGCGATCCAGCGGGGCAGGGTCTTGCTGCTGTGTTCGGCGATCCAGCAGAGGAAACCGCCGATGAAGGGGATCAGGATTAGCCAGGGCAGAATCATGACAGGCTCAGTCTCTCCGTGAATTCGTTAGGCCAGCAGCAGCGCGCCGAGCAGGATGGCGGCGCCACCCACCAGGGAAGCGGCGTACCAGCGCAGGCGGCCGTTCTCGGTGAGGCTGAGGAGGTTGTGTCCGCCGCGCACGCTGAACGGAACGACGCCCAGGGTACGGTCGATGGGGTCGCGCCCCAGCAGTTGGCAGAGCAGCAGGTAGGGTTTCACGAACAGCTTGTCGTACAGCCAGTCGAAGCCCCAGGCGTGGTACCACCAGGTACCGAAGAAGCGACCCGGGGCGCTCTTCGCCAGGGCGCTGACGAAGCGGCGCTGGCCGAGGAACAGCAGGCCGGCCAGCAGGATGCCGGCGATGGCGATGGCGCCCGAGGCCAGTTCCAGGCTGTGCTTGGCTTCGCCACCGGCGTGGCCGACGCTTTCCGGCAGGACGCCGGCCAGCGGCGGGGTGATCAGGGCGCCGACGAAGGTCGACAGGACGATCAGCACGCTGAGCGGCAGCCAGTGGGAAATCCCGTGGCCGGCGTGGGCTTCGGTCTTCGGCTCGCCGTGGAAGGCGACGAAGATCAGGCGGAAGGTGTAGATCGAGGTCAGGAACGCACCCACCAGGCCGGCGATCAGCAACTCGCGATGGCCGCTGGCGAAGGCCTCCCAGAGGATCTCGTCCTTGGAGTAGAAGCCCGCGGTGAGGAAGGGCAGGGCGGCCAGCGCCGCGCCGCCGACCACGAAGCTGGCGTAGGCCAGCGGCAGCTTCTTCCACAGCCCGCCCATCTTGAAGATGTTCTGCTCGTGGTGGCAGGCGACGATCACCGCGCCCGAGGCGAGGAACAGCAGGGCCTTGAAGAAGGCGTGGGTCATCAGGTGGAAGATCGCCGCGTCCCAGGCGCCGACGCCGAGGGCGAGGAACATGTAGCCGATCTGGCTCATGGTCGAGTAGGCGAGGATGCGCTTGATATCGGTCTGCACCAGGGCGGCGAAGCCGGCCAGGACCAGGGTCACCGCGCCGACGATGCCGACCAGTTCGAGGATGTCCGGGGCCAGGGTGAACAGGCCGTGGCAACGGGCGATCAGGTAGACGCCGGCGGTCACCATGGTGGCGGCGTGGATCAGCGCGGAGACCGGGGTCGGACCGGCCATGGCGTCGGCCAGCCAGGTCTGCAGCGGCAGTTGGGCGGACTTGCCGACCGCGCCGCCGAGCAGGGCCAGGGTCGCCAGGGTCAGCCAGAGGTTGCCTTCCGGGAACTTCTGCGGCGCCAGCACCAGCAGCTCCTGGATGTTCAGGGTGCCGAACTGCTGGAACAGGATGAACAGGCCGAAGGCCATGAACACGTCGCCGACGCGGGTGACGATGAATGCCTTGAGCGCCGCGTTACCGTTGTTGCGATTGCTGTAGTAGAAGCCGATCAGCAGGTAGCTGCACAGACCCACGCCTTCCCAGCCGAAGTAGAGGAACAGCAGGTTGTCGCCCAGCACCAGGAACAGCATGCTGGCGATGAACAGGTTGGTGTAGGCGAAGAAGCGCGAATAGCCGGCTTCGCCACGCATGTACCAGGAGGCGAACAGGTGGATCAGGAAGCCGACGCCGGTAACCACGCCGAGCATGGTTACCGAGAGGCCGTCCAGGTACAGGGTGAAGTTGGTGCTGAAGTCGCCGGCCGCCATCCACTGCCACAGCACCAGGCTGTAGGCGCCGCCTTCCGGCGGACTGCTGTGGAAGCTGAAGATGGCCCAGGCCGCGCTCAGGGCGGAGAGGCCGACCGAGCCGACGCCGACCAGCGCCGAAAGGTTTTCCGACCACCTGCCGCGGGAGAACGACAGCAGCAGGAAGCCGACCAGGGGGAACAGGAAGGTAAGAGGTAGGAGGTTCATCCGCGCATCTCGCTGGCAGCGTCGATATCGAGGGTGTGGAAGCGGCGATACAATTGCAGCAGGATCGCCAGGCCGATGCTCGCTTCGGCGGCCGCGAGGCTCAGCACCAGGATGAACATCACCTGGCCGTCGGGCTGGCCCCAGCGGCTGCCGGCGACCACGAAGGCGAGGGCGGCGGCGTTCATCATCACTTCCAGGCTCATCAGTACGAACAGGATGTTGCGTCGCACCATCAAGCCGACCAGTCCGAGGGCGAACAGGACGCTGGCGAGGGCCAGGCCGTGTTCCAGTGGTATTGCGTTCATAGCGTTACGTTCCCTTGGGGCGGGCGCAGGGCGCCCGCCGAACCTTTATTGTTTGGCGTCTTGACGACCCAGGTGATAGGCAGCGACCAGGGCCGCGAGCAACAGCATGGAGGCCAGTTCGACCACCAGCAGGTACGGGCCGTAGAGGCTGATGCCGACCGCCTTGGCGTCTACCGTGGTATGGCCGATGCCGGCACCGCTCGGGGTGCGGGCGAGGACCACCAGCAGTTCCACCAGCAGGACCAGGGCCAGGGCCGAAGGCCCGACCCAGATGCCGGGCGTGAGCCACTTGCGCTCCTGCTCGACCACGGCCGGGCCGAGGTTGAGCATCATCACCACGAAGACGAACAGAACCATGATGGCGCCAGCGTAGACGATGATCTCCAGGGCTCCGGCGAAGGGTGCGCCGAGGCTGAAGAAGGTCATCGAGATGGCCAGCAGGGAAATGATCAGGTAGAGCAGGGCATGCACCGGGTTGCTGTTGGTGATGACCCGCAGCGTGGCCAGTACGGCGACGCCGGCAGCGAAATAGAAAGCGAATTCCACGCGACGTCTCCTTATGGCAGCAGGCTTTTCACGTTGATCGGTTCGGCTTCGTTCTGCGCGGCGCCTTTCGGCTTGCCGGCGATCGCCATCCCCGCAACGCGGTAGTAGTTGTAGTCCGGGTTCTTGCCCGGCCCGGAGATCAGCAGGTCGTGCTTCTCGTAGACCAGGTCCTGGCGCTTGAACTCGCCCATCTCGAAGTCCGGGGTGAGCTGGATCGCGGTGGTCGGGCAGGCTTCCTCGCACAGGCCGCAGAAGATGCAGCGCGAGAAGTTGATGCGGAAGAACTCCGGATACCAGCGACCGTCCTCGGTCTCGGCCTTCTGCAGGGAGATGCAGCCAACCGGACAGGCCACGGCGCACAGGTTGCAGGCTACGCAGCGTTCCTCGCCGTCGGGGTCGCGGGTCAGGACGATCCGGCCACGATAGCGCGGTGGCAGGTAGACCGGCTCTTCGGGGTATTGCAGGGTATCGCGCTTGCGGAAGGCATGGCCGAAGATCATCACCAGGCTGCGAAGCTGGGTGAAGGTGCCATGCACGACGTTGATGATTTCTTTGATCACGGTGGTTCTCCTTACTGGGCCGCGGCCAGCACGAGCGCGCCGGTCACCAGCAGGTTGATCAGGGTCAGCGGCAGGCACACCTTCCAGCTGAACGCCATCACCTGGTCATAGCGCGGACGCGGCAGCGAGGCGCGGATCAGGATGAAGAGCATGATGAAGAAGCCGGTCTTGGCGGCGAAGTAGAAGAACGACAGCCAGGGCAGGGTGTCCAGGAACGGACCGTGCCAGCCGCCGAAGAACAGGGTCGCCAGCAGCGCCGAGACCAGCACGATGCCGATGTACTCGCCGACGAAGAACATGCCCCATTTCATCCCGGCGTACTCGATGTGGTAGCCGTCCGCCAGTTCCTGCTCCGCTTCCGGCTGGTCGAACGGGTGACGGTGGGTCACGGCGACGCCGGCGATGATGAAGGTGCAGAAGCCGAAGAACTGCGGAATGATGAACCAGACGTTGTCGATCTGGTACTGGACGATGTCGCGCATGTTGAACGAGCCGACCTGGGCGACGATGCCCATCAGCGACAGGGCCAGGAACACCTCGTAGGAGATGGTCTGGGCCGAGGCGCGCAGGCTGCCGAGCAGGGCGAACTTGTTGTTGCTCGACCAGCCGGCGAACAGCACGGCGTACACCGTCAGGCCGGCCATGGCGAAGAAGAACAAGATGCCGATGTTCAGGTCCGCCACGCCCCAGGTGGGGGTGATCGGCACGATGGCGAAGGCGACGAGCAGGGCGCCCATCGCGATCACCGGGGCCAGGGTGAAGATCATCTTGTCGGCGAACGGCGGGGTCCAGTCCTCCTTGAAGAACATCTTGACCATGTCCGCGCCGAGCTGGAACGCACCGAACGGACCGACCCGGTTGGGGCCGTAGCGGTCCTGCCAGAGGCCGAGCAGGCGGCGCTCGACCCAACTGAGCAGGGCGCCGCAGATGACCACGGCGAGCAGCACCACGATGGCCTTGACCACGGTGAGGATGATGGTGACCAGAGCGGGAGTCAGCCAACTCATTGTGCAGCCTCCTGCAGACCTTCCACGGAGCAGCCGGCGATCGCCGCCGGGATGCCGGCGAAGCCGACCGGCAGGCCGATCAGGCCGGCGCCGAGTTGTTCATCGATGCGCAGCGGCAGGCGCAGGGCCTGGCCCTTGAGCTGGAAGCCGAGGGTCGCGCCGTCGTTGACGCCGAGGCGGTCCGCGTCTTCCTTGGACAGGGCGACGTAGGTCTCCGGGATGCGCTGCTGGATCGGCGCGGCCCGCGAGCTGTTTTCCTCGCTACCGAACAGGTGGTACAGAGGCACTACCTTCCAGCTGTCGGCCTTGGCGCTGAACGGCACCGGCACGGCCTGGAACCAGTCGAGGCCTTCGCCCTTCGGTTCGATCAGGCGCACGCCGGGGTCGCCGGCGCGCAGGTGGCCGCCGACCTCGTCCTGGAACTTGTTCCAGGCCTGCGGCGAGTTCCAGCCCGGCGACCAGGCGAACGGGATCTGCTGACGGTCTTCCTGGCTGCCGGAGTAGCCTTCCATGGAGAAGGCGAACGCCGAGTCGATGTCCTGCGGGGTGCGCGGCTCGTGCACGCTGATGTTGGCGCGCATGGCGGTGCGCCCGCTGTAGCGGTGCGGTTCGCGGGCCAGCTTGAGGCCCTTGATGCGGAACGAGGCGGCCGGTGCGGCGTCGCGGATACCGGCCAGGATCGGCTTGGCCTCGGCCACGGCTTCGGTGACGTGGTCCAGCTGGGTCCAGTCGACGCGCTTGCCTTGCAGGGTGCTGTGGATCGCATGCAGCCAGCGCCAGCCTTCGCGGACCATGTTCTTGGCGTCGTAGTAGGTCGGGTCGAACACCTGGAAGAAGCGCTGGGCGCGGCCTTCCTGGCTGACCAGGGTGCCGTCGCCTTCGGCGAAGCTGGCCGCCGGCAGCACCAGGTGCGCCTTGGCGGTGGTGGCGGTCTGCTGGTGATCGGCGACGATCACCACCCTGGCCGCCGCCAGGGCTGCGTCGACACGGGCGGCGTCGGTGCGGCGGTAGAGATCGTTCTCCAGCACCACCACGGCGTCGGCCTGTCCGGAGGTCAGTCGCTCGAGCGCGGCTTCCACGGAGTCGCCGCCGAAGAGCGCCAGGCCGAGGCTGTTGGCTTCGCCGACCACCAGGCTGATGGAACCGTTCTTCTCGCGCTGCTTGAGGGCCTTGGCGATGTTCGCCGCGGCTTCGATCAGTGCCTTGTTGCCCAGCGAGTTGCCGGACACCAGCAGCGGACGCTTGGCCGCCAGCAGGGCATCGGCGATGCGCTGGGCGAAGGCCTGGGCCTGCGGGTCGAGGTCGGCCACGGCTGGAGCGCTCGGGTCGATCGCGTGGGCCACGGCGAAGCCGAGGCGGGCGAGGTCGTCCGGTGCGGCGTGGACGGTTTCCTCGGCCACGTCGTCGAGGCGGGTCGCGCTGACGCTGGCGATGAACAGCGGGTTCTGCGCGTGCTGGGCGATGTTCTTCACCGCGGCGTCGAGCCACGGCTGGACCTTCATGTCGGCGGCCATCTCGACGGCCTTGCCCTTCACCGACTGGCGCAGGGCCAGGGCGATGCGGGCGGCGGTCTGGGTCAGGTCCTCGCCGAGGACGAAGACCGCGTCGTGGTCCTCGATGTCGCGGATGCTCGGCACCGGCAGCGGGCCTTCCTGCATGACCTGCAGGATCAGGCGCAGGCGGTCGAGTTCGCCTTCGTTGATGCCGCTGTAGAAGTTGCCTTCGCCAACCAGCTCGCGCAGGGCGAAGTTGCTTTCCAGGCTGGCGCGCGGCGAACCGATGCCGACCACCTTGCGCTCCTTCAGCAGGGCGGCGGCCTGGTCGAGGGCGCCGTCCAGGCTCAACTTCTGCTTGCTCAGCACCAGCAGCGGCTGGCGCGGACGGTCTTCGCGGTTGACGTAGCCGTAGCCGAAGCGACCGCGGTCGCAGAGGAAGTAGTGGTTGACCGAGCCGTTGTAGCGGTTCTCGATGCGGCGGATCTCGCCGTAGCGCTCGCCGGGGCTGATGTTGCAGCCGCTGGAGCAGCCGTGGCAGATGCTCGGGGCGAACTGCATGTCCCACTTGCGGTTGTAGCGCTCGGAGTGGGTCTTGTCGGTGAACACGCCGGTGGGGCAGACCTCGGTGAGGTTGCCGGAGAACTCGCTTTCCAGCACGCCGTCCTCGACCCGTCCGAAGTAGACGTTGTCGTGGGCGCCGTAGACGCCGAGGTCGGTGCCGCCGGCGTAGTCCTTGTAGTAGCGCACGCAGCGGTAGCAGGCGATGCAGCGGTTCATCTCGTGGGCGATGAACGGGCCGAGTTCCTGGTTCTGGTGGGTGCGCTTGGTGAAGCGGTACCGGCGCTCGTTGTGGCCGGTCATCACCGTCATGTCCTGCAGGTGGCAGTGACCGCCTTCCTCGCACACCGGGCAGTCGTGCGGGTGGTTGGTCATCAGCCATTCGACGACGCTGGCGCGGAACTGCTTGGCCTCTTCGTCTTCGATGGAGATCCAGGTGTTGTCGGTGGCGGGGGTCATGCAGGACATGACGAGGCGACCACGCTTGTCGTTCTCGTCGGTGTACTGCTTCACCGCGCACTGGCGGCAGGCGCCGACGCTACCGAGCGCCGGGTGCCAGCAGAAGTAGGGAATGTCGAGACCGAGGGACAGACAGGCCTGCAGGAGGTTGTCTGCACCATCGACTTCGAGCGTCTTGCCGTCTACGTGGATAGTGGCCATGGTTCAAGTCTTCGTTGGCCCGTTGTCAGCGGGCGTGGCTAATAGAAACTCACGGTTCCGTCGGGCCTGCGGCCGGGCCGCGGCACGACGACGAAACATCGCCGGACGGCTGGCCGTCCGGCTGCAAAGCATCAGGCGCCGACCGTTGCCGGGCGCGGCGCGGCCGAAGGCTGGCGGGAGATGCCCGCCTCGAATTCGGCACGGAAATACTTGAGGGCGCTGCCCAGCGGCTCGACGGCTCCCGGCGCGTGGGCGCAGAAGGTCTTGCCTGGGCCGAGGAAGTTGACTAGCTGCTCGAGGGTCTCGAGGTCGCCGGGCTGGCCTTCGCCCCGCTCCAGGGCGCGCAGCAGCTTCACGCTCCACGGCAGGCCATCGCGGCAGGGGGTGCACCAGCCGCAGGACTCGCGGGCGAAGAACTCTTCCATGTTGCGCAGCAGGGAAACCATGTTGATGCTGTCGTCCACCGCCATGGCCAGGCCGGTGCCCATCCGGGTGCCGACCTTGGCGATGCCGCCGGCGAACATCTGCGCATCCAGGTGCTCCGGGAGCAGGAAGCCGGTACCGGCGCCGCCGGGCTGCCAGGCCTTGAGCTGGAAGCCGTCGCGCATGCCGCCGGCGTAGTCCTCGAACAGCTCGCGGGCGCTGACGCCGAACGGCAGTTCCCACAGGCCGGGGTTCTTCACCTTGCCGGAGAAGCCCATCAGCTTGGTGCCCATGTCTTCGCTGCCGGGGCGGGCCAGGGTCTTGTACCAGTCCACGCCGTTGCCGACGATGGCCGGCACGTTGCACAGCGTCTCCACGTTGTTCACGCAGGTCGGCTTGCCCCAGACGCCGACGGCGGCAGGGAAGGGCGGTTTGGAACGCGGGTTGGCGCGGCGGCCTTCCAGCGAGTTGATCAGCGCGGTCTCTTCGCCGCAGATGTAGCGGCCGGCACCGGTGTGGACGAACAGCTCGAAATCGAAGCCGCTGCCGAGGATGTTCTTGCCGAGCAGGCCGGCGGCCTTGGCTTCGTCGATGGCGCGGTTGAGGTTGCGCGCCGCGTCGACGTATTCGCCGCGCAGGAAGATGTAGCCGCGGTAGGCCTTCAGCGCACGCGCGGAAATCAGCATGCCTTCCACCAGCAGGTGCGGCAGCTGCTCCATGAGCATGCGGTCCTTCCAGGTGTTCGGCTCCATCTCGTCCGCGTTGCACAGCAGGTAGCGGATGTTCAGCGACTCGTCCTTCGGCATCAGGCCCCACTTCACGCCGGTGGGGAAGCCCGCGCCGCCGCGGCCCTTGAGGCCGGAGTCCTTGACGGTCTGGACGATGTCGTCCTGGGCCATCTGGGTCAGCGCCTTGCGCGCCGCGGCGTAGCCGTCCTTGCTCTGGTATTCCTCGAGCCAGACGGGCTGGGCGTCTTCGCGCAGGCGCCAGGTCAGCGGATGGGTTTCCGCCGAACGCGTCATGCGGTTGGCCGGACCAATGGAGGTAAGGGTCATACGTAGGCCTCCAGCAGTTTGGCGACACCGTCGGGACGCACGTCGCCATGGGTGTCGTCGTCGATCATCAGCGCCGGGGCCTTGTCGCAGTTGCCCAGGCAGCAGACCGGGAGCAGGGTGAAGCGTCCGTCGGCGGTAGTCTGGCCGAGACCGATGCCGAGTTGCTTCTGGATCTCGCCGACCACCGACTCGTGGCCGCCGATGTAGCAGACCATGCTGTCGCAGACGCGGATGATGTGGCGGCCCACCGGCTGGCGGAATATCTGACTATAGAAGGTGGCGACGCCTTCGACGTCGCTGGCCGGGATCCCCAGCACCTCGCCGATCGCCGGGATGGCGCCGTCCGGCACCCAGCCGCGCTGTTTCTGGACGATCTTCAGGGCTTCGATGGACGCCGCGCGCGGGTCCTCGTAGTGATGCATTTCATGCTCGATGGACGAGCGCTCGGTTTCGCTGAGGACGAAACGGTCGGTCTGAATCAGGTTGCTCTGGCTCATGTCAGCGGTCCACGTCAGCCATAACGAAATCGATGCTACCCAGGTAGGCGATCAGGTCCGCGATCATGCTGCCGTTGATCACCGAGGGGATCTGTTGCAGGTGCGCGAAGCTGGGCGTCCGGATACGCGTGCGGTAGCTCATGGTGCTGCCGTCGCTGGTCAGGTAGTAGCTGTTGATACCCTTGGTCGCCTCGATCATCTGGAAGGCTTCGTTGGCCGGCATGACCGGGCCCCAGGAAACCTGCAGGAAGTGGGTGATCAGGGTTTCGATGTGTTGCAGCGTGCGTTCTTTCGGCGGCGGCGTGGTCAGCGGATGGTCGGCCTTGTACGGGCCTTCCGGCATGTTCTTCAGGCACTGTTCGATGATCCGCAGGCTCTGGCGCATCTCGCCCATCTTGACCATGCAGCGGTCGTAGGCGTCGCCGTTGTGGGCCAGCGGTACCTCGAACTCGAAGTTCTCGTAGCCGGAGTAGGGGCGGGCCTTGCGCAGGTCGAAGTCGCAACCGGTGGCGCGCAGGCCGGCGCCGGTGGTGCCCCACTCGAGGGCTTCCTTGGTGTTGTACTGGGCGACGCCGATGGTCCGGCCGCGCAGGATGCTGTTCTTCAGGGCCGCGGTCTCGTACTCGTCGAGGCGCTTGGGCATCCAGTCGAGGAACTCGCGGACCAGCTTGTCCCAGCCGCGCGGCAGGTCGTGGGCGACGCCGCCGATGCGGTACCAGGCCGGGTGCAGGCGGAAGCCGGTGATGGCCTCGACCACCTTGTAGGCGCGCTGGCGGTCGGTGAAGGTGAAGAACACCGGGGTCATGGCGCCGACGTCCTGGATATAGGTGCCCAGGTACAGCAGGTGGTTCAGGATACGGAAGAACTCCGCCATCATGATCCGGATCACGTCGACCCGCTGCGGCACCTTGATCCCGGCGAGCTTCTCCACCGAGAGTACGTAGGGCAGGTTGTTCATCACCCCGCCGAGGTAGTCGATGCGGTCGGTGTAGGGGATGAAACTGTGCCAGGACTGGCGCTCGGCCATCTTCTCGGCGCCGCGGTGGTGGTAGCCGATCTCCGGGACGCAGTCGATGATCTCCTCGCCGTCCAGTTGCAGGATGATGCGGAACGCGCCGTGGGCGGACGGGTGGTTCGGGCCGAGGTTGAGGAACATGTAGTCCTCGTTCTCGCCGTGGCGCTTCATGCCCCAGTCTTCCGGCTTGAAGCGCAGGGCCTCCTGCTCCAGGTCCTGCTTGGCGGCGGACAGGGAGTAGGGATCGAACTCGGTGGCGCGCGCCGGGTAGTCCTTGCGCAGCGGATGGCCCTGCCAGGTCGGCGGCATCAGCATGCGGGTCAGGTGCGGGTGGCCGGTGAAGGTGATGCCGTACATGTCCCACACTTCGCGCTCGTACCAGTTGGCGTTGGGCCAGATACGGGTGGCGGTGGGCAGGTT
This sequence comes from Pseudomonas sp. CP-1, assembly GCF_021213715.1. Taxonomy (NCBI): domain Bacteria; kingdom Pseudomonadati; phylum Pseudomonadota; class Gammaproteobacteria; order Pseudomonadales; family Pseudomonadaceae; genus Pseudomonas; species Pseudomonas sp. CP-1. The sequence continues at coordinate 51,918 of NZ_JAJQKY010000022.1, forward strand.
GAGGTCGCGCTCGGACAAGGCGACCTTGATCATCACGTCACTATTACGCTCCAGCGACATCAGGTGGTAGAACACGCTGAAGTCGGCGCTCGGCAGGCCGCGGCGATGGGTGCGCAGCCGCTCGTCGACGCCGTGCAGGTCGTAGAGCATCACGTAGGGCTTGGGTACCTGACGGAGGAAGGTCAGGACTTCGATCAGTCTTTCGCGCGGGACCCAGAGCACCGGCATGCCGGTACGGGTGGGCTGGACGGTGAAGGTCTCGGCGCCAAAGCGGGAATTCAGTTCGACGACGATATCCTGGTCGTCTGCCTTGTAAGGCGGGATGTACAGAGCGGAGTCTGCAGTCATGGTCTCGGTCGCTTTCGGTCAACGGTGGGGTGAACGCGGCTGGTCTCGGCCGGCCAGCGGGGCTGGCCGGGAGTTCCGGATCACACTTCGTCGGGGCTGCGCAGGTTGGTCACCTGGATGCGCTGCTCGCGTTTCAGGTCTTTCTGGGCCGGCATTTCGGCGCGGTAGACCCCCTGGTCGCCAACGACCCAGGACAACGGGCGGCGCTCCTGGCCGATGGATTCCTGCAGCAGCATCAGGCCTTGCAGGAACGCCTCCGGACGGGGCGGGCAGCCGGGGATGTAGACGTCCACGGGGAGGAACTTGTCGACCCCCTGGACCACCGAATAGATGTCGTACATGCCGCCGGAATTGGCGCACGAGCCCATGGAGATGACCCACTTGGGTTCGAGCATCTGCTCGTAGAGGCGCTGGATGACCGGGGCCATCTTGATGAAGCAGGTGCCGGCGATGACCATGAAATCGGCCTGGCGCGGCGACGCCCGGATCACTTCGGCGCCGAAGCGGGCGATATCGTGCGGCGCGGTGAAGGCGGTGGTCATCTCCACGTAGCAGCACGACAGCCCGAAGTTATAGGGCCAGAGCGAGTTCTTGCGACCCCAGTTGACGGTGGAGTTCAGCACATCCTCGAGCTTGCCCATGAAGATGTTCTTGTGAACCTGGCCCTCGACCAGCGGGTCGGCTACGGTTTCCCGTTCGCCTATCGGGTATTGGTCGTTGGCCGCATCGGGATCGATCCGGGTAAGTTTGTATTGCATCGCCAAAGCCTCATTGTTTTAGCTTCGCCTGCCGCTTGCGACGGCTTTCGGGAGCCCAATCGAGCGCACCGATCCGCCAAAGATAGACAAGACCCGCCAACAGAATTGCTATGAAAATGGTTGCCTCGATCAGGCCGGCCCAGCCGCTTTCGCGAACCGACACCGACCAGGCGAAGAGGAAGAGGGCTTCGACGTCGAAGATCACGAAGAGCATCGCGACCAGATAGAATTTTGCCGAGAGACGCAGGCGTGCGCCTCCGGTGGGGACGATCCCGGATTCGAAGGGTTCGTTCTTGCTGCGACCAAATGCCTTGCTGCCAAGCAGGGACGAAACCCCTAGCATGAAGGCGAGAAGGCCAACGACCCCTAGAAGGAAGGCAGCGAATCCCCAGTGATGAGCTGCAAGTTCAGCTGGGTTTGGCATGCTGATACTCCTTCTGTACCGGATATATAAGATCGTGGGTTCTGGGCGCAATGCCCGACTTCTTGTGCAACCCGCTGCGTAGTGAGCTAAGGGTTGTATGTATCTTTCCGATTTTATGCCCAAAGCGCCGGACAAGTAAATTTTTCTAACACAAACAGACGCTTCTCTGCTTTTTCCAGCGCTTTGGTTAATCCCCGAAAGCCTCGTGAATGCTGTCTCTGCGAGAAATGGCGCGGCCTGGCTGGCTTTTGGTCGTATTGCCGCGAAGCGTGGGGGAGGGCTCTTTGCAAGACCTCAAACGATAATGAATATCGTTTGCAATGTCGCATCCGTATAACTTCGCTACATATATTCTTCGCCGCGTTACTATTGTTTACCCTTTTATTGGTAATTACTCGCGATCAATCCGTTATTGCATTAAACCGGGAATATTTTCCGGGCCGGGCGCATGGCGGTTTTTCTTCTTTCCGCACCATGACAACCCGGCTATGGCGCCGCCTGGGGCTGCGCCCGCGGTTCTTCGTGACGGATGCGAAGGCGCTGGGCAAGGTTTGCGGCGGTTCGCTTCGCAGCGCAGATGTAGTCGCTCTGGAGGTGCGCTACCTAGGGGCTGCGGTAGCGTCCCGGGGTTTCTTGCCGACCCAGGCCCAGACCATCTCGCAGGCGATCGGCTGGTTGCCGTTCTCGTCGCTGACCAGCACCGCCACGCGGACCTCGCCCTTGTCCTGTTGCCGGATCTGCTCGATCTGTCCGGCCTCCAGCGTCGCGATGGCGGTCAGGTCGCCCTGGGCGCGCTTGAGATAGTCGATCTTCATGGTCTTGATCAGCGGCAGCTTGTCGTCCGGTACGTTCATTCCGACCAGGAAGCCGCTGGCCGACTCGGCGAGCAGGGCCATCGCTGCGGCATGGATACCTTTTATGTGGTTCTGCACCGGTCGACGGTTCTTCAGGCTGAGGATGGCGCGCTCCTGCCCCAGTTCATGGATGCGCACCCTCGCCGTGCCGGCGAAGCGCACCTGGGAGCCCAGCAGCAGCGTCAGGCTGCGGCTGCGCAGGCGGCGGGGGAGGAGGTTGATGGCGCCGACGGCGCGGCTGAGACGATTGCGCTTGGGCATGCTGGCGTCCTTCCATAGAGAGGGGAGCCTGCATTCCACCCGCTTTGCCCGGGCTTGCCCACGGCTGTAGCGGCGACCTGCGCCGGCATTCCGGCCAACGCAGGTCGTCGTGGCGCGTCAGAGCAGGCGTCGGCCGTCTTCGCGGGTGATCACCACGGTGGCCGAGCGTGGCCGGCGGCCCGGCCCGTCCGGCCAGGTGCTGAGGAGGTTATCGGCGGTCGAGCCTTCCCCCGGGTGCTGGATGTTGATGAACAGCGTACGGAAGTCCGGCGTCGCGGCAATGCCGGTCACCTCGCAACCCAGCGGACCGGTGAGGAAGCGCTTCAGTTCGCCGGTGCGCGGGTCGGCCACCAGCATCTGGTTGTTACCGAACGGGCCGCTGCTCAACTGGCTGCCGCTCATGTCGGTCTGGATCCACAGGCGGCCTTCCGGGTCGAACCAGAGGCCGTCGGGGCTGGCCAGGATATTGTCCTGGTTCAGCGGCTTGCCGTCCGGGCCGCGGCTGTCTTCGCCGGGACCGGCGAGCATGAACAGGTCCCAGGTGAAGCGTTGCCCGGCATAGTCGCGGCTGCGTTCGCGCCAGCGGATGATATGGCCGTAGGCGTTCTTCACCCGTGGGTTGGCCGCGTCGGCGACGGTGCGCGACGTGTTGTTGGTGAGGGTGAAGTAGACGTCACCGTTGTCCGGGTTGACCGCGCCCCACTCCGGGCGATCCATCTTGGTCGCGCCGAGGACATCGGCGGCCAGGCGGGTGTTGATCAGCACTTCGCCCTGGTCGGCGAAGCTCACCCCGGCCTTGCGACAGGCCGCGCGGAAGTTGCCGTCGGCGATGTCCAGCGGCAGCCACTGGCCACTGCCATCGGCGTTGAAGCGGGCGACGTAGAGGGTGCCTTCGTCGAGCAGGCGAGCGTTGCTGCGACCCGGACGGAACTTGTCGCGGCTGACGTACTTGTAGATGTACTCGTTCTGCGAGTCGTCGCCAGAGTAGCAGACTACCTGGCGGCCCGGCTTGACCGGGGCGAAGACCAGGCCTTCGTGGGCGAAGCGGCCGAGAGCGGTGCGCTTGACCGGTACCGATTGCGGGTCGAACGGGTCGATCTCGACGATCCAGCCGAAGTTGTTCGGTTCGTTGCGGTAGTCGTCCTGAGCCTGTTTGCCCTTGCGGGTGGCGTCGAAGCGCTCGAACTCGTCGCCCGCCAGGGTCTCCCAGCCGAAACGGCTGGTGTTGCGAATGCCGTAGCGGGTCAGTTCGCGCGGCAGTTCGCTGTCCTGGGTGGAGAAATAGCCGACCCAGTTCTCCTCGCAGGTGAGGTAGGTGCCCCAGGGGGTGAAACCGTTGGAACAGTTGTTGTGGGTGCCGCGGGTGCGGGTGCCGTCCGGACTGTGGCGGGTGCGCAGCAGTTCGTGGCCGCGCGCCGGGCCGGCGATACGCATCGGCGTGGCGGCGGTGATCCGCCGATTGCGTTGCGACGGTACGACATTCCACTCGCCACGCACGTTGCGACGGATCTCCACGACGGAAACGCCATGGGCGTTGATTTCCTTGCGCACTTCATCGGCGACGGTGCGCTTGCCATCGACCACGGTCGGGCCATTGGTGTGCAGCAGCGGCGCGTCGATGTATTCATGGTTGAGCACCAGCAGGCCATGGTTGCTGATGTGTCCGCCGCCGAAGCCGAACTGCGCGTCGATCGGGAAGAAGTGCATGCCGTCGTGGTGCATGCCGATCTGTTCGGCCTGGTCCTGGGCGCTGTTGCTGGCGTCGTCGAGGAAGCCCGGATAACTGCCGCTGATCGGGGTGCCCCAGGGTATGAAGGGCGTCGCCTTGTAGCCGGCGGGCACCCGGATGGTATCGGCGCGGCCGCTGGCGATGGCTTCGAAGGGTAAGCGGTTGCGGCGTTTGAAAGGCAAGCCGCGCAGGCCTTCCGCGGCGGGCGCCTGCGCTTCGGCGGGAGCGGCGCTGGCGGGGAGCGCGACGCCGAGGAAGGCGAGGGCGCCGAGCGCCGCGCCGCCGGCCAGGACCTGGCGGCGGCCGAGGCCGGCGATCAGGTCGTTCATGTGTGGGTTGTTCGAATGGTTGCTGGGCAACTCGTCGCCATCACCGAACAGGATGGCATCTTTTTTCTCCAGGCTCACGGACGTGCTCCTTGTGGGCTGATCGACGGAGCATTGACGCTAACCGCTGAAAGCGACGGGACGATGACAGGCACTCGAGGCCTTTTGCCATGATCCGGAAATGAAAAACCCCGGCCGGAGCCGGGGTTTTCGCGAGGCGGGCCGGGCAGATCGTGGGCTGCCCGGCTGGCCCCTGTTCCTTAGTGGAACTGGTTCATGGTGTTGTCTTTGCCGCTGGCCTTCAGAGCGGCTTCGCCAGCGAAGTACTCTTTATGGTTGTCGCCGATGTCGGAGCCCGCCATGTTCTGGTGCTTGACGCAGGCGATGCCCTGGCGCAGTTCCTGGCGCTGCACGCCCTTCACGTAGGCCAGCATGCCTTCGTCGGCGAAGTAGCCCTTGGCCAGGTTGTCGGTGGACAGCGCGGCGGTGTGGTAGGTCGGCAGGGTGATCAGGTGGTGGAAGATGCCGGCGTGGGCCGAGCCATCGCGCTGGAAGGTGCGGATCTTCTCGTCGGCGACCTTGGCCAGCTCGGTGTCGTCGTACTCGACGCTCATCAGCTTGTTGCGGTCGTAGGCGGAAACGTCCTTGCCTTCGGCGACGAACGCATCGAACACCTGCTGGCGGAAGTTCAGGGTCCAGTTGAAGGACGGGCTGTTGTTGTAGACCAGCTTGGCGTTCGGAATCACTTCGCGGATGCGATCGACCATTGCCTTGATCTGGCCGACGTGCGGCTTCTCGGTTTCGATCCAGAGCAGGTCGGCGCCGTTCTGCAGCGACGTGATGCAGTCCAGGACGCAGCGATCTTCGCCGGTGCCCTTGCGGAACTGGAACAGGTTGGAAGCCAGGCGCTTCGGACGCAGCAGCTTGCCTTCGCGCTTGATCACGACGTCGCCGTTGCCCAGCTCGGCCTCGGAAATTTCTTCGCAATCCAGGAAGGAGTTGTACAGGTCGCCCAGGTCGCCCGGCTCGTTGGTCACGGCGATCTGCTTGGTCAGGCCGGCGCCCAGGGAGTCGGTACGGGCGACGATCACGCCATCGTCCACGCCCAGCTCGAGGAAGGCGTAGCGTACGGCATTGATCTTGGCGAGGAAGTCGATGTGCGGAACGGTGACCTTGCCGTCCTGGTGGCCGCACTGCTTCTCGTCGGACACCTGGTTCTCGATCTGGATGCAGCAGGCGCCGGCTTCGATCATCTTCTTGGCCAGCAGGTAGGTCGCCTCGGCGTTGCCGAAGCCGGCGTCGATGTCGGCGATGATCGGCACCACGTGGGTTTCGAAGTTGTCGATCTGGGCCAGCAGCTCGGCTTCCTTGGCCTTGTCGCCAGCGGCGCGGGCAGCGTCCAGGCCGGTGAACAGCAGGTCCAGCTCGCGGGCGTCAGCCTGGCGCAGGAAGGTGTACAGCTCTTCGATCAGGCCGGAAACCGCAGTTTTCTCGTGCATGGACTGGTCCGGCAGCGGGCCGAAGTCGGAGCGCAGCGCGGCGACCATCCAACCGGACAGGTAGAGGTAGCGCTTGTTGGTGGTCTTCAGGTGCTTCTTGATCGAGATCAGCTTCTGCTGCCCGATGAAGCCGTGCCAGCAACCCAGCGACTGGGTGTAGACGGAGGAGTCCGCATCGTATTCGGCCATGTCCTTGCGCATGATGGCCGCGGTGTACTTGGCGATATCCAGGCCGGTCTTGAAGCGGTTCTGGATACGCATGCGAGCTGCGTACTCGGGGTTGATCGCGCTCCAGCTGCTGCCGTTCTTCTCTTTCAGCGCGGCAACTGCCTTGATCTCGTTCTGATATGCGGACATGGTCAATCCTTCAAGAAATGTATTGGTTGAGCACCGACTGACCCACTCAAAACCTGCTGGTGAAGGTTGTCTTGCGGGTGGCTCACCGCTGCATGGCGAGAGAATGACCGTGGCGAAGAATGACGCCGAGGAGGGGGGTGGAGACGAACAGTTCGCGGACCGTGCTTCTCGACTGGATCAAGTGCCGTTCGGCTCGTGGTTGCCGGTGGGCGACTCGCTGTCGAGTCTTTCGATCTGGCTGATACGTAAACGCTTCCCCGTCCCTCAGGACAACTTCGTTCCAGTCGCAATCTCGTCAAGCCGCCTTGTGGGCAGATCAACACGGTGGAGGCCGAGGGCGTATCGGCGCAGGCACCGGGAGCTCGTCGTTTCAGAGCCCCTGATTAGCGGGAGCGGGGCCATCATGCTCTGGAAAAAATCCGTCGTCAAACGTTTTGTAGTGTTTTTTCAAGACTACTACACGAAGGTCTAAGAGTGACCGGATGGTCTTGTCTGGTCGAGATGTTTCCGTTTGCATCGAAAATGCCCGCAAGAGCCCGCGCCCCGCGGCTTTGCCGGAGCGGGAGGCAATTCGCGCTGGAAAGAGCGCCGTCGGTCAGTCGAGGGTTTCGACTTTCAGGCGCAGGCTGGTGTCGTCGCGTCCCTGGGTCGAGTAGCGACGCACGAAGCCGTGCTGGTCGGCCTGGTTCTGTTCGCTGACACCGCCCAGGGTGATCCACTCGCCGAGCTTGCCGCTGACCCGGGTGTCGGTGCTCTGGGTATCGATGACGCCGGGATGGCTCTGGCTGAGGCGGTCATTGCTGGAGCTGATGGTGACGTGCACCAGGTTGCCGGTCAGCGTCGCGGTGACGTAGAAGCCGCGGTTGACGTTGCGGTATTCGGTCTGGCTGTAGATCTGCCCGTAGGGACCGGTGGCGGTGCTGGTGATGGGGACGCTCTGGCCGACCTGGATCAGCGCCGGGTAGCCCTCGGTGGCCTGGACCTGCTGGCTGCCGCCGGAACGGCTGTCGGTGGAGCGACGGATGATGCGGACGCGATCCTTGCCGTTGACCTCGCCGCGGCCGCTCTGGATCTCGATGTTGCCGGCGCTGGCCGAACCATCCACCGAATAGCCGCGGCTGTCCTGTTGCAGGTTCTCGCTGGTATCCACGGTGATCAGCAGGCGATGCGGGCGCGAGTCGATCTGCTGCAGGACCGATTGCAACTCGCGGATCTTCGCCGGCTCGGCATTGACGATCAGCTGGTTGCCATAGGCGGTGACCTTGCCTTCGCTGCCGATGACCGACTGGGCCACCGCCATCACGTCGTCGGCGGTGCGGTAGTTGAGCGGGATCACTTCGGTGCGCGGGGCGGCCGAGGCGCCGAGAACGACTGTCGCCAACAGCGAGGAGAGCAGGGTGGTGCGCAACAGGGTCACAGGAGGAAGCTCCGCAGGTCCGGGTCGGAAAGGCTGGTGTCCCAGGCCTGCTCGAAGCGGGCCTGGAGTTGACGCACCCGCCCGGCGGCACGGTAGCAGGCGTAGCCCGCCGGTTGCGCCGGTTTCGGGCGCAGCAGCAGGCCCTGGTCGTCGGCCAGGAGGAAGGCGTCGTCCTCTTTAGGGTAGTCCGGGTTGAGGCGGCGGATCAGGCAGTTGCTCGACAGGCGGCGCGAAAGGTTGATCAGGCGGTGGCCGTTGCGCACGGCCTGGGCGCTGTCGCCAACGAGGATACGCAGGCGATTGCGTGGATTGGCCAGGAGAAAACGGGTGCAGGCTTCCTGGATGCTGCTGTGGTGATAGAGCCAGCTTTCCAGGTCGGGACTGTGCAGGCAGAGCGAGCGGCGGGCCTGCTGCAGGAGGGCCAGGGCATGGGCGCGGGCTTCCTGCGGATGCTCGAAGCGCTCCAGCGGCTCATGTTCGCCGAGGCGGAATGGCGCTGGTTCCCAGCGTTCCGCGGGTGGTGCGGAGCTTGCCGGGTTGCGTACCGCAAAGCGCCCCGGAGAGCTGAATTCGATGGCCGGCAGGTCGGCCGGCGAGGTCTCCGGGGTGTCGCTCATCGGGCCTCAGTCGCTGTCGCGAACCATGTCGACATGGGGCAGGCCGGCATCGAGGAATTCGCCGCTATCGACCTTGAAGCCCAGTCGCTCGTAGAAGGGAATGGCGTAGACCTGCGCGGTCAGCAGTTGGCGCTTCAGGCCGCGTCGCTCGGCTTCCTCGATGGCCGCGCGCATCAGCGCGTCGCCGACCTTCAGGCCGCGCCAGTCCTTGAGTACCGAGACCCTGCCGATGTGCCCGTCGCCCAGCAGGCGCGCGGTGCCGATCGCGTATTCGCCTTCATAGGCGAGAAAATGCACGGCTTCGTCGTCTTCGGCGTCCCACTCCAGTTCCGGCGGAACCGACTGTTCGGCAATGAAGACCGCTTCGCGGATGCGGCGCAGCTCGGCATTGTCCTTCTGCCAGTCGGCTACGCGTACGCGGATCTTATTCATCTGCAAACTCCAAACTGCCCTGTTTGACCAACTCCGCCAACAGCTTACGCGCATCGTCGTCGGCCAGCCATTGGCCGAGGTTTTCCAGATGCAACGCATCGGCCGAGCAGACCAGCTTCAGCAGTTCCTTGAGCTGGCTGGGCAGGAGTACGCTCTGGCCGCTGGCGAACAGCACCAGGCCGATGTCGATCTCGCTCCAGGCCAGGCGGGCGCTGGGGTTGCGCACCAGCAGCGCGCCATCCTCGAGGGCGCCGAACAGCTCCTCTTCGGGGATATCCTCGCCGGCAACCAGTTCAGGATAGCGCGGCTCGGTCATGAACTGGCCGAACCAGGTCAGCAGCAGGCGCTCGTCGCTCATGTGCTCCTGGATCAGGCCCTGCAGGCGCTCCAGAGCGTCGCGCTGGATCTGGTGCGGATCGTCGCCTACCGGTTGCAGGCCGGCATCGGTGTAGCGCTCCTCGTCGGAGAGGAACTGGCCGAGGAAGTCGGTGAAATGGGTCAGCACTTCGGCGGCGCTGGGCGCGCGGAAGCCGATCGAGTAGGTCATGCACTCGTCTTCGGCAATGCCGTAGTGGGCGAGGCGCGGGGGCAGGTAGAGCATGTCGCCGGGCTCCAGGACCCACTCGTCGCTCTGTTCGAAGTCGGCGAGGATGCGCAGGTCGGCGTGCTCGCGCAGCGGGCTGTCGCTGCTGCACATCTGTCCGACTTTCCAGCGCCGGCGTCCGTGGCCCTGAAGCAGGAATACGTCGTAGTTGTCGAAGTGCGGACCGACGCCGCCGCCGGGAGCGGCGTAGCTGATCATCACGTCGTCGATCCGCCAGCTGGGCAGGAAGCGGAATTGCTCCAGCAGTTGGGCGACTTCCGGGACGAACTGGTCGACCGCCTGCACCAGCAGGGTCCAGTCCTGTTCCGGCAGGTGCTGGTAGTCCTCCTCCTGGAACGGGCCACGGCGCATTTCCCACGGGGTTTTCCCGTGTTCGAGGACGATGCGCGATTCCACCGATTCCTCCAGCGACAGCCCGGCCAGTTCGTCGGCGGACAGCGGGCTTTCGAAGTCCGGGATTGCCTGGCGGACCAGCAGCGGTTTGCGCTGCCAGTAGTCGCGGAGGAATTCGGCAGCGGTCAGTCCGCCCAGAAGTTGCAGGGGAGTATCAGCATTCATGGTTAAGTCCTTGAAACAAAAACGCCCGGCGCAGCCGGGCGTGCAAAAGGGTTGCGTGCTCAGATGCGCTTGGCCTGGGCGGCGGCATTGCCGACGTAGCCGGCCGGGGTCAGCTTCTTCAGCTCGACCTTGGCCTCGGCGGGAATCGCCAGCTCTTCGATGAAAGTCTGCAAGGCTTCGGCGCTGATGCCTTTGCCGCGGGTCAGTTCCTTCAGCTTTTCGTAGGGGTTTTCCACGCCATAGCGACGCATCACGGTCTGCACCGGCTCGGCGAGGACTTCCCAGCAGGCGTCCAGGTCCTCGGCGATGCGCTGGGCGTTCAGCTCCAGCTTGCCGATGCCCTTCAGGCTGGCCTCGTAGGCGATGACGCTGTGGGCGATGCCGACGCCGAGGTTGCGCAGCACGGTGGAGTCGGTCAGGTCGCGCTGCCAGCGCGAGATCGGCAGCTTGCTGGCCAGGTGCTGGAACAGCGCGTTGGCGATGCCGAGGTTACCCTCGGAGTTCTCGAAGTCGATCGGGTTGACCTTGTGCGGCATGGTCGAGGAGCCGATCTCGCCGGCCACGGTCTTCTGCTTGAAGTAGCCGAGGGAGATGTAGCCCCAGACGTCGCGGTCGAAGTCGATGAGGATGGTGTTGAAGCGGGCGATCGCATCGAACAGCTCGGCGATGTAGTCGTGCGGCTCGATCTGGGTGGTGTAGGGGTTGAAGGTCAGGCCGAGGTCGCCTTCGATGAACTGGCGGGCGTTGGCTTCCCAGTCGACTTCGGGATAGGCGGACAGGTGGGCGTTGTAGTTGCCCACGGCACCGTTGATCTTGCCCAGCAACTCGATCCCGGCGACCTGCTTGATCTGCCGCTCCAGGCGGTAGACGACGTTGGCCAGTTCCTTGCCCAGGGTGGTCGGCGAGGCAGGCTGGCCGTGGGTGCGGGAGAGCATCGGCACGTCGGCGAATTTCACCGCCAGTTCGCGGATGGCCTCGGCGATCTGGCGCATCAGCGGCAGCAGCACGCTGTCGCGACCCTCGCGGAGCATCAGGGCGTGGGACAGGTTGTTGATGTCCTCGGAGGTGCAGGCGAAGTGGATGAACTCGCTGACCGCGGCCAGCTCCGGGAGCTTGGCGGCCTGTTCCTTGAGCAGGTACTCCACGGCTTTCACGTCGTGGTTGGTGGTGCGCTCGATTTCCTTGATGCGTTCGGCGTGTTCCAGCTGGAAGTCGCTGGCCAGGCTGTCGAGCAGGGCGTTGGCTTCGGCGGAGAACGGCGCGACCTCGGGAATCCCGGCGTGGGCGGCGAGGCGCTGCAGCCAGCGGACTTCCACCATGACGCGGAAACGGATCAGGCCGTATTCGCTGAAGATCGGACGCAGGCTGCTGGTTTTGCCGGCATAGCGGCCATCGACGGGGGATACCGCGGTGAGCGAGGAAAGCTGCATGAGACGTTCTCGTGGCTGGAAGTCAACGAAAAAGGGGCGCATATCATACATGAAAGGTGCGCCCCGGTGGGGCATTCAGCGGGGCCTTTCGGCGGGGCGGTTGCCCAGCAGGGGGATCAGACTGGCGGCGAAGATCAGGGCGGCGCCGAGCAGCGACGTGTGGCTGGGCAGTTCCTCCCAGCGCAGCCAGGCGATCACCCCGGCGAAAACGATGGCCATGTAGGCGATCGGTCCGATCACTCCCGGGGAGGCCAGGGCATAGGCCTGCGACATGGTCAGTTGGCCGAGGCTGGCGAACAGTCCGGCGCCGAGCAGCAGGAGCAGTTCCCGGCCGTTCAGCGGCTGCCAGGCCCAGGCCAGCGGTACGGCGGAGAACAGGGTGCCGAACAGGGCGAAGTAGAAGACGATGCGATAGGCCGGCTCGCTGTCGCTCATTTCGCGGATCGAGACGAAGGCACAGGCGGCCATCAGGCTGGAAGCGATGCCGACCAGGGCGATCGGCGCCACTACCGCGCCGCTGGGCCTGGCCACCAGCAGCACGCCGAGGAAGCCGACCAGGGTGGCGACCATCATGCGGCGGGTCAGCGGCTCCTTGATCCACAGGTGTGCGATCAGCGGCGTGAACACCGGCGCGGCATAGCTGAACAGCATGGCGTCGGTCAGCGGCAGGTGGGCGAGGGCGTAGAAGTAGCAGTACATGCCGCCCAGGCCGTAGGTGGTGCGCAGCAGGTGCGATAGCGGGCGGCGGGTGCGCAGCGGGCCGATGCCGCGAGTCAGCGCCAGGGGCAGGAAGAACAGCACGCCGACGAGGTTGCGGAAGAACACCACGGTTTCGTTGTTGACGGTGCTGGAAGCCTCGCGGATCAGGCCGCCCATCAGGGCGAAGAACAGCGCCGAAAGAGCCAGCATGGCGGCGCCCTGGGTCGGGCTGTTGCGCCGTTGCGGCTGGCTCCCGGCCATGGCCATGGCTAGCCGCGCAGCAGGGGATAGAGTTCGTTGAGCAGCCGGCGCCGGCTGAACACCATCTGCCAGCGGCTGCCGCCCAGTTGCCGCCAGAGCCGCGCCGAGCGGATGCCGGCGAGCAGCAGGGCGCGGATCCGCGCGGCGTTGCTGCTGACCTGCAGGTGGCGCATGTCGCCGTGTACCTGGATGCGCTGGCGGAAGGTGCTGAGGGTGTCCTGGTAGATGCTGGCGAACGAGGCGATGACGTTCTCGTGGACCAGGCCGAAGTGCTGGACCTGCTGTTCGACCTGGTCGAGGCGCTGGCCGATCAGGTCGAGCATGTCGCCGCGCTTGTCCAGTTGCCGTTCCAGGGTCAGCATCGCCAGGGCGTAGCGCAGCGGTTCGCGCTGCAGGCTGCCGGGCTTGCGCTCCAGGGCGCTGGCCAGGGCCTTGAAGCCGTCGCGCAGGTTGAGGCTGTCGCCACCGTAGACGTCCAGGGTGCTGGCCGGGTTGCGCGCCAGCAGGCTGCCGAGCATGCAGCCCAGCGGGGCTTCGCTGATCTGCCCGGTGCGTGCCAGCTTGTCGACCAGGGCTGCGGATTCGAAGACGGCGCCGAGGGCGATCAGTTGCTGTCGCGGATCGCTCACGGGCGTCCTCCGAAATCCCAGGCTTCCGCCGTTTCGATCACGCCGCCGCCGAGGCAGACGTCGCCGTCGTAGAACACCACCGATTGCCCCGGGGTCACTGCGCGCTGCGGTTCGTCGAACACCGCGCGGTAGCCTTCGGCGGTTTTCTCCAGGACGCAGTCCTGGTCGCTCTGCCGGTAGCGCACCTTGGCCCGCAGGCGGCGCGGCCGCTCCAGTTCGACCGGGTTGACCCAGTAGATTCGCGAGGCCAGCAGGGCGCGGGAGAACAGCAGCGGGTGGTCGTTGCCCTGGCCGACCAGCAGCACGTTGCGTTGCAGGTCCTTGCCGAGCACGTACCAGGGATCGTCGCCGGCCTCCTTGAGGCCGCCGATGCCGAGGCCCTGGCGCTGGCCGATGGTGTGGTACATCAGGCCGCTGTGGCGACCGATGACCTTGCCTTCGGTGGTCTCGATGTCGCCCGGCTGGGCCGGCAGGTACTGCTTGAGGAAATCGGTGAAGCGTCGCTCGCCAATGAAGCAGATGCCCGTGGAGTCCTTCTTCTTCGCCGTGGCGAGGCCATGCTTCTCGGCGATGGCGCGGACTTCCGGCTTCTCCAGTTCGCCGACGGGGAACAGGCTGCGGGCGATCTGCTCGCCGCCCACCGCGTGCAGGAAGTAGCTCTGATCCTTGTTCGGGTCCAGGCCCTTGAGCAGCTCGGTGCGCCCGTCGCGGTCGCGGCGCCGCACATAGTGGCCGGTGGCGATCAGGTCCGCGCCGAGCATCAGCGCGTAGTCGAGGAACGCCTTGAACTTGATTTCGCGGTTGCAGAGGATGTCCGGGTTCGGCGTACGGCCGGCCTTGTACTCGGCAAGGAAGTGCTCGAACACGTTATCCCAGTATTCCGCGGCGAAGTTCGCCGTGTGCAGCTTGATGCCGATCCGGTCGCAGACGGCCTGGGCGTCGGCCAGGTCCTCGCGGGCGGTACAATATTCGGTGCCGTCGTCCTCGTCCCAGTTCTTCATGAACAGGCCTTCGACCTGATAGCCCTGCTGCAACAGGAGCAGGGCGGAGACGGACGAGTCGACGCCGCCGGACATGCCGACGATCACGCGCTCGCGGCGTGGGGTGGGGGCGGATTCAGACATAGCGATCAGGCGTCACGGGCGAATTCGTAAAACGCGGATTCTATCAGGCCTGGGGCAGGGAGGGCGACACGTGGGTGTCGCGGATCAGCGCCAGGGGATAGCGGCCGCCGGCCAGGTAGTCGTCGATGCAGCGCAGCACCAGGTGGCTGCGCCAGCGCTGCGGCTGGGCGGCCAGTTCGTCGCGGGTCAGCCAGCGCGGGCCGATGATGCCGTCGTCGAGGGCGCGCTCGGGGTGGTGGCGCACGGGGCGGGCGGCGAAGCATACGCGCTGGTAGGTGACGCCGTTGGACGGGGCGGTGTACAGGTAGATGCCGGTGACGGCGCTCAGCTCGACCTCCCAGCCGGTTTCCTCGAGGGTTTCGCGCAGGGCGGCCTCGAGCAGGCTTTCGGCGGGCTCCAGGTGCCCGGCGGGCTGGTTCAGCACCTCGCGGCCGTCGGCCTGTTCCTCGACCAGCAGGAAGCGGCCCTGGTTCTCGACGATGGTCGCTACGGTGACATGGGGATGCCAGCTCATGGATGTCTCCTCGGTACGGAAAAGGCCTCGATAAAAAGAAACCCCGAGCGTAGGCCCGGGGTTTCTGCTTCGTCAGCGTGACGCCATCAGGCCAGGCTGTCGATCGCCGCGTTGAAGGTGGCGCTGGGGCGCATCACCTTGCTGGTCAGCTCCGGGTTGGAGCGATAGTAGCCGCCGATCTCGGCCGGCTTGCCCTGGACCGCATTGAGTTCGGCGACGATGGTCGCTTCCTGCTCGGTCAGGGCCTTGGCCAGCGGTGCGAAGTGCGCTTTCAGTTCGGCGTCTTCGTCCTGGGCGGCCAGGGCCTGGGCCCAGTACATCGCCAGGTAGAAGTGGCTGCCGCGGTTGTCGATGTCGCCGACCTTGCGCGACGGCGACTTGTTGTTGTCCAGCAGCTTGCCGGTGGCTTCGTCCAGCGCCTTGCCGAGCAGCTTGGCCTTGGCGTTGCCGGTCTTGATCCCGGTTTCCTCCAGGGACACGGCCAGGGCCAGGAACTCGCCCAGGGAGTCCCAGCGCAGGTAGTTCTCTTCCACCAGTTGCTGGACGTGCTTGGGTGCCGAGCCGCCGGCGCCGGTTTCGTACATGCCGCCGCCCGCCATCAGCGGAACGATGGAGAGCATCTTGGCCGAGGTGCCCAGTTCCATGATCGGGAACAGGTCGGTCAGGTAGTCGCGCAGGACGTTGCCGGTCACCGAGATGGTGTCCTTGCCGCGGATCAGGCGTTCCATGCTGACGCGAATGGCCTCGTTGTAGCCCATGATGCTGATGTCGAGACCGGTCAGGTCGTGGTCCTTGAGGTACAGCTCGACCTTCTTGCGCAGTTCGCGGTCGTGGGCGCGCTCCGGGTCCAGCCAGAAGATCGCCGGGGTATCGGACTGGCGTGCGCGGGTGACGGCCAGCTTGACCCAGTCGCGGATCGGTGCGTCCTTGGTCTGGCAGGCGCGCCAGATGTCGCCGGTCTCCACGTCGTGCTGCATCAGCACGCTGCCGTCGGCCAGGACCACGCGCATGGTGCCGTCGGCGGTCATTTCGAAGGTCTTGTCGTGGGAGCCGTATTCCTCGGCCTTCTGCGCCATCAGGCCGACGTTCGGCACGCTGCCCATGGTGGTCGGGTCGAAGGCGCCGTTGGTCTTGCAGAAGTTGATCATCTCCTGGTAGATGCGGGCGTAGGTGCTTTCCGGCATTACCGCCTTGGTGTCTTTCTGCTTGCCGTCCTTGCCCCACATCTGGCCAGAGTTGCGGATCATCGCCGGCATCGAGGCGTCGACGATGACGTCGCTCGGAATGTGCAGGTTGGTGATGCCTTTCACGGAGTCGACCATCGCCATTTCCGGGCGGTGGCTGTACACCTCGTGGATGTCGTGGAGGATCTCTTCCTGCTGGGAGGCGGGCAGCGACTTGATCTTGTCGTAGACGCTGGAGATACCGTTGTTCGGGTTCACGCCGAGCTCTTCGAAGAGTTGGCCCCACTTGTCGAAGACGTCCTTGTAGTAGACGCTCACCGCATGTCCGAAGACGATCGGGTGGGAAATCTTCATCATGGTCGCCTTGACGTGCAGGGACCACATGACGCCGGTTTCCTTGCAGTCCTGCAGGGTCTTCTCGAAGAAGTCGCGCAGCTTGCCGCAGCTCATGAACATGCTGTCGAGCACTTCGCCTTCCTGCAGGCTCAGTTGCTTCTTGACCTCGACCTTGCCGTCCTTGCCGACGAACTCGATGCGCACGTCACCGGCCTTGGCCATGGTGATGGACTGTTCGCTGGAGAAGAAGTCGCCGCCGCGCATGTAGTCGGCGTGGGAGCGCGAGGCCATGCTCCACTTGCCCATGGAGTGCGGGTGCTTGCGGGCGTAGGCCTTCACCGCGGCAGGCGCGCGACGGTCGGAGTTGCCTTCGCGCAGGACCGGGTTCACGGCGCTGCCGAGGATCTTCGCGTAGCGTGCGCGAACCTCTTTCTCTTCGTCGGTCTGCGGGTCTTCCGGGAAGTCGGGAACCTTGTAGCCCAGGCCCTGCAGCTCGGCGATCGCGCCTTTCAGCTGGGGCACCGAGGCGCTGATGTTGGGCAGCTTGATGATATTGGCGTCGGGCGAGGTGGCCAGGACCGCCAGGCGGGCGAGGTCGTCTTCGATACGCTGGTCGGCGTCGAGGCGGTCGGCGAAGTTGGCCAGGATGCGTCCTGCAAGAGAGATGTCGCTGGTCTCGACGTCGATGCCGGCGGACGCGGCAAAGGCCTTGACGATGGGGAGGAGCGAGTAGGTGGCGAGCGCGGGTGCTTCGTCGGTGAAGGTGTAGGTGATCTTCGAGCGGATGGACATCTACGGTAACTCTCTTTTTTGCTGGGCGCGCACAGAGTCTCGATACGCGTTGGTGGACGCGATGCCTTCGCTCAACATCGGGTTGAATCGAAATCGAGATATGCCGCGGGATATAGGGGCGCCAGTAGAGCGTTGTACGGCGGGTTCATGGTGGCGAACCCGACGCTGCGAGGGGAGAGGGTCTGGTCCCAGACTGCTCGGACCTCGATGACTGCGAAGTCATGGCGCGCAGTATACCACCCTCTCGCCGGGCTGATGCGCTCGCCTGTTTAGACTAAGGAAGATGTGGTTTCCGGGCGGACAACTGGGCTACCCTAGAAGGCTGCAACAGGGTTTTAACCACAACACGGAGTTCAGCATGGGATACCAAAAGATCCAGGTGCCGGCGACCGGTGACAAAATCACTGTGAATGCCGACATGTCCTTGAGCGTACCGAAGAACCCGATCATCCCGTTCATCGAGGGTGATGGCATCGGCGTCGATATCAGCCCGGTCATGATCAAGGTTGTCGACGCTGCAGTGGAAAAAGCATACAAGGGCGAGCGCAAGATCGCCTGGATGGAAGTCTACGCCGGCGAGAAGGCCACCCAGGTCTATGACCAGGACACCTGGCTGCCCCAGGAAACCCTGGACGCCGTGCGCGACTACGTGGTTTCCATCAAGGGCCCGCTGACCACCCCGGTCGGTGGCGGCATCCGCTCCCTGAACGTGGCCCTGCGCCAGCAACTCGATCTCTACGTCTGCCAGCGCCCGGTACGCTGGTTCGAAGGCGTGCCCAGCCCGGTGAAGAAGCCCGGCGACGTAGACATGGTGATCTTCCGCGAGAACTCCGAGGACATCTATGCCGGCGTCGAGTGGAAGGCCGGTTCGCCGGAGGCGGAGAAGGTCATCAAGTTCCTCACCGAGGAAATGGGCGTCAAGAAGATCCGCTTCACCGAGAACTGCGGCATCGGCATCAAGCCGGTTTCCCAGGAAGGCACCAAGCGCCTGGTGCGCAAGGCCCTGCAATACGCCGTCGACAACGACCGCAGTTCGGTGACCCTGGTGCACAAGGGCAACATCATGAAGTTCACCGAGGGTGCCTTCAAGGATTGGGGCTACGAAGTCGCGCGCGATGAATTCGGCGCCGAGCTGCTGGACGGCGGTCCGTGGATGCAGTTCAAGAATCCGAAGACCGGCAAGAACGTCGTGGTCAAGGACGTGATCGCCGACGCCATGTTGCAGCAGATCCTGCTGCGCCCCGCCGAGTACGACGTGATCGCCACCCTGAACCTGAACGGCGACTATCTCTCCGACGCCCTGGCAGCCGAGGTCGGCGGCATCGGCATCGCGCCCGGCGCCAACCTGTCCGATTCGGTGGCCATGTTCGAGGCGACCCACGGCACCGCGCCGAAGTACGCCGGCCAGGACAAGGTCAACCCGGGTTCGCTGATCCTCTCCGCGGAGATGATGCTGCGCCACATGGGCTGGACCGAGGCGGCCGACCTGATCATCAAGGGCACCAACGGGGCGATCGCCGCCAAGACCGTGACCTATGACTTCGAACGCCTGAT
This sequence comes from Pseudomonas sp. CP-1, assembly GCF_021213715.1. Classification (NCBI taxonomy): domain Bacteria; kingdom Pseudomonadati; phylum Pseudomonadota; class Gammaproteobacteria; order Pseudomonadales; family Pseudomonadaceae; genus Pseudomonas; species Pseudomonas sp. CP-1. The sequence continues at coordinate 70,625 of NZ_JAJQKY010000022.1, forward strand.
GGACGGCGCGACCCTGCTGTCCTGCTCGGAGTTCGGCGACGCGATGATTGCCAAGATGTAGGAAGGGCTAGCGCCCGAACGAGAAAAAGGCCGGTTCGCACCGGCCTTTTTCATTTCCGCATCCGCGCTGGGGTCAGGCTTCGATGGGCGTCGCCTGCGGCTCTTCCTGCGGGGCGGGGGCGGAGGGTGCGGCGGTTGTCGCGGTGGCGGGGCTGATGTTGATGGCATGCAGTCCCTTCGGTCCCTGGATGATCTCGAAATTGACCGGCTGGCCCGCCTTGAGTGTCTTGTAACCGTCCATCTGAATGGCCGAGTAATGGGCGAACAGGTCCTCATCTCGGCCCTCGGCCAGGATGAACCCGTAGCCCTTGGCGTTGTTGAACCACTTGACCTTACCGCTGAGCATGCTCATATCCCTCTGCAAAGGACTCCAACGCTGGAGTATCATCCACTACGATCCCGCGTCCGACCTGGGTCGAGACGGGTGCGGAACCCCTGATACCCTGTAGGGGTATTCCATTGTTTGTAACACCCTTTTGCAGTTAGTCAAGGCGCTGAACCATACGCCTGAGAAACGGATCAACATCATGTCGGTCCATAACTTTCCAGAAAGGCAAAGCTTTTTTTCCTCATGCATGCACCTAGCCAGATTCGACTAACATTCAATCAGGACCATCCCGAGCCTCATGAACACGAGGACGAAGGGGCGGGGCTCGCGGTACAGGAGTCGAAGCCTGTATTACAGCCGCCACCGTTGTATAAGGTGGTACTGTTCAACGACGATTACACGCCGATGGACTTTGTTGTTGAAGTGCTGGAAGTGTTCTTCAACATGGACCGGGAAAAAGCCACCAAGATCATGTTGACGGTACATACTCAGGGTAAGGCGGTCTGCGGCTTGTTTACCCGGGACGTGGCCGAAACCAAGGCGATGCAGGTCAATCAGTATGCACGGGAGAGCCAGCATCCATTGCTCTGCGAGATAGAGAAAGACAGTTGATCGGATGTTTGGGAGCGAGGTGAAGCCATGTTGAATCGAGAGCTCGAAGTCACCCTCAATCTCGCCTTCAAGGAGGCGAGGGCCAAACGCCATGAATTCATGACGGTTGAGCACCTGCTGCTGGCCTTGCTGGACAATGAGGCGGCGGCAACGGTATTGCGTGCGTGCGGTGCCAACCTGGACAAGCTGCGGCGCGACCTGCAGGAATTCATCGATTCCACCACGCCGCTGATCCCGCAGCACGACGACGAGCGCGAAACCCAGCCGACGCTGGGCTTCCAGCGCGTCCTGCAGCGTGCGGTGTTCCACGTGCAGAGTTCCGGCAAGCGCGAAGTGACCGGGGCCAATGTCCTGGTGGCGATCTTCAGCGAACAGGAAAGCCAGGCGGTGTTCCTGCTCAAGCAGCAGAGCATCGCGCGTATCGATGTGGTGAACTACATCGCCCACGGCATCTCCAAGGTGCCCGGGCATGCCGAACATCCGCAGGATGGGGAGCAGGATATGCAGGATGAGGAAGGTGGCGAGTCGGCCACGTCCAACCATCCGCTGGACGCCTATGCCAGCAACCTCAACGAACTGGCTCGCCAGGGGCGGATCGACCCGCTGGTGGGGCGCGAGCATGAAGTCGAGCGGGTGGCGCAGATCCTTGCCCGCCGGCGCAAGAACAACCCGCTGCTGGTAGGCGAGGCGGGGGTCGGCAAGACGGCCATCGCCGAAGGCCTGGCCAAGCGCATCGTCGATGGCCAGGTGCCGGACCTGCTGGCCGACAGCGTGGTCTACTCCCTCGACCTGGGTGCCTTGCTCGCGGGTACCAAGTACCGCGGCGACTTCGAGAAGCGCTTCAAGGCCTTGCTCAACGAGTTGCGCAAGCGCCCGCACGCGGTGCTGTTCATCGACGAGATCCATACCATCATCGGCGCCGGTGCGGCATCCGGCGGGGTAATGGACGCCTCCAACCTGCTCAAGCCGGTCTTGTCCTCGGGCGAGATCCGCTGCATCGGCTCGACCACCTTCCAGGAGTTCCGCGGCATCTTCGAGAAGGACCGGGCCTTGGCGCGGCGCTTCCAGAAGGTCGACGTGACCGAGCCGTCGGTGGAAGATACCTATGGCATCCTCAAGGGCCTCAAGGGGCGCTTCGAGCAGCATCACCACATCGAGTACAGCGACGAGGCGCTGCGCGCCGCGGCCGAGCTGGCGGCGCGCTACATCAACGACCGGCACATGCCGGACAAGGCCATCGACGTCATCGACGAGGCGGGCGCCTACCAGCGCCTGCAGCCGGAAGAGAAGCGCGTGAAGCGCATCGAGGTGGCGCAGGTCGAGGATATCGTGGCGAAGATCGCGCGGATCCCGCCGAAACACGTCACCACCTCCGACAAGGAGTTGCTGCGGAACCTCGAGCGCGACCTCAAGCTGACCGTGTTCGGCCAGGACGACGCCATCGAGTCGCTGTCCACGGCGATCAAGCTGTCCCGGGCCGGGCTCAAGGCGCCGGACAAGCCGGTCGGCTCGTTCCTCTTCGCCGGTCCCACCGGCGTGGGCAAGACCGAGGTGGCGCGGCAGTTGGCGAAGGCCTTGGGCGTGGAACTGGTGCGCTTCGACATGTCCGAGTACATGGAGCGGCATACCGTGTCGCGGCTGATCGGTGCGCCTCCGGGCTACGTCGGCTTCGACCAGGGCGGCCTGCTCACCGAGGCGATCACCAAGACCCCGCACTGCGTGTTGCTGCTCGACGAGATCGAGAAGGCTCATCCGGAGGTCTTCAACCTGCTGCTGCAGGTGATGGACCACGGCACCCTGACCGACAACAACGGGCGCAAGGCGGACTTCCGCAACATCATCCTGATCATGACCACCAACGCCGGCGCGGAAGTGGCGGCGCGCGCGTCGATCGGCTTCAACCAGCAGGATCACACCACCGATGCGATGGAAGTGATCAAGAAGAGCTTCACCCCGGAGTTCCGCAACCGCCTGGATACCATCATCCAGTTCGGTCGCCTGAGCACCGAGACGATCAAGAGCGTGGTCGACAAGTTCCTCACCGAGCTGCAGGCGCAGTTGGAGGACAAGCGCGTCCAGCTCGAGGTCAGCGATGCGGCGCGCGGCTGGCTGGCGGAGAAGGGCTACGACGTGCAGATGGGTGCGCGACCGATGGCGCGGCTTATCCAGGACAAGATCAAGCGGCCGTTGGCCGAGGAGATCCTGTTCGGCGAGCTGGCCGAGCATGGCGGCCTGGTGCATGTCGACCTGAAGGGCGACGAGCTGGCCTTCGAGTTCGAGATCACGGCGGCGGAGCCCGCCTGATCCGAGCGCGGCAACGAAAACGCCCGGCAGATGCCGGGCGTTTTCTTTTGCAATCGGCGAGCCGCAGCGGCTCGTGTCGACTCAGCGGGCGCGGTAGGTGATGCGGCCCTTGCTCAGGTCGTAGGGCGTCAGTTCCACGCGGACCTTGTCGCCGGTGAGGATGCGGATGTAGTTCTTGCGCATTTTGCCGGAGATGTGCGCGGTGACGACGTGCCCATTTTCCAACTCCACACGGAACATGGTGTTGGGCAGGGTGTCGACGACAGTACCTTCCATTTCGAAGCTGTCTTCTTTCGACATGCAGTAGAGCCCTCGGTATCTATGGGTGGCCCTTTCAATGAGAGGTGGGCCGTGAAAAGCGGCGTGCATTGTGCCAGAAAATCGACAATAGCGCCACACGGCTATCAGGTGAGGGCGACCCAGCGCTGGTTGACGAACAGTTCGATGGGGCGGTACTGGGTCTTGTAGTTCATCTTGCGGCAATTCTTGATCCAGTAGCCCAGGTAGACGGCCTGCAGGCCCAGGCGTTCGGTCTCGGCGATCTGCCAGAGGATCGCGTAGCGTCCCAGGCTGCGCTGCTCTTCGTCGGGATCGTAGAAGGTATAGACGGCCGAGAGTCCGTTCGGCAGCACGTCCGTCACGGCTATGGCCAGCAGGCGGCCATGCAGGCGGAACTCGAAGAAGCAGCAGAAGGGCAGGTCGCGGACCAGGAAGGTGGCGAACTGGTCGCGGCTGGGCGGATACATGTCGCCGTCGGCGTGGCGTTGCTCGATGTAGCGCCGATAGAGGTCGTAGTACTCCTCGTTGAAGCTCGGTCGCTTGCGGATCACCTGCAGTTCCGCATTGCGCTTGAGGATGCGCCGCTGCTGGCGGTTCGGGCTGAAGTCGGCGACCGGTATGCGCGCGGCGATGCAGGCGGTGCAATGCTGGCAGTGCGGACGATAGAGATGGTCGCCGCTACGGCGGAAGCCGACTTCCGACAGCGAGGCGTACAGCTGCGTGTCCATGGGCTGGCTGGGATCGAGGAACAGGGTGGTTGCCTGCTCCTCGGGCAGGTAGCTGCACGGGTGCGGTTGCGTCGCGTAGAACTTCAGTCGGGCGAGTTCGGTCATGGTGAACTCCAGCAGGGACCCATAAGCAAGTTTATGCCAGGCACGGAAACTCGCCTAAAAATCCAGGTCGCCGGTAGGAGGCTGGTCGCGATAGCGTTGCAGGTAGTCGGCGAATTCCCCCCGGCCGATGGCGCGGGCGCCCAGGCTGTGCAGGTGGCGGGTCGGCATCTGGCAGTCGATGAGGACGAAGCCGGCGTCGCGCAGATGGCGGACCAGCGTGACGAAGCCGACCTTGGAAGCGTTGTCGGCGCGGCTGAACATCGATTCGCCGAAGAACAGCCTGCCCATGGCCAGGCCGTAGAGGCCGCCGACCAGTTGTCGCTCCTGCCAGACTTCCACGGAGTGGGCAATTCCGCGCAGGTGCAGCTCCTGGTAGGCCAGTTGCATCGGCGTGGTGATCCAGGTGCCGTCGGCGTAGTCGCGCGGCGCGGCACAAGCCTGGATCACCGCCCGGAAGTCACGGTTGAAGGTGACTTCGAAGCGTTGCTGGCGCAGGCACTTGGCCAGGCTGCGGGAAACGTGCAGTTCGTCGGGGAACAGGACGGTGCGCGGGTCGGGCGACCACCAGAGGATCGGCTGGCCATCCTGGTACCAGGGGAAGCAGCCGTGGCGATAGGCTGCGACCAGGCGTTGCGGATTGAGGTCGCCTCCGGCCGCGAGCAGCCCGTTGGGCTCCTGCAGGGCCTTGTCGAGGGGCGGAAAGTCGAAGTCGGTGCGGGAAAGCCAGGTCAGCATGGCGGGGTAGGGGAGGGCGGGCCTCCCCCGGGTCCGATCAATGGTCGTCGAGGTATTTTTCGGCATCCAGCGCGGCCATGCAGCCGGCGCCGGCGGAAGTGATGGCCTGGCGGTAGACGTGGTCGGCCACGTCGCCGGCGGCGAACACGCCTTCGATGCTGGTCTGGGTGGCGTTGCCTTCGCTGCCGCCGTGGATCCGCAGGTAGCCGTCGCGCATTTCCAGTTGGCCCTGGAACAGGTCGGTGTTCGGCTTGTGGCCGATGGCGATGAACACGCCGGCCAGCGACAGTTCGCTGGTGCTGCCGTCGATGGTGCTCTTCAGGCGTACGCCGGTGACGCCGCTGGCGTCGCCCAGCACCTCGTCCAGGGTGGTGTTCCAGTGCAGGCGCACGTTGCCGTTCTCGGCCTTGTCGAACAGCTTGTCCTGGAGGATTTTCTCCGAACGCAGCTTGTCGCGACGGTGGATCAGGTGGACTTCCTTGGCGATGTTGGCCAGGTACAGCGCTTCCTCGACGGCGGTATTGCCGCCGCCGACCACGCAGACCACCTGGTTGCGGTAGAAGAAGCCGTCGCAGGTGGCGCAGGCGGAAACGCCCTTGCCCATGAAGGCTTCTTCCGACGACATGCCCAGGTATTGCGCGGAGGCACCGGTGGCAATGATCAATGCATCGCAGGTATAAGTGCCACTATCGCCCTTCAGTGTGAAGGGGCGCTGTTGCAACTCGGCGGTGTGGATGTGGTCGTAGACGATCTCGGTGTCGAAACGCTCGGCGTGCTGCTGCATGCGGGTCATCAGCGCCGGGCCGGTAAGGCCTTCGACGTCGCCCGGCCAGTTGTCGACTTCGGTGGTGGTGGTCAGCTGGCCGCCTGGCTGGATGCCGGTGATCACCACTGGCTTGAGATTGGCGCGTGCGGCGTACACGGCGGCGGTATAGCCGGCCGGACCGGAGCCCAGGATGATGAGGCGCGAATGCTTGACTTCACTCATAAAAAGACTCCATAAGCCTTTGTCACATAAGAAAATGCGTGCTCCAATGGAGCCGCCTGAAGAGTTCTGCCGGCTATGCTACACCTATCCGCAAAAGGCCGGCAAAACCCCGGGGCCGGGATCAGCCACGCACGGATTGCCGCTGATTTCGGGTGTGATTTTTCAGAGTTTCCCTAAAGCCGTACAATAGGCGCGTTTTGACCAAGACAGCTTCTAAAGCACCAGCCGTGCGCAGGAAAAATAGCGATTTGAAGGATTCGACCACCGCGAGCCATGCCGCCGCATGGCGTCAGCAACTGCATTCCCGCCTGAAGGAAGGGGTCCTGATCGCGCTGGGCGCGCTCTGCCTCTACTTGTGGATGGCTCTGCTCACCTATGACCCGGCCGATCCGAGCTGGAGTCACTCGAGCCAGGTTGACCAGGTGCAGAATGCCGCCGGTCGGCTCGGTGCGGTATCCGCCGATATCCTGTTCATGACGCTCGGCTACTTCGCCTACCTCTTTCCGCTGTTGCTGGGCATCAAGACCTGGCAGGTATTCCGCCGCCGCAACCTGCCGTGGGAATGGAACACCTGGCTGTTTTCCTGGCGCCTGGTCGGGCTGATCTTCCTGATCCTGGCCGGCTCGGCACTGGCCTACATCCATTTCCACGCCAGCGGCCACATGCCGGCCAGCGCCTCGGCCGGCGGCGCCATCGGCCAGAGCCTGGGCCGCGTCGCGGTGGATGCGCTGAACGTGCAGGGCAGCACGCTGGTGTTCTTCGCCCTGTTCCTCTTCGGCCTGACGGTGTTCGCCGACCTCTCCTGGTTCAAGGTGATGGATGTCACCGGCAAGATCACCCTGGACTTCTTCGAACTGATCCAGAACGCCTTCAATCGCTGGATGGGCGCGCGCGCCGAGCGCAAGCAACTGGTCGCGCAACTGCGCGAGGTCGACGAGCGTGTCGCCGAGGTGGTGGCGCCGAGCGTGCCGGACCGCCGCGAACAGTCCAAGGCCAAGGAGCGCCTGCTGGAACGCGAAGAGGCCCTGGCCAAGCACATGAGCGAGCGGGAGAAGCGCCCGCCGCCGAAGATCGATCCGCCACCGCCGCCGAAGGCCCCGGAGCCGAGCAAGCGCGTGCTGAAAGAGAAGCAGGCGCCGCTGTTCGTCGATACGGCGGTGGAGGGCACCCTGCCGCCGCTGTCGCTGCTCGACCCGGCGGAAGTGAAGCAGAAGAGCTACTCGCCCGAGTCGCTGGAGGCGATGTCGCGCCTGCTGGAGATCAAGCTGAAGGAGTTCGGCGTCGAGGTCAGCGTGGATTCGGTGCATCCGGGCCCCGTGATCACCCGTTTCGAGATCCAGCCCGCGGCGGGGGTCAAGGTCAGCCGCATTTCCAACCTGGCCAAGGACCTGGCGCGCTCGTTAGCGGTGATCAGCGTGCGGGTGGTGGAAGTGATTCCCGGCAAGACCACCGTCGGCATCGAGATTCCCAATGAAGACCGGCAGATGGTGCGCTTCTCCGAAGTGCTGTCGTCGCCGGAGTACGACGAGCACAAGTCCACCGTGCCGCTGGCCCTGGGCCACGACATCGGCGGTCGGCCGATCATCACCGACCTGGCGAAGATGCCGCACCTGCTGGTGGCCGGTACCACCGGCTCCGGTAAGTCGGTGGGGGTCAACGCCATGCTCCTGTCGATCCTGTTCAAGTCCACGCCGAGCGAGGCGCGACTGATCATGATCGACCCGAAGATGCTCGAACTGTCGATCTACGAAGGGATCCCGCACCTGCTCTGTCCGGTGGTCACCGACATGAAGGAAGCCGCCAACGCCCTGCGCTGGAGCGTGGCGGAGATGGAGCGGCGCTACCGCCTGATGGCGGCCATGGGCGTGCGCAACCTGGCTGGCTTCAACCGCAAGGTGAAGGACGCCGAGGAGGCCGGCACGCCGCTGACCGACCCGCTGTTCCGTCGCGAAAGCCCGGACGACGAGCCGCCGCAGCTGAGCACCCTGCCGACCATCGTGGTGGTGGTCGACGAATTCGCCGACATGATGATGATCGTCGGCAAGAAGGTCGAGGAGCTTATCGCCCGTATCGCGCAGAAGGCGCGGGCGGCCGGTATCCACCTGATCCTGGCGACCCAGCGGCCGTCGGTGGACGTGATCACCGGCCTGATCAAGGCCAACATCCCGACCCGGATCGCCTTCCAGGTCTCCAGCAAGATCGACTCGCGCACCATCCTCGACCAGGGTGGTGCCGAGCAACTGCTCGGCCACGGCGACATGCTCTACCTGCCGCCGGGCACAGGCCTGCCGATTCGCGTACACGGCGCCTTCGTTTCCGACGACGAGGTGCACCGGGTGGTCGAGGCCTGGAAGCTGCGCGGCGCGCCCGACTACATCGAGGACATCCTCGCTGGCGTCGACGAAGGCGGCGGCGGTGGCGGTTCCTTCGATGGCGGCGACGGCTCCGGCGAAGGCAGCGAGGACGACCCGCTCTACGACGAGGCGGTACGTTTCGTCACCGAGAGTCGCCGGGCATCGATCTCCGCCGTGCAACGCAAGCTGAAGATCGGCTACAACCGCGCCGCGCGGATGATCGAGGCGATGGAGATGGCCGGCGTGGTCACCCCGATGAATACCAACGGCTCCCGCGAAGTCATCGCGCCGGCGCCGGTTCGTGATTGAACCCGACAGGTTTTAGAGGATTCCGATGCGACTGATCCGCACGTTGTTCGTTGCCGCCCTGGCCATGGGCGCTTCGCTGGCCCATGCCGACGACAGCGCCGCCGTCCAGCGCCTGACCGGCCTGCTGAACAAGGCCCAGACCCTGACCGCGCGTTTTTCCCAGCTGACCCTGGACGGTAGCGGCACGCGCCTGCAGGAAACCGCCGGCCAACTGAGCCTGAAGCGGCCGGGACTGTTCCGCTGGCATACCGATGCGCCGAACGAGCAATTGCTCATTTCCAACGGCGAGAAGGTCTGGCTGTACGACCCGGACCTGGAGCAGGTGACCATCCAGAAGCTCGATCAGCGCCTGACCCAGACGCCGGCGCTGCTGCTCTCCGGCGACATCTCGAAGATCAGCGAAAGCTTCGCCATCACCTACAAGGAAGGCGGCAACGTAGTCGATTTCGTGCTCAAGCCGAAGACCAAGGACACCCTCTTCGACACCTTGCGCCTGTCGTTCCGCAGCGGCAAGGTGAACGACATGCAGATGATCGATGGCGTCGGCCAGCGCACCAACATCCTGTTCTTCGACGTGAAGATGAACGAGGCGCTGGATGCCAAGCAATTCACCTTCGACGTTCCGCCGGGCGTCGACGTGATCCAGGAGTAAGCGCAAGCCGTGGATCTGTTCCGCAGCGAGCCCGTCGCGCAGCCCCTGGCGGCACGGCTGAGGCCCGCAAACCTGGACGAGTACGTGGGGCAGGAACACCTGCTGGCCCGCGGCAAGCCCTTGCGCGAGGCGCTGGAGCAGGGCGCGCTGCACTCGATGATCTTCTGGGGCCCGCCGGGAGTCGGCAAGACCACCCTGGCGCGGCTGCTGGCGCAGGTGTCGGATGCCCATTTCGAGACCATTTCCGCGGTGCTGTCCGGGGTCAAGGAGATCCGCCAGGCGGTCGAGGTGGCCAAGCAGCACGCCGCGCAATATGGGCGCCGGACCATCCTGTTCGTCGACGAGGTGCACCGCTTCAACAAGAGCCAGCAGGATGCCTTCCTGCCCTATGTGGAAGACGGCACGCTGATCTTCATTGGCGCGACCACCGAGAACCCGTCCTTCGAGTTGAACAACGCGCTGCTCTCGCGGGCTCGCGTGTATGTCCTCAAGAGCCTCGACGAAGCCGCCCTGCGCAAGCTGGTGGGCCGCGCGCTGAACGAGGACAAGGGCCTCGGCAAGCGCAACCTGAGCCTGCCGGAGGAGAGCTTCCAGGTTCTCCTGGCCGCCGCCGACGGCGATGGGCGGCGCCTGCTGAACCTGCTGGAGAACGCTGCCGACCTCGCCGAGGACGGCAGCGAGATCAGTCCCGAACTGCTGCAGAATCTGCTCGGCGATACCCGCCGGCGTTTCGACAAGGGCGGCGAGGCGTTCTACGACCAGATCAGCGCGCTGCACAAGTCGGTGCGTGGCTCCAATCCCGACGCGGCACTCTATTGGTTCGCGCGCATGCTCGACGGCGGCTGCGATCCCCTGTACATCGCCCGGCGGGTGGTGCGCATGGCCAGCGAGGAGGTTGGCAACGCCGATCCTCGCGCACTCGGCCTATGCCTGTCGGCCTGGGACGTGCAGGAGCGCCTGGGCAGCCCCGAAGGCGAGCTGGCGGTGGCCCAGGCCATCGTCTACCTGGCCTGTGCGCCGAAGAGCAATGCGGTGTACAGCGCGTTCAACGCGGCGATGCGCGACGTCGCCGAAAGCGGCTCGCGGGAAGTGCCATTGCACTTGCGCAACGCGCCGACCAAATTGATGAAGAGCCTCGGCTACGGCGAGGAATACCGCTACGCCCACGACGAGCCGGATGCCTATGCCGCCGGAGAGGATTATTTCCCCGAGGATCTGGAGCCGCGGCGTTACTATCAACCGGTGCCGAGGGGCCTGGAACTGAAGATCCGCGACAAGCTGGAACACCTGGCCGAGCTGGATCGCACCAGCCCCCGCCAACGCAGAAAATCCTGAGCGGTATGGGCTCGGCGGAGCTAGCCAGGCTTCCGTGACGGCGTCGATGACGTCGCCGGGGCCGGCGAAGCGCCAACCGGGCCACGAGCCGCCGATAACCGACACGAGACGAGAAAAGAGCATGCTCGATCCCAAACTGGTACGCACCCAGCCGCAAGAAGTGGCTGCCCGCCTGGCCACCCGTGGCTTCCAACTGGATGTCGCGCGCATCGAAGCGCTGGAAGAGCAGCGCAAGTCGGTACAGACCCGTACCGAGCAGTTGCAGGCCGAGCGCAACGCGCGCTCCAAGGCGATCGGCCAGGCCAAGCAGCGTGGCGAGGACATCGCGCCGCTGCTGGCCGATGTCGACCGCATGGGCTCCGAACTGGAGGAAGGCAAGCGCCAGTTGGACGCCATCCAGGGCGAACTGGATGCCATGCTGCTGGGCATTCCCAACCTGCCGCACGAGTCGGTGCCGGTCGGTGCCGACGAGGACGCCAACGTCGAAGTGCGTCGCTGGGGCACGCCGAAGACCTTCGATTTCGAGGTCAAGGACCATGTCGCCCTCGGTGAACGGCACGGCTGGCTGGATTTCGAGACCGCCGCCAAGCTTTCCGGCGCGCGCTTCGCCCTCATGCGCGGCCCGATCGCCCGCCTGCATCGCGCCCTGGCGCAGTTCATGATCAACCTGCATACCGCCGAGCATGGCTACGAGGAGGCCTACACCCCCTATCTCGTCCAGGCTCCGGCGCTGCAAGGCACCGGCCAGTTGCCGAAGTTCGAGGAGGACCTGTTCAAGATCGGCCGCGACGGCGAAGCCGACCTCTACCTGATCCCGACCGCCGAGGTTTCGCTGACCAACATCGTCTCCGGGCAGATCCTCGATGCCAAGCAGTTGCCGCTGAAGTTCGTCGCCCATACCCCGTGCTTCCGCAGCGAGGCTGGTGCCTCCGGGCGCGATACCCGCGGCATGATCCGCCAGCACCAGTTCGACAAGGTGGAGATGGTGCAGATCGTCGATCCGGCCACCTCCTACGAGGCGCTGGAAGGCCTGACCGCCAACGCCGAGCGCGTCCTGCAACTGCTCGAGCTGCCGTATCGGGTGCTGGCGCTGTGCACCGGCGACATGGGCTTCGGTGCGACCAAGACCTACGACCTGGAAGTCTGGGTTCCCAGCCAGGACAAGTACCGCGAGATTTCCTCCTGCTCCAACTGCGGCGACTTCCAGGCCCGGCGCATGCAGGCCCGCTACCGCAATCCGGAAACCGGCAAGCCCGAGCTGGTGCACACCCTCAACGGCTCCGGCCTGGCCGTCGGCCGCACCCTGGTGGCGGTGCTGGAGAACTACCAGCAGGCGGACGGCTCGATCCGTGTGCCGGAAGTCCTCAAGCCCTACATGGCTGGCATCGAGGTGATCGACTGACATGGATTTCCTGCCGCTGTTCCACTCCTTGCAAGGGCGCCTCGCGCTGGTGGTCGGCGGCGGCGAAGTCGCCCTGCGCAAGGCGCGCCTGCTGGCCGACGCCGGCGCGCGCCTGCGCGTGGTCGCGCCGCAGATCCACATCGAACTGCGGCATCTGGTGGAGCAGGGCGGCGGCGAGCTGCTCGAACGCGACTACCAGGACGGCGACCAGCCCGGCTGCGCCCTGATCATCGCCGCCACCGACGACGAACCGCTGAACGCCGAGGTGTCGCGAGCGGCCAATGCGCGCGGGATACCGGTCAACGTGGTGGACGCGCCGGCCCTGTGCAGCGTGATCTTCCCGGCTATCGTCGACCGTTCGCCGCTGGTGGTGGCGGTCTCCAGCGGCGGCGACGCACCCGTGCTGGCGCGGCTGATCCGGGCCAAGCTGGAAACCTGGATTCCCTCGACCTACGGGCAACTGGCCGGACTCGCCAGCCGCTTCCGCCACCGGGTCAAGGAATTGCTACCCGACCTGCAGCAGCGCCGGGTGTTCTGGGAAAACCTGTTCCAGGGCGAGATCGCCGAACGTGTCCTGGCCGGCCGCCCGGCGGAAGCCGAGCGTCTCCTGGAAGAGCGCCTGGCCGGTGGCCTCGCGCACATAGCCACGGGCGAGGTATATCTGGTCGGGGCCGGGCCGGGGGATCCGGACCTGCTGACGTTCCGTGCCCTGCGCCTGATGCAGCAGGCCGACGTGGTGCTCTACGATCGCCTGGTGGCGCCTTCGATCCTCGAATTATGCCGCCGCGATGCCGAACGTCTGTACGTCGGCAAGCGCCGCGCCGAACATGCGGTGCCGCAGGATCGGATCAACCGCCTGCTGGTGGAGCTGGCCAGCCAGGGCAAGCGCGTGCTGCGCCTGAAGGGCGGCGACCCGTTCATCTTCGGCCGCGGCGGTGAGGAAATCGACGAACTGGCTGCCCACGGCATACCTTTCCAGGTCGTGCCGGGAATCACTGCGGCCAGCGGCTGCGCGGCCTACGCCGGGATTCCGCTGACTCATCGCGACCATGCGCAATCGGTTCGTTTCGTCACCGGTCACCTGAAGGACGGCACCACCGACCTGCCGTGGCAGGACCTGGTAGCGCCTGGCCAGACCCTGGTGTTCTACATGGGCCTGGTGGGATTGCCGGTGATCTGCGAGCAACTGGTCGCCCACGGTCGCTCCGCGCAGACCCCGGCGGCGCTGATCCAGCAGGGGACCACCGTCCAGCAGCGGGTATTCACCGGAACCCTGGAAAACCTGCCGCAGCTGGTGGCCGAGCACGAAGTGCATGCGCCGACCCTGGTGATCGTCGGCGAAGTCGTGCAACTGCGCGACAAGCTGGCCTGGTTCGAAGGCGCCCGCGAGGACGCCTGAGCCTTCAGCCTTCTCCCCAGATGCCCTTGCCGGGAAGTCGTTCCCGGCCTGGCGCGCGCGCCAGGTCGAGGCGCGGGCCCAGCGGTACTATCCCGGTCGGGTTGATGGTACGGTGGCTGGCGTAGTAGTGCCCCTTGATATGTTCGAAGTCCACTGTCTCGCCGATGCCCGGGCGTTGGTACAGCTCGCGCAGCCAGCCGGAGAGATTCGGGTAGTCTTCGATGCGCCGCAGGTTGCATTTGAAGTGTCCGTGGTACACCGCATCGAAGCGCACCAGGGTGGTGAACAGGCGGATATCGGCCTCGGTCAGGTATTCGCCGGCCAGGTAGCGGCGTTCGCCGAGCAAGCCTTCCAGGTAGTCCAGCTCCTCGAACAACTGGACGAAGGCCTCCTCGTAGGCGTCCTGGCGAGTGGCGAAGCCGGCACGGTACACGCCGTTGTTGACCGCCGGATAGATGCGTCCGTTGAGGCGTTCGATCTCCTCGCGCAGCGGCTCCGGGTAGAAGTCCAGCGCGTTGGCGCCGATGGCGTCGAAGGCGCTGTTGAAGATGCGGACGATATCGGCTGATTCGTTGTTGACGATCTTCTGCGCCTGCTTGTCCCACAGCAGCGGCACCGTGACCCGGCCGCTGTAGTGCGGGTCGTCGCGGGTATAGCGCTGGTGCAGAAAGGCCAGGCCGTCGAGGCGATCGCCAGTGGAGCCGTGGGCGGGGTCGAAGGTCCAGCCGTTCTCGCGCATCAGCCAACTGACCACCGAAACATCCACCAGCGACTCCAGCCCCTTCAGCTTGCGCACGATCAGGGTCCGATGGGCCCAGGGGCAGGCCAGCGAGACATAGAGATGGTAGCGCCCGCCCTCGGCGGGGAACGCCGGCTCGCCCAGCCAATGGCGGCGCTGGGCGTTTTCGCGCTGGAAGCGGCCGTCTTTCTGTGTGTCATACCACTGGTCGTGCCAGCGGCCATCGATCAACTGTCCCATGAGCGGGTTCCTCCATACGTCGTTGGAGGAACAGTCTAGTGTCGGTTGATCGATAAATTTATATAAATAAAGGGCTATTCGTATCGATCAGATCGATTCGTTTCGGGTCGCCCAGTAGTGTGCGGCTTCCTTGAAGGCTTCTTCGCGATTCTTGCCAAGGGCCCGTAGCGCCAGGGCCATGCTGGAGAGCACCGCCAGGTGGCCATAGGCGTCGCCTTCGCGGCCGTCCCAGACGGCCCGAAGGAAACCCGGGTCGAGCTGTTCCGGCTTCATGTGCCGGTGCGTCGACAATGCCGGCCATTCCTCGTCCCAGGCTTCGCCCTGGTCGCAACCATACAGGTGGGCGACGACGTCCGGGTTGACTTCGATCTCGCCGCCTTCGCCCTTGATGACGATGGCCCGGTCGCCGAGCAGGCGGCTGGCCTCGCGGTGGGTTTCCTGGTAACCGGGGTGGAAGATGCTCTGCAGGATGCAATCCGCATTCAGGGGGTTGAGCAGGCGAACCAGCGAATGGATCGGCGAGCGCAGACCGAGGGTATTGCGCAGATCGATCATACGTTGCAGCACCGGCATCCAGGCGCCGAGCGGAATGAACGCCAGGTGGCCGCGCTCCAGGGCCTGTTCTACCTGCAGCCAGTCGTGGCAGAGCGGGATCTCCAGCGCCGCCAGCAACTGTTCGCTGTACAGGCGTCCGGCGGTATGCGCGCCGCCGCCGTGCATGAGGATGCGCACGCCATGGCCGGCCAGGCACTTGGCGGCCAGCAGGTACCAGGGCAGGTGGCGCTTCTTGCCGGCGTAACTGGGCCAGTCGAGGTCGACGCGCAAGGACGGGACTTGCAGGCGCTCGCGCACCGCCTCGGTGAAACCGGCCAGTTCCTCGCTGCTTTCCTCCTTGTGCCGCAGGAGCATGAGGAAGGCGCCCAGCTGGGTGTCCTCGACCCTGCCGTCGAGGATCATGCCGAGGGCCTCGCGGGCTTCCTCCCGGGTCAGGCTGCGCGCTCCGCGCTTGCCTTTGCCGAGGATGCGGACGAACTGGGCGAACGGATGTTCGGCGGGAGTCGAGAGAGTCATAGACAGTTGCTCGGTTTCGGCAGGCCGGCCAGCTTCGCGCCAAGCTTGGCCGGGGCGCCCTTGAACAGGTGGTTGAGGTGCAGGCTGTTGCCCTTGTCCGGCCCCAGTCGCTGGGCGACGTACTTGATCAGCGGGCGGTTGGCCGGAGACAGCTGGAACTCCGCATAGAACTCGCGGAGCAGTTGGAGAATCTCCCAGTGCTCGGCGGTCAGGGCCAGCTCCTCGCGGGCGGCCAGGGCTTCCGCCACCGGCTCCGACCAATCGTCGAGGGCGGCGAGGTAGCCGTCCTTGTCCAGCCGGATTTCCCGGCCTTCCAGCGTAAGGAGCGTCATAGCCAACTGTTGACCTTGTCGAAGCGGGTGGCGAGTTCGACGAAGCCGGGGTAGTCCACCGCCACCAGGCGAGCGGGGACGTCCTCGATACCGCGCGCCTGGAGGTCTTCCAGCAGGGCGAACAGTTCGATTTCCGCCGGCATCAGTTCCAGGGCCTGGCAGGCGTGGCTGCCGGCCAGCAAGGCGTGCACGGCGTCGCCGCAGAGCAGCAGGCCGTCGCCGGGGTTGAGCAGGTACAGGCAACTGCCCAGGCGGCCGTCATTGAACGGCGAGCGGGACAGTACGTGGAGGGTCGTGGCCATCAGAGGGTAATCACCTGGTCGTAGCGTTGCAGCAGGTCGCGCAGGGCCTGGTCGTCGAGCACCTCGACCGCGAGGGCCAGGCGCTCTTCCGCCAGGCCACGCTCGCGCAGGCTGCGGGCCGAGACGTAGAGGTCGTCCACGCCGAACATCGGCAGGGCCTGCAGGTTGGCCTGCAGGTCCTTCTGCTGCAGGTGCGCAGGATGCTGGCCGGGAGCCAGCTGGAACGCGCCGTCGTCGAGGAACAGCATGCCGACCGGTAGATCGAAGGCGCCGCCGGCCAGGGCTATGTCCAGCGCCTCGCGGGCGCTCGGGCCGGACCAGGGCGACTGGCGGCTGATGATCAGCAGCGACTGGCTCATCGGTCGCCTCCGAAGCAGACCAGGCGGTCCGCGGTTTGCGCCGCCTCGTGCAACTGGCCGAGTCCGGACAGTTCCCATGGTGCGCCAAGGTTGGCGCCGGGACGGCCGTAGCGTTCGGCTTCCTCGGCGTTCAGCACGCCGCGGCGAAGGGCGGCGGCGATGCAGACCACGGCGTCCAGGCCGTTGCGCTCGACCAACTCGCGCCAGGCGGCGGGCAGGTCGAACTCGTCCTGGCCGCTCACGACGTTGGCCGAGGCGCTGTGCACGCCGTCCTGGTAGAGGAACAGGCGGACGATTTCGTGCCCGCCGGCCAGCGCGGCTTCGCTGAAGCGCAGCGCGCGGCGGGCGGCGGGGGAGTGGGGGGGGGCGAATAGGGCGATGGCGAATTTCATGCTGCGATACGCGAAGGATTTCTTCGAATGATAAACCAATGCCTGTGTTTTGCCGGTCCGCAAATGAAAAAGCCCGTCGCGGGGACGGGCTTTTCCGGAGGCGCTTTCTATCAGTCGTCGCCGCCGGCGATGCCGAAGATCTGCAACAGGCTGATGAACAGGTTGTAGATCGACACGTACAGGCTGATGGTGGCCATGATGTAGTTGCGTTCGCCGCCGTGGATGATCGCGCTGGTCTGGTAGAGGATCATCGCCGAGGAGAACAGGACGAAGCCGGCGCTGATCGCCAGTTGCAGGCCACTGATCTGGAAGAACAGCGATACCAGCACGGCGCCCAGCAGGACGAAGAAGCCGGCGGTGATGAAGCCGGACAGGAAGCTCATGTCCTTGCGGGTGGTCAGCACATAGGCGGACAGGCCGAAGAACACCAGGGCGGTCATGGCGAACGCCGAAGTGATGACGCTGCCGCCGTTGGGCAGGCCGAGGTACATGTTGAGGATCGGGCCGAGCGTGTAGCCCATGAAGCCGGTCAGGGCGAAGGTGCTGACCAGGCCCCAGGCGCTGTTGCGCAGCTTCACGGTAAGGAAGAACAGGCCGTAGAAGCCGATCAGCACCACGAACACGTTCGGATAGGGCAGGCGCATCTGCTGCGAAACGTAGGCCACCAGGCCGCTGAAGGCCAGGGTGAGTGCCAGCAGGCCGTAGGTATTGCGCAGAACGCCGCTGACTTCACGCTGTTCCGCGACGGCGGAGTTCAGCTGATATTGCTGTTCTTGCATGGTGTGGGTACTCCTTAACGGGAACGGGTCCATGACGTACTGATGGGCATGATAGCAAAGCCTCTGCCAGGGCCAATCGATAGAGTTTGACAGTGTGTTGCTATCCGGTACTATGGCGCCCCGCGATGCGGAGGTGTGGCCGAGTGGTTTAAGGCAACGGTCTTGAAAACCGTCGAAGGGGAGACTCTTCCGTGAGTTCGAATCTCACCGCCTCCGCCATATCCGCGTACTGAAAAGCCCCGCTGAGCGGGGCTTTTGCATTTTCGGGGCGCCGCTCTTCCGCACTTCCGGATCGTTTCCGCAGCCTGCCCGGCGTCGATTCGATGACTCTCCGATTTCGTCGGGTAATGGCTTCAGATCACGAAGAAGCCGTGGGTTCCGTCGCGACCGAGTTGTTCCACCAGGCCGAACTCCCAGTCCAGGTAGCCCTGCATCGCTTCGCGCGGATTGTCGGTACCTTCGTAGGGGCGGCGGTAGCGGTCGATGCGCGGCGACGCCAACAGGCTTTCGCCGTCTTCCGTCGGCAGGCCCGCGGCGACCCAGGCGTTGGTGCCGCCGTCGAGAAGGAACACCGGCTTGCCGCTGAGTGCCTGGACTTCCGCCACGGCGAAGCGCGCCAGCAGGCTGCTGCCGCAGGTGAGTACGTAGCGCTCGGCCGTGCCCAGCCGTTCCAGTGCCTGCTTCAACTGGCTGCGCAATACCCAGGCGGCGCCGGGGATGTGGCGTTTCGCATAGTTGGCGCTGGCGGTGAAGTCGAGCACCCGGGTGCCCGGTTCGCCCAGCCAGGCGGCGAGGGTGGTCGGGTCGATGGTGTCGGCCCGGGGTTGCCCCGGCAGCGGCGCGCTCCAGGCGCCCCTCTCGCTGAAGTCGGCGTCGGAGAGTCCGTCCAGTACCGCGACCTGCCAGCCCATCTGGGCCAGCCAGGAGGCGCTCATGTTGGCGCGTACGCCATCGTCGTCCACCAGTACCAGGCGCGCGCCGCGCACGCTGGCGACATGGTCGGTTTCCTGAACCAGCTGGCCACCGGGCGTGGAGCGGGAGCCAGGCAGGTGACCGGCTTCGTATTCCTCGGGCGTGCGTACGTCGAGCAGGTAGGTGGTGCGGTCGTGCTCGTCCTGCCATTGGGCCAGACCGGCCAGGTCGAGGCGTTCGACGCCGGCGCGGTCGGCGACGGCACGGGCGCGCTGGGCGGCGGCCTTGCGAGTGTCCTGCGAGATCGCACCGAAGCGTCGCGTCTGGCCGTGTTCCAGTTGCTGACCGGCCAGCGTCCAGCCGATGGTGCCGTTGCGTAATGCCGCCACCGGGTTGGGGATGCCGGCGTTGAGCAGCGACTGGGTACCGATGATGCTACGAGTGCGCCCGGCACAGTTGACTATCACCCGGGTGCGCGGGTCCGGCGCCAGTTCGGCGACGCGCAGCACCAGTTCGGCGCCGGGCACGCTGATGCCGCCGGGGATACTCATGGTCTGGTATTCGTCGAAACGACGGGCATCCAGGATCACCGCGTCGGCCCTGGCGTCGAGCAAAGTCTGTACTTCCTCCGCGGCCAGCGATGGCGTGTGGCGCTCGGCCTCCACCAGTTCGCCGAAGGCCTTGCTCGGCACGTTCACATCCCTGAACAGCTCGCCGCCGGCGTTGCGCCAACCGGACAGGCCGCCATCGAGCAAGGCCACGTCGCTGTAGCCGAGGTCGAGGAGGCGTTGCGCGGCGACCGGCGCCAGGCCTTCGCCGTCGTCGTAGACGGTAATCGGCGTGTCGCGGCGCGGCACCCGGGCATGGATCTCCAGTTCCAGCCTGGACAGCGGCAGGTTGACGGCGAACAGGGGATGGGCCTGGGCGAACGGGTCCTCTTCGCGCACGTCGAGCAGCGCCAGCTCCCGGCGGGCGAGGAGAGCGGCGCGGATATCGTGGAAGGTGCGTACGGCGATCTGGCTCATGCGTGGTTCTCTTTCGACAGGTCCCAGATATTGGGCAAGCGGCTGTTGGAATAGCCGGAAATGAAGGGTTTTTCCTCACCTTCGGCGCTGAACACGGCACGCCGTACCGCACCGATATTGGCGCCGTAGACGTGGATACTGATGGATGTGCGGTCGCTGAAGGCGTTGCTCACCTGGTGCACGTCGCCAATGCGTGGCGACAGCGCTTCGACCTCGCCGGGCTCCAGGCGTCGACGGGCTCCGCTGGGATGCGGACGCCCCCCCGCATCGAAGGCGTACGGCTGCGAGTATTCGGCCCCGCGGAGCATGCCGATCAGGCCCCAGACCCGATGATCGTGTACCGGTGTGATCTGGCCCGGCCCCCAGACGAAGCTGACCACCGAGAAGCGCTGCCGTGAGTCGACATGCAGCAGGTACTGTTGGTAGCGCTGTGGATCGGGGCGGGCGCAGTCTTCCGGCAGCCAGTCGTCCTGGCGCACCAGCTCGGCCAGCAGGGGGGGGGCTTGGGTGAGCAGGGTGGATTCGTCGGGACGGCTGTCGAGCAGTGTCGCCAGCTCGCCGATGAACTGGCGCAGGCGGTCGAGGCGCAGGATGGATGACATGCGGGGATTCACTCCGGGAAGTTCTGGCGGTACGGTAGCAAACGCTTTTTTATTCCTGAAATGCATTTTGAATCTAAGCTAATATGCGAGAAATGCAATTGGTGCCGGCCCCATGAAAATCGATGACATCGACGCCTTCGTCGCGGTGATCCGCAACGCTTCCCTGAGCCAGGCCGCCGAGAGCCTGGGCCTGACCCAGTCTGCGATCACCCGGCGGGTACAGAGCCTGGAGGAGTCCCTCGGAGTGGCATTGCTGGACCGCAATACCAAGCCGCTCAAACCCACCGCCAGCGGACTGCGGGTCTACGAACAGTGCCGGCGGGTGCTGCGCGAGGTGGATGGCCTGCGCGAACTGGTGGCCGGCGACGCCACACCAAGTGGCGTGCTGCGCCTGGGCGTGCCGCAGAGTATCGGCGAGGTGGTGTTGCTGGATGCCCTTCGGCGGCTGGCCGACGAGTACCCGGAGCTGCGCGCGCAGGTCGGCACTGGCTGGGGCAGCCATTTGCTGGCGCGCCTGGAGAATGCCGAACTGGACGCGGCAGTGGTGTTGTTTCCGCCAAGCAAGGTGTTCCCCGAAGAACTCGGCGCCACGCCCCTAGGGCGCATGGAACTCTGCGTGGTGGTCGCCCGCGACAGTGCCATCCAGGCGCGACGCCTGCTCGATTGCTACCACCATGGCTGGGTGCTCAACCCCGATGGCTGCGGCTTCCGTGCCGGCCTGCAACGGGCCCTGGCCGATCAGGGCCTGGGCCTGCAACTGAACCTCGAGACTTTCGGCAGCGAGCTGCAACTGGGCCTGGTCGCCGCGGGCCGGGGTCTCGGCCTGGTGCCGGCGCCGGCCCTGGCGCGTAGCCGCTACCGCGATCAGTTGCAGGTGCTGCAATTGGAGGATTTCCAGCCGCTGATCCAGCTCTGGCTGGTGCGTCCGCGCCTGCTGGGCAATCTGGAGACGCCGGCACGGCTGTTCGGCAGGGCGGTGGCCGAGGGGTTGGATATGCAAGCCGGTTGAGTAGCGGCGCCGGGAGATCCCCGGGAGACGGGAGCGTGAATGAGAAGGGGCTGCAGTCGGGATCAACATTCCCCTGCGAGCCCCTTTTCGCTTCAGAGGGAAGAGGGAGCGAGGGCGGCTACGCATAGTGTCCGCCTTGGGAAACGCAAAGACGGAAAAGCTAAATATGCGTGTTTAGCATATTAAGATATGACAAAAATGAATTTCCATCATGTAGTTTCAGCCTGTAGCTTCTAAGAAAAGCACCCATGCAGATGTTTTTCTTATAACGACAGCCGCCAACCTTATCAGTCGAGCGGCCCAGGCGAGGGCAACAGCGTGAGCGTGGAAATTCTCGGCATGATCACCGCCACACCGAGTTCCGAGGTGGACCAGCCGTTGGGGGAGGCTGTGGACGCCGGTTTCGTCCGGCGTTTCGCCCAGGCCCATGAGGACGCCGGCTTCGACCGGGTGCTGGTGGGGTATTTCAGCAATGCCGCCGAGGGCGCGGTGGTCAGTTCCTTCGTCGCCGCTGCCACCCGGCGCCTTGGCGTTCTCCTGGCCTATCGCCCGGGGGTGATCGCAGCGCCGCTGGCGGCACGCCAACTGGCCACCCTGGATCAGTTCAGCGAGGGCCGCCTGGCCCTGAACGTAGTCAGTGGTGGTAACGACGAGGACCTCGCGCGCGATGGCGACTACCTCGACCATGACCGCCGCTACGCCCGTACCGACGAATACCTGCAAGCCCTGCGTGCTATCTGGACCGCCACGGGACCGGTGGATTTCGACGGCGAGTTCTATCGTTTCCAGGGCGCCTCGCCAGCGGTGCGCCCGCGCCAGTCGCCGCACATACCGATCTATTTCAGTGGCTCCTCCGACGCAGCCATCGAGGTCGCCGCCAGGCACGCCGACACCTACATGCTCTGGGGCGAGCCGCTGGCCGCGGTCGACGGGCATATCCGCCGAGTGCGCGCCGCCGCCAAGGCCCAGGGACGCGATCCGCGCTTCTCGGTGTCATTCCGGCCGATCGTCGCGGATACCGAGGAGGCCGCCTGGAAGCGTGCCGCCGAGGTGCTCGAACAGGTCCGCGAGAACCGTGCGCGCCTCGGTCTGCCGCTGCGCGACCACCAGCCGCAGAACGTCGGTTCGCAGCGCCTGCTGGCCGCCGCCGAGCAGGGCGAGGTGCTCGACAGCCGTTTGTGGACCGGCGTGGCCCGGCTGACCGGGGCGCGCTGGAACTCCACCGCCCTGGTAGGCACCCCCGAGCAGGTTGCCGCTGCGCTTGGCGAGTACTACCGGCTGGGCGTCTCGACCTTCCTGATTCGAGGCTTCGATCCGCTCGGCGACGCCGTGCGCTACGGCCAGGGCCTGATTCCCGCCATACATGACCATATCGCCCGCCTGCCGCTGTTGCGGCACGCCGGTTGAGGAGCTCCGATGAAACTCAAGCAATACCTGCTAACCAGCTTCGCCACGCTTCTGCTCGGTGCCTCCCTGGCCCAGGCCGCAGACCTGCCGACGTTGCGTGTGGGCGACCAGAACTACTACAACGTGCGGGCTTCAATGGAGGCCTCGGGAGTTCTCGAAGGCGCGCCTTACCAGGTCGAATGGAAGCATTTCCAGTCCGCCGCGCCGGTGGCCGAGGGGTTGCAGGCCGGAGCGCTGGACCTGGGTTTCCTCGGCGACTCGGGCTTCATCTTCCTCGCCGCCAAGGGTGCGCCGGTGAAGCTGGTCGGCGTCTCGCGGCAGAACCTCGATACCATAGCCCTGCTGGTGCCGAAGGATTCTCCGGTGCGCAGCATTGCCGATCTCAAGGGCAGGAAAGTCGCCTACTGGCCCGGTGCCTGGAGCCAGCAACTGACCTTGCGCGCGCTGGAGAAAGCCGGCTTGCCGAAGGACTACGTGGAGTTCGTCAAGCTGATGCCGATCGACGCCGCCGCCGCCTTGCCGCGCGGCAGCATCGATGCCTTTCCGGTGTGGGAGCCGTATATCTCGCAGCAGATCGTGGTTTCCGGCGCACGGCCGATTCTCACCGCCCGCGACCTGATGCCGGGGCTGTCCAGCATCGCCGCCAACGCTGCTTCCATCGAGCCCAGGCGCGCGCAGATCGCCGACTTCCTCGGCCGCCTGCGCAAGGCACGGGCCTGGGTCGAGGCACACAAGGAGCAGTACGCCGACCTCTGGGCGCAGAAGGCCAATCTCGACCGGGCAGTCTCCCGCCATTGGATCGGCCAGGCCGGCATGAGCGTCGGCCCGGTAGACGCCCAGGCCGCCACCGACTACCAGGAGACCGCGGATTTCCTGCTGCAGACCGGTGCCTTGCCCAAGCCGTTCGACACTTCCACGGTGATCGACACGTCCTTCAACGAAGCCTTCCACTGAGTACGGACCATGAGCATCCAGTTTCTCGGCATGATCGGCCATCGCCTGGCCTCGGAGACCCTCGCGCCGGTCGGACCTATCCTCGACAAGCCTTACATCGCCGCTTTCGCACGCGCCCACGAAGAGGCCGGCTTCGATCGAATCCTGGTCGGCTACTGGTCGGACCAGCCGGATGGATTCCTGGTGGCCGCCGCCGCTGGCCTGGCCACTTCCCGGATCGGTCTGCTGCTGGCGCACCGCCCCGGTTTCGTCGCCCCGACCCTGGCCGCGCGCAAGCTGGCGACCCTCGAACACCTCCTCGACGGGCGCCTGGCGGTGCATATCATCAGCGGCGGCAGCGACGCCGACCAGCGCAAGGACGGCGATTATCTCGACCACGACCAGCGCTATGCCCGCAGCGACGAATTCATCGAACTGCTCAAGCGCACCTGGACCAGCACCGAACCCTTCGATTTCCACGGCGCGCACTACCGCGTGGAGCACGCCTTCTCGGCCATCCGTCCGCAGCAGAAACCGCACATTCCGGTGTATTTCGGCGGCTCCTCGGAAGCCGCGCTGAAGGTCGCCGGCAAGCAGGCCGATGTGTTCATGCTCTGGGGCGAACCCCTGGCACAGGCCGCCGAAACCATCTCCGCTGTGCGCGAACAGGCGCGCTCGAATGGTCGCGAAGTGGAATTCAGCCTGTCGTTCCGGCCCATCCTCGGGCGCACGGAGGACGAGGCCTGGGCCAAGGCCGAGGCGATACGCGCAAGCGCCAGCGCGCGCCTGGGCGAGGCCGGCTTCCCCAAGGGCAAGCCGCAGAGCGTCGGCGCCCAGCGTCTGCTCAAGGCGGTGGAGCAGGGCGAGCGCCTCGACGAGCGCCTTTGGACCGGAATCGCCAGGCTGGTCGGTGGTGGGCACAACTCCACCGCCCTGGTCGGTACCGCGGAACAGGTGGCCGACGCCCTGCTCGCCTACTACGACCTGGGCGTGCGCAATATCCTCATTCGCGGTTTCGATCCCCTCGCCGATGCCGTGGAATATGGCCGCGAGCTGATCCCGCTGACCCGCGCCAAAGTCGCCGAGCGCGAGCGCCGGCGCGCCACGGCCTGATCCCATGGCCGTCCTGCAGACTCCCTCGGCGGCGTTCGATGAACGGCTGCCAGAACTGACCCGGCAACTGGCGGAAAGCGCCGATGCCCATGACCGCAGCGGAGATTTTCCCCATGCCAACCTGGCCCTGCTGCGACACCACGGGCTGCTCGCCCTGGCCTTGCCGCCTGCGCTCGGCGGTCCCGGCGCCAGCCTCGGCGAGCTGCGCCGGGTAATCGGCGCGGTGGCTCGCGGCGAACCCTCCACGGCCCTGGTGCTGTGCATGCAGTACCTGCATTTGCGGCGCCTGGCCGATAACCCCGATTGGCCCGGCGCGCTCAAGCGGCGCGTGGCGCGCGAGGTGCTGGAGCAGGGGGCGTTGATCAATAGCCTGCGCGTGGAGCCCGAGCTGGGTTCGCCGTCACGCGGCGGTCTGCCGGGTACGCTGGCGCGGCGTGTCGGCGACGGCTGGCAGCTGTCTGGGCACAAGCTCTACACCACCGGCATTCCCGGCCTGACCTGGCTGGCGGTATGGGCGCGCAGCGACGAGCCGATCCCCCGCGTGGGTACCTGGCTGGTGCGCCGCGACAGCCCAGGCATCCGTATCGTGGAGAGCTGGGACCATCTGGGCATGCGCGCCAGCGGCAGCCACGAGGTGCTCTTCGAAGAGGTGGCGGTGCCTCTGGAAAACGCCATCGGCCTGCATCCCCACGACCAGCCTCCGGCGCCGGACCAGGCCGTGCTGCGCGACTTCGCCCAGGCTAGCGCGGTGTTGCTTGGCGCTCTCTACGACGGTATCGCCGGGAGCGCCCGCGAGTGGCTCGTCGGCTGGCTGCGCGAGCGCGTGCCGGCCAGTCTCGGCGCGCCGTTGGCGAGCCTGCCGAGGATGCAGGAGGCGCTCGGCGGGATCGACGGCCTGCTCCTGCAGAACCGCCTGCTGCTCGATGCCGCGTGCTGCGGACAGTTGCCCGCCAGCGACTCCGGGCTGCTCAAGGTCGCGGTCATCGACAACGCGTTGGCGGTGGTCGAGAAGGCCCTGGAACTGAGCGGCAACCACGGCCTCAGCCGGCACAATCCGCTACAGCGGCACTACCGCGACGTGCTTTGCGGACGTGTCCACACGCCACAGAAAGATAGCGTCTGGAGCGCGGCGGGGAGGGCGGCGCTGAGTCTTTGAAACGTACCTCCCACGATTCTCGACCCTGGCCTTGTCGGCGACCGCACCGGCGGAACGGATAGCCCAGGATAGCCCCGGCTCCGTGCGGAGCTGCCTGGAGATTGCCCATGAAACGACCCCTGTGTGTGCTTGCCGGCCTGCTGGCCGCGACCCTGCTGGCTGGAGCCGCCAGCGCCGCCGACCTCATCAGCCTGCGCCTGGGCGATGTGAAGGGCGACCGCTACGCCGCCCTGCGCGCGTCCGGCGAGCTCGACGACCTGCCGTACAAGCTGGAAATGTCGGCGTTCCCCTCCGGTGCACCGGTGCTCGAGGCGCTCAACGCCGGGGCCCTGGACATAGGCTTTACCGGCGACATCCCGTTCCTCTTCGTCTACGCTGCCGGCGCGCCGCTCAAGGCGGTGGGCGCCTGGCACTTCAACCCGGCGACCGTGGCGCTGGTGGTCGGCAAGGACTCGCCGATCCGTTCGGTGGCCGGCCTCAAGGGCAAGCGCATTGCCGTCAATCGCGGCGGCTGGGGGCATTTCCTCGCCCTTGGCGCGTTGCGTCGCGCCGGCCTCGGACCGCAGGACGTAAGCTTTTCCTTCCTTGGTCCGGTGGACGGCCGTGCCGCCCTGGTGCGTGGCTCGGTAGACGCCTGGGTGCCCTGGGAGCCCTATACCTCCAGCGCCGTGCTGCTCGATCAGGCGCGGGTCATCGACAACGGTGCCGGGATCATGACCGGCTACTCCTATGCCCTGGCCAGCGACGCTGCGATCGCCCGCAAGAAGGCCGCGATCAGCGACCTGCTGACCCGCCTGGCGCGTGCCCAGGCCTGGGCCCTGAGGCATCCGGAGGCGTTCGCCGAGGCCCTGGCCAAGGATCTGAACATGCCGCGCGAAGTCACTCGGCGCTGGGTTGGCGAGGCGCGCATCAGTCCTGTGGTCTTCGGTCCGGAGGTTGCCGCCACCCTGCAGACCGCCGCCGATTTCTTCCATGCCGAAGGCGTGCTGCCGAAGTCGCTGGAGGTCGCCCCGGCGTTCGACTTCAGCCTGTCCGCCGGTGCCGCCGAAGTGGCCCGCCAGTTGCCCGCCGACCTCCGCGTCGGCCAGCGTTGAGGAGTTACGGAATGCGTCAGACCCTGAGCCTGTTCCTGCTTCTCTGCCTGCTCGTCGGCCAGGCCTGTGCCGACGAGCGCGTGACCCTGCGCCTGGCCGACCAGAAGGGCAACATGCGCGCCCAGTTGGAGGCTGCCGGCGCGCTGGACGACCTGACCTACGACATCCGCTGGTTCGAATTCCCCGCCGCCGCCCCCCTCGCCGAAGCACTCAATGCCGGTGCGGTGGATGCCGGCATCATCGGCGACGCGCCATTGCTCTTCGCCCTGGCCGCCGGTGCCCGGCTGAAGGCCATCGCCGTCGACAAATCCGATCCCTACGGTACCGCCGTGCTGGTGAGAGGGGATTCGCCGCTGCGCTCGGCCAACGACCTGAAAGGTCAGCGCATTGCCACCGGGCGCGGTTCCATCGGCCACTTCGTCGCGCTCAAGGCCTTGGCCTCGGTCGGGCTGGGCGAGAAGGACGTCGAATTCCGCTTCCTCGGCCCGGTGGACGCGAAAATGGCCCTCGCCAATGGTTCCGTGGATGCCTGGGCGACCTGGGAGCCCTACACCGCGTTCGCGGAGACCGCCGACAAGGCTCGGGTACTGGTCGACGGTCGCGGCCTGTGGGCTGGCAACAGCTTCCTCGCTGCTACCGATAGCGCACTGGCCGACCCGGCGAAACGCGCCGTGCTGCAGGACTACCTGCAACGCCTGGCCAGCGCCCAGCGCTGGGCGTACCTGCACCTGGACGAGTATTCGCGAAGCCTGGCGCAGATCATCGGCTTCCCCGAGGACGCCGCGCGCTTGCAGTTCGAACGCCGGCGCTTGCGTTGGCAGGCGCTGGATGAGCGAACGCTCGGCCAGCAGCAGGAGACCGCCGATTTCTACCAGGCCCATGGATTGATTCCGCAGCGCCTCGATGTGCGGCCGACCTTCGCCAGCGGCTTTGCGGTCAGGCAGGCGTCGGATGCGGATATCCGGTAGGCGCTGCCTGGGTATTAATTGATAACTATAAGTTATTTATCGATTGTTTTTTATTCCAATAATCTA
The DNA here is from genome assembly GCF_021213715.1 of Pseudomonas sp. CP-1. Classification (NCBI taxonomy): domain Bacteria; kingdom Pseudomonadati; phylum Pseudomonadota; class Gammaproteobacteria; order Pseudomonadales; family Pseudomonadaceae; genus Pseudomonas; species Pseudomonas sp. CP-1. Next base: position 98,714 of record NZ_JAJQKY010000022.1, read on the forward strand.
TCCGTTCCGTCGCCGGCAGCTGGAACTCCCGTCCCTGCGGGCGCTCGCACCTATCCCAGGAGTCATCGCATGTCTCGTCCGTTCCTGCGTCGCTTGGCCATCGTGTTTGCCGCTTCCGTCGTCCTGTCGGGCATTGGTGGCGCACAGGCCGAGGAGGTCCTGCGCATCGGCTTCCAGAAATCCTCGACTCTGCTGACCCTGATCCGCAGCCAGGGCACCTTCGAGCGCGAGTTGGCTAGGCAGGGCATCCGGGTGTCCTGGCATGAGTTCCCCAGCGGCCTGCCGTTGCTCGAATCGCTCAATGTCGGCAACGTCGATCTCTCCGCCGACGTCGCCGACACCGTGCCGGTGTTCGCCCAGGCGGCGGGTGCTCGCCTGACCTACTTCGCCCGCGGCGCAGGCGATACTGGTCGGCGAACATTCGCCGCTGAAGTCCCTGGCCGAGCTGAAGGGCAAGCGCATCGCCGTGACCAAGGCCGCCGGCAGCCACTACCTGCTGATCGCCGCGCTGGCCAGCGCCGGGCTTGAGTTCTCCGACATCCAGCCAGCCTACCTGACGCCAGCCGACGGCCGCGCCGCCTTCGAGAACGGCAAGGTCGACGCCTGGGTGACCTGGGACCCCTACGTGGCAAGCGCCCAGCGCCAGCAACGCGCGCGGGTACTGGCCGACGGCCAGGGCCTGGCCAGCTACCAGCGCTACTACCTCGCCTCCAGCGACTACGCCAGGAAACATCCTGAAGTGCTCCAGCAGGTCTTCGCCGAACTGCAGCGCACCGGGCGCTGGCTCAAGAGCCACCCGGCCGACGCGGCCAAGGTGCTGGGGCCGCTGTGGGGCAATCTCGATGCCGCTACCGTCGAGCAGGCGAATGCGCGGCGCAGCTACGACGTACAACCGGTGAGCGCAGATGGTCTCGACGAGCAACAGCGCATCGCCGACGCCTTCCACGCCCAGGGACTGCTACCCAAACCGGTGGATACGCGCGCCGTGGAGGTATGGCAGCCGCGGCACTGAGCGGCGCGGCTGCCCTGTGATGCGCGGCACCGGCGGCCAGCGTAGCTTGCCGCTGGCGCGCGTCCTTCAGGCCAGCCCATAGCTGATCTGCTCGGCCTTGACGTGGAACGCCTGCTCACGGCTCGGAAGATGCTGGTTGGCATCGGCGTTGCCCTGGCGCAGGCGTTCGGACCTCAGCGTTGGCAGGCGGAACACATCCTGCCGCTCGGTCTGCAACGCATTGCCGCGCATCAGTTCCATCAACGGAACCTGCATGGCCGGGGTGCTCTGGCCGAGGAAGTAGTTGGGCACCTCGTCGCACCACAGCAGCATGTAGTCGCTCACCGCATCGTGCTCGGCGTCGAGCACCACGTACTCGACGCGGTGGCGCAGGACCACTTCGGCGTCGATGCTCCAGCGGGTGTCCACGGTGAACAGCGGAACGTGCTTTTCCACGTCCACCAGCAGGCCATTCACCGCCTTGCAGCCGGACTTGCGGCAGGCCACGTGGTAGCGCTTGTCGGGGAGGGGGTGACGCGCCACCACGTCGCGCCCGCCAAGCAGGTGCAGGTCGAACTCCTTGATGCGGATGTCGATCAGCTCGCACGGCAGGTCGAACCCCGCAGGCGTCAGCAGCCTGGGGCAGAAATGGATAAGCATGGTTTTCTCCATCAGGCATGCCCGGGGCTTTCCCGCCCAGGGGGAGAGGTATCTCTATCGGTCGCAGGTCAGCCGGCAAGCCGCATCCTGACGGACGAGGCAGAGCCTCGCCCGGTGAAAGACGCGAACGCCGGTCCTGGCGGACCTCGCTGGATTTTTCTGGCTCCGGGCGCTCCCGCGCTTCCAGGGGGCGTCTCGGGCGGGTGTCAGCTCCCGGTCTTGACCCGGCTCCAGACCCGGGTACGGATTCTCTCGACCTTCAGTGGCAGGGTTTCCAGCGGGAAGAGGGTCGCCATGGTTTCCTTGCTCAGGTAAACCGCCGGGTTTTCCCGCAGCTTCCGCTCCACCAGCGGCAGCGCCGCCTGGTTGCCATTCGGATAGCCCACGTAGTTGGAGGTCCTGGCGATGACCTCCGGACGCAGCAGGTAGTCGATCAGCGCATAACCCTGCTGCGGATGCGGTGCATCCTTGAGCAGCACCATGTTCTCGGCCCAGACCAGCGAGCCTTCCCGGGGAATGCTGTAGGCGATATGGCGACCGTTACCGGCCTGTTCGTTGTTGACCTGGGCCATGTAGGCCGTGCCCTGCCAGCCGACCACCACGCAGACGTTGCCGTTGGAGAGGTCGGTGTCGACTCTGGAGGAGTCGAAATAGCGAATGTAGGGGCGAACCTTCAGCAACAGTTCCTGGGCTTTCTGGTAATCCTCGGGATTCTGGCTGTTGTGCGGCAGGCCCAGGTAGTTGAGGGCGATGGAAACCAGCTCGGTGGAGGAGTCCAGCGTGGCCACGCCGCACTGGCTGAGGCGGGAGATATTCTCCTCCTTGAAGACCAGGTCCCAGGAGTCGACCGGCGCGTCGGGGCCGAGCAGCTTGCGGACCTTGTCCACGTCGTAGGCGATCCCGGTGGTTCCCCAGAGATAAGGTACGGCATAGCGATTGCCGGGATCGTTGGCCTGAAGCTTCCCGAGGATGTCCGCGTCGAGGTTCTTCCAGTGGGGGAGCCGATCGCGGTCGAGTTCCTGGAGGACGCCTGCCTTGATCAGTCCGGGCAGGATGTTGGAGGTGATCACCACCACGTCGTAGCCGGAGCGGCCGACCATCAGTTTGCCCTGCGCGGTCTCGGCGCTGTCGAAGGTGTCGAGGACGACACGGGTGCCGGTTTCCTTCTGGAAAGCCTTGGGCGTTTCCGGGGCGATGAAGTCATACCAGTTGTAAAGATGGACGCTGGTTTGCGCAGCCCATGCACTGTCCGCCGCTGTCGCACCGATCGTCGTCAGGATCGATAACGCCAGTGCACAAACTTTTTTCATTGGATTTCCTTTCCGAAACGAAACAAGTTGGATTTTGCACCTACCAGAACTGGTAGTTCTGACCTGTGGCTATCTTCGAAGGCATCGATATTATGCACATTGGAACTCTTCATGACATAACGCCGAGTGACTAATCCCAGAGGAGTAGTTGTGTGGATATCGCATTGCACGGCGGCGCCTGGCACGAGTCACTGGGAAAGTTGCTCGAAGCGCTGGACCGGCCGTTCTTCTGGCGGATCCTGGCGCAGACCCTCGGCCAGTTCGCCCCCGTCGACAACTGGGCGGCCCTGATATTCAGCGACTCCAGCCCCTTGATTCTTTCCTTCATGGAAGAGGAGATAGAAGAAATCGAGCCGGACCCGCTGATCAGTCGATATATAACCGGACTCTATCTGCAAGATCCTTTCTACCAGGTATCCAGAAACTGTCGGCGCGGCGGGCTTTTTCATCTTGCGGATATCGTCTCCGAAGATTTCGAAACGACCGAGTATTACAATGCGTACTTTGCGCATTATGTGGTGACGGACGAAGTTCAATATAACGTCCCGCTGGATGGTGAAAGAACCCTATGCCTGTCGTTGGGCAGCGAGAGCCGCTTCGGTGCCGAGCAGATCGCGCTGTTCGAGCTGCTTCGCCCGTGGGTCATCGCGCTGATGAAAAAACGCATCCACTTCGAGGATGCGGTCAGGGAGGAGGCGAAACCGATCGCAGCGGCGGAGGTGGAAGTCCAGCCCTGGAGAGGGTTGATATCGCCGCTGACCGCGCGGGAGTCGGATGTCATCCGGCTGATGCTGGATGGATACTCGAACAAGGAAATAGCGGATCGGCTGACGCTGTCGATCGCCACCATCAAGGTGCATCGCCGGCACATCTACGCGAAGCTGAACGTGAAGTCCCACTCCGAGATATTCGCGCTGTTGATCAACCCGCCCGCGCCGCGGCTCGCCGACGCACGCTAGTGCGCCGCCTGCGGAGGAACCCGGGCGCATAAGGTTATGCGAAATTCATATTGCCCGACGCTGAAAAAGCCGGCGTCGGATTGCACTCATGGGCGAATTCCATCCAGGACGATTCGACCATGCCCGATGTACGTCTTTCCTCTCGTTCGTTGACCCCCGTGCTCTGTGCGGTGGGGCTCGCCTGCGCGCTGCAGGGCGAGGTGCAGGCCGCCGACGGTGGGCCGCGCGACGCGGCCACGGCGCCTCGGGTATTCGACATAGCGCCCGGCGAACTGGCCGAGGTGTTGTTGAACATCGTGCGCCAGGGACACGTGCCTATCGCCTTCGACCAGCGCCTGGTGGCGGGGTTGCGCGGACCGGATATCCGCGGCCGGCTCAGTGTCGAGGACGCCTTGCGGCGTGCCCTGGCCGGCAGCGGGCTGGCATACGCGCAGGACGAAAGCGGTGCCTTCGTCCTGCGCGGCGGACAGGCGCCTGTGCAGGAGACGCGAGGTGCGGCGGCGGCACCGACCTTGTCCACCGTGGTGGTCACCGGCACGCGCAAGAGCGATGTGAAGGCGCAGGACAGCCTGAGCCCGATCGACGTGGTCAGCGCTACCCAGCTACGTAGCAGCGGCGCGGTCGACCTGCGCGATGCACTGGTCAAACTGCTGCCCTCGCTGACCCGCCAGGCCCAGCCGTTCAACGCCTCGGCGTTGACCCACACGCAGTCGCTGCGCGGGCTGAGCCCCAACCATGTGCTGGTGCTGGTGAACGGCAAGCGTCGCCACGAAACGGCCAATCTCAATATCAGCGGGGGGCTGGAGAAGGGCTCCACCGGCGTCGATCTGGACACCATCCCGATCAACGCCATCGAGCGGGTCGAGGTGCTGCGCGACGGTGCTTCGGCACAGTATGGTTCGGACGCCATCGCCGGGGTGATCAACGTCATCCTCAAGTCCGCCGACCACGGCGGGTCGGCGGCCGCTGACGTCGGGCAGACCGGCGACGGCGACGGCTTCACCCATGGCGGCGGGGGGAACATCGGACTGGCCTTCGGCGATAGCGGCTTCGTCAACCTCACCGCCGAATATCGCGAGCAGGAGCGCACGATGCGCAGCGGCATCGATGAGCGCACCGGTCGGCGCGACAACATTTCCATGGGCGATCCCGCGTTCCACCGGCAATCGTTGGCGCTCAACTCCGGTTTCGGGTTGGGCGACGATATCGAGGTGTACGGCTTCGGCACCTATACTCGGCGCAAGGCCTCCTCGGCGGCCAACTATCGCCTGGCTTCGGTGGCGCCGACGCTGTATCCGGACGGCTTCACGCCGCGCCCGAACAGCGACGAGGACGACTATGCGTTCCTCGCCGGGGTGCGCGGCGAGCGTCTGCTGGATGCCTGGCACTGGGACCTGAGCAGTGGCTACGGCGCCGACCGTCCCGATATCGGCATGACCCAGTCGGTGAACGCGGCGATCTATCGTGAAACCGGCAACAGCCCGAGAAGCTTCGACCTGGCGCGCTACCGCAACAGCCAATGGACCAGCAACCTGGACCTGGGGCGGGAATTCCAACTGGATTTCCTCGCTGCTCCGCTGGCGTTGTCGCTGGGTGCGGAATACCGGCGGGAAAGCTACCGCATCGACGCCGGCGACCCGGCGTCCTACTACAGCGGCGGGGCGGAATCCCTGGCTGGCCTCTCGCCGCTCAGCGAGGGGCAATGGTCGCGGCACGCCTGGGCGTCCTACCTGGACCTGGGTACCTCCCTGACCCCAGCCTGGGAGGTCGACTTGGCGGTGCGCCACGAGAAATTCAGCGACTTCGGCAGCACCACCAACGGCAAGTTCGCCACCCGTTACCAGTTCGATCCGCGGGTGGCGCTGCGCGCCAGCGTAAGCAGCGGGTTCCGCGCGCCGTCCCTGGTCCAGGAGCACTACACCGGCCTCAGCGTCGGTCCGACCATCGCCCTCGGCCTGCTGGCGGCCAACTCGCCGGCAGCGAAGATGCTCGGCGCCGACGAACTGCAACCGGAGAAGTCGACCAGCTTCAACCTTGGCCTGGTACTCAACCCTTGGGAAAACGTCGGGCTGAACATCGACGCCTACCAGATCAGCATCCGCGACCGCATTGTCGACAGCGCCACCTATTCCGGCCAGGAAGCCATCGATGCCCTAGCTGCGGCGGGGATCTCGTTGCCGGCCAGCGCCAGTACGGTCAGTACCCATTACCTGGCCAACGGTGCCGACACCCGCACCCGCGGTGTCGACATCACCGGTCACTACCTCGTCGCGCTTGGCGAGTACGGGCAGGTCGACTGGGAACTGTCGGCCAACTTCAACCGCACCACCTTGCGCAAGAACCATCGAGGCGCCAACGGCGAGCCGCTGCTCAATGCCCAGCAGGTCGCCTGGATCACCAGCTCCACCCCGCGCAGCCAGGTTTCCCTCGGCGGCACCTGGAGCCGCCAGGACTGGGAGGTCAGCCTGCGCCTGACGCGCTACGGCCGGACCAGCTCGGAACTCGACTACACGGTAGGGCCGGACGCCTGGTCGACGGAGAAATTCAACCATTTCGTCAACGACCCGAAGTACATCACCGACATCGCCGCGCGCTACCGGCTCAGCGCCGACCTGACGCTGACCGCCGGCGCCGACAACCTGTTCGACGTCCGTCCGGACAAGCTGCCCGCGCAGAACACCACCTATGGCGACGTGCTGCGCTACGACACCTATGCCTCGCAGATCGGCTTCAACGGCGCCTTCTACTACCTGCGCGCGGCCTACCGCTTCTAGAGGGCCAGGCGTGGCGCAACGAGAATTTTCCGCGACCAGCGGCGGCGTGTTGCTGGCGTCGGTGGTGGCGATCATGCTCGGGCCCACCGGCATCCTGCTGAACACCTTCAGTCTGTTCATCGCACCGATGAGCGCCGAGTACGCCTGGGACCGCGCCGAGGTGTCGTTGCTGGTGACGCTGTTCGGACTGGCGGTCGCCATCACTAGCCCGCTCAAGGGCTGGCTGATCGACCGTTGGGGCGCGCGGCGGACAATGCTCGGGCTGACCGCGGCCCTGTCGCTGCCGCTGCTCGGCCTGGCGGCGGTGAATGCCGTCTGGCAACTCTACGCGCTGTTCCTGCTGATCGGCCTGCTGGCGCCAGGCAACCTGCCTTACGGACGTATCCTCGGACTCTGGTTCCGCCACCGCCTGGGCGTGGCCTACGGCCTGCTCGGCCTGGGCTTCGGGGTGGGCGGGCCGCTGGGCCTGCTGGTCGGCCACCAGAGCCTCGAAGCGTGGGGCTGGCGCGGCGCTTTCCTGGTCTACGGCGTGCTCGAACTGGGCCTGGCGCTGCCGCTGCTGGCCTGGCTGTTCCGCGAGCCAGCGCCGGGCGCTGGCGTGGCCGCCGGCACGGCCGTAGCGGAAACCGCGCTGAGCGGATCGACGGCGCCCCAGGCCTGGCGCAGCGCCAGTTTCTGGCTGGTGCTGGGCAACCAGGTGCTGGCGGTGTTCGTGATGTCCGGGATCATGACCCATGGTGTGCCGATGCTGGTGGAGCGCGGTTTGTCCCGGGGCGAGGCGGGCACCGCGCTGTCGGCGTTGTGGGTCGGCATGATGCTGTCGCAGCCGCTGATGGGCTGGCTTCTCGACCGCGTGGCGACGCCGCGGGTGGCGTTGCCCTTCGCCCTGGCGGCGGTGCTCGGCATGGCCTGGTTCCTGGTGGGCGACACACCGAGCGGTCTATGGCTGGCGGTGTTCCTGGTCGGCCTGGGCGGAGGAGGGGAAAGCGGCACCACCAAGTACCTGTTGATGCGCTACTTCGGCCTGCGCAGCTTCGGTGTGATCTACGGTTCGATCCAGCCGTTCACCTTCGCCCTGTCGATCAGTCTCGGCGCTTACCTGCTGGGCTGGCTGTACGACCGCGCCGAAGGCTACGGGACGGCCGAATGGGTGCTGCTCGCGGCTTTTTCCCTGGCTGCGTGCAGCCTGTTCGCCTTTCGCCCCTATCCGCAGAAATTGCCCTGAGGGGAATCATGCCGGCTAGCGTTCGCCCTGGCGCCGCGCGGTCTTGCCGGCGAGGCGGGCCTGGCGATAGTCGTTGGCGCACTGTCCCGTCCAGCGGCGGAAGGCGTGGCGAAAACTGGAGGTATCCATGTAGCCCAGCCTCTCGGCGACTTCCTCGATGCGCAGTCGCTCGTCCCGCAGCAGTTGGCGCGCCCTGTCGTGGCGGACCAGGTCGAGCACTTCCCGGTAGTTGGTGCCCTCGTCGGCGAGCCGTCGGCGCAGCGTCCGCTCGGTGACCTTCAACTGCCGGGCGACCCAGGCGATGCTCGGGTAGCGGTCCTGCAGCACCTCCAGCAGTGCCACGATGCGTTGGCGGTAGCCGCCCATCTCGCGGGTGACGCGGGTGTTGAAAGCCTTGCTGCCGAGCGCCAGCGAGGCCTGGAACACGGCGGAGTTGGCAGTGGCGATCTCGGCCTCGAGCAATTCCTCGGGGAGGGTGAAGGTGATGCCTTCGCCGGCGAAATACACCGGCACCCGGAAATACTCCTCGTATGCCCGCACGTCGCCGTTCCTTTCCGGGAGGCGCAGGCGGACCAGTTCCAGATCGCCCAGCAGCAGGTCGCGGAACACCGCGTAGGCGGCCGACGCCAGGACGTTGGCGTGGTACAACCGGGCCGACTGCGGCCAGTCCGGCTTGTCCTGCAGGTCGATATCCACATCCACGGTGTCGCAACTGGAACGTCTCACCGCGATCCCGCGGATGTCCTTGCGGAACAGCAGCATGTTGGTCTTGATCAGTTGCAAGGCTTCGCCCACGGTGCCGGCACTCTGCAGCGCCAGCCCGGCGACGCCATAGTCGGAAAGGCGGTAGTGCTCCCCCAGGCTCAGGCCTTCCAGGGGGGAGCGCCCGTTCAGCACGATCCACTCGTAGAGCGCTTCGCTGGGCAGGCGCGGCTCGGCAGCCGAACCCTGGCGCATGTCCGGAGGCGTGATGCGTTGCACGGCGAGGTAGTTGTTGAGTGGTCGCCACTCGAAATCGTACTGGATGTTTTCGGACGGGCTCATCGGTTACCTCTTGCACGCGATGCTATCGCCCTGAAGGCGTCAGGGCTTCGTTATTCCATGCGGATGTCGTTTCGGTTGATTTTCGTACGCTGGGCTTCCGGCAATCACTACCTTGCGTAAGGGGTTGACAGGAGCGGGGTCTGCGTATAGCCGCGCCTCCGCGACGCCGTGCCGATCGGTCGTGCATGCTCGCCGTGGCCCGGCCGAACGCTGCCGTCCCGGCCACTCTCGCCGGGGTGGCTGCGCCTGGATGATCGTCGTGGGCGATGGTGGCGCGGGCCGATCGCCGTGAGCTTCAAGCGCCATCGCCGTTTGCCGGCGCTCGGGAGGCTGCTGGCCAAGGAAAACCGTAGCGCCGCGGCGGGCGGCTGCTAGCGGGGATTTCCGGCCACGCGTGCCGTGCCCGGGCCACGCTTGCCTTCCCGGCGCGCCGGACTTCCGGTGGCCTGGAGGACAGGAAAAGCGAGCGGCGAGGTGTCGGCGAGCAGGGTCAACTCGATCTTCTGATAGGGTCGGTGGGCTGTCCGGGGCGGCTAGGATGGACATTTTCATCGTCTCGGGCAGGCCTGTCGCGACCGCGCGAAGTCGCGACGGATGCCGCTGCTAAGGAGCAACGGATGACCGTTCTTATCCAGGGGGCCGGGATCGCCGGCCTGGCGCTGGCGCGCGAATTCACCAAGGCAGGCATCGACTGGCTGCTGGTCGAGCGGGCCAGCGAGATCAGGCCCATCGGTACCGGTATCACCCTGGCGAGCAATGCGTTGACGGCGTTGTCCAGCACCCTGGATCTCGACCGGCTGTTCCGCCGTGGCATGCCGTTGGCCGGCATCAACGTATACGCCCACGACGGTTCGATGCTGATGTCGATGCCTTCCAGTCTGGGTGGGAGTTCCCGCGGCGGCCTGGCGTTGCAGCGCCACGAGCTGCATGCGGCGCTACTGGAGGGGCTGGATGAGTCGCGCATTCGGGTCGGGGTCTCCATCGTGCAGATCCTCGACGGACTCGACCACGAACGCGTGACCCTGAGCGACGGCACTGTCCACGACTGTTCGCTGGTGGTCGGTGCGGATGGCATTCGTTCGAGCGTGCGACGTTATGTCTGGCCGGAGGCGACCTTGCGTCATTCCGGCGAAACCTGCTGGCGCCTGGTCGTTCCCCATCGGCTGGAGGACGCCGAGCTGGCGGGAGAGGTCTGGGGGCACGGCAAGCGCCTCGGCTTCATCCAGATCAGCCCGCGCGAGATGTATGTCTACGCGACCCTGAAGGTGCGCCGGGAGGAGCCCGAGGACGAGGAGGGCTTCGTCACCCCGCAACGGCTGGCCGCCCACTACGCGGACTTCGACGGCATCGGCGCGAGCATCGCCCGGCTCATACCGAGCGCCACCACGCTGGTGCACAACGACCTCGAGGAGTTGGCCGGCGCCTCCTGGTGCCGCGGACGGGTAGTGCTGATCGGCGACGCCGCACACGCCATGACGCCGAACCTGGGGCAGGGCGCGGCCATGGCCCTGGAGGACGCCTTCTTGCTGGCGCGCCTGTGGTGCCTGGCGCCGCGCGCCGAGACGCTGATCCTGTTCCAGCAGCAACGCGAGGCGCGGATCGAGTTCATCAGGAAGCAATCCTGGATCGTCGGCCGCCTTGGTCAATGGGAATCGCCTTGGAGCGTCTGGCTGAGGAATACCCTCGTTCGCCTGGTGCCGAATGCCAGTCGCAGGCGCCTCCACCAGCGTCTTTTCACCGGTGTCGGTGAGATGGCCGCGCAGTAGCCGCCGGTGCCAGTGGCGTCTTGGTCGCCTGTTTTCGACTTCGGCGATGGTCGCTATGGAGACGTCCCGGGCGACCAGGGCGCTTGCGCTTTACCAGGCCCGGCGTCGCTGGGCTCTCCACAGGTTCGCCGGTTTTTGCTGCGATCCGGTCTGCCGCTCGCAGGGGGCTGGCGGTATACTTCGCAGCGCCCGTTCGATGTCGTCGAATGATGTTTCCATGACGCTTGATTTATGACGCCTTTGCGCCAAGCTAGGTCATGGGATGGCTTTCTGTTAAGGTTGCCGAAATCTCCTGGGGGCCCGTGTGGGCGGTTGTCTGCTAATGCGCGACGAGGTGCAGCGTGATTAAGGTGCTGGTGGTCGACGACCACGATCTGGTACGCACCGGTATTACCCGCATGCTGGCCGACATCGAAGGCTTGCAAGTGGTCGGCCAGGCCGACTGCGGTGAAGACTGTCTGAAACTGGCCCGCGAGCTGAAGCCGGATGTCGTCCTGATGGACGTGAAGATGCCCGGTATCGGCGGCCTGGAGGCGACCCGCAAGCTGCTGCGCAGCCAGCCCGACATCAAGGTCGTGGTAGTCACCGTCTGCGAAGAGGATCCGTTCCCCACCCGCCTCATGCAGGCCGGCGCCGCCGGCTACATGACCAAGGGCGCGGGGCTGGAGGAAATGGTCCAGGCGATTCGCCAGGTCTTCGCCGGCCAGCGCTATATCAGCCCGCAGATCGCCCAGCAACTGGCGCTGAAGTCCTTCCAGCCGCAGCAGCACGATTCCCCCTTCGATTCGCTGTCCGAGCGCGAGATCCAGATCGCCCTGATGATCGCCAACTGCCACAAGGTGCAGAGCATCTCCGACAAGCTGTGCCTGTCGCCGAAGACCGTGAATACCTATCGCTACCGCATCTTCGAGAAGCTCTCGATCACCAGCGACGTGGAACTGGCGCTGCTCGCCGTCCGCCACGGCATGGTCGATGCCGCCAGCTAGATGAGCGCCGTTTTCGACGCGAGCGCTTTCCTCGCTACCTGCAGCAATCGTCCGGGCGTCTACCGCATGTTCGATGCGGACGCCAAGCTTCTCTACGTGGGCAAGGCGAAGAGCCTGAAGAAGCGCCTGGCCAGCTATTTCCGCAAGTCCGGCCTGGCGCCGAAGACCGCTGCGCTGGTGGCGCGCATCGCCCAGGTGGAAACCACCATCACCGCCAATGAAACCGAGGCGTTGCTGCTGGAGCAGACGCTGATCAAGGAGTGGCGGCCGCCCTACAACATCCTGCTGCGGGACGACAAGTCCTATCCCTTCGTGTTCCTCTCCAGCGAGGATGAGTATCCGCGGCTGTCCCTGCACCGCGGCGCGAAGAAGCGCAAGGGGCGTTACTTCGGTCCTTATCCGAGCGCGGGAGCGATCCGCGAGAGCCTCAACCTGCTGCAGAAGGCGTTTCTCGTCCGTCAGTGCGAGGACAGCTATTTCCGCAACCGTACGCGGCCCTGCCTGCAATACCAGATCAAGCGCTGCAAGGGGCCCTGCGTGGGACTGGTCAGTCCTGAGGAGTACGCCGAGGACGTGCGCCACTCGGTGATGTTCCTCGAAGGAAGGAGCAACGCGCTGGCCGACGAGCTGAACGTCGGCATGGAGCAGGCGGCGATGCGCCTGGACTTCGAGAAGGCGGCGGAGTTGCGCGACCAGGTGGCGATCCTGCGGCGGGTCCAGGACCAGCAGAGCATGGAAGGTGGCAACGGCGACGTCGACATCGTCGCCGCCATCGTCACCCCTGGCGGCGCTTGCGTACACCTGATCAGCGTACGCGGCGGGCGGGTGCTGGGCAGCAAGAACTTCTTCCCGCAGGTCGCGATCGAGGAGGAGGTGGGCGAAGTGCTGCTGGCGTTCCTTGGCCAGTACTATCTCAGCCACCAGGAGCGCGACCTGCCGGCGGAGTTGATCGTCAACGTGACGCACGAGGATTTCCCGGTGCTGGTTTCGGCGATCGCCGAAGCGCGAGGCCGCGAACTGGAGATCAGCTACCGGGTGCGTGGTACCCGCGCCCGCTGGCAGCAACTGGCGGTGACCAACGCCGAACAGGCTCTGGGCGCACGCCTGGCCAACCGCCAGCATGTGGCGGCACGCTTCGAAGCCCTTGCCGAGGCGCTCGACCTGGCGGAGCCGCCGCAACGCCTGGAGTGCTTCGATATCAGTCACTCCAGCGGCGAGGCCACCGTGGCTTCCTGCGTGGTGTTCGGCCCGGAAGGGCCGCTGAAGTCGGACTATCGCCGCTACAACATCGAAGGCGTCACGGCCGGCGACGACTACGCGGCCATGCACCAGGCGCTGACCCGCCGCTTCAGTCGCCTGAAGGACGGCGAGGGGAAGATGCCCGACATTCTCCTGGTGGATGGCGGCAAGGGGCAATTGGCCATGGCCCAGGAGGTGCTCCAGGAACTGGCGGTCGCCGGTCTGATCCTGCTCGGCGTGGCCAAGGGCGTGACCCGCAAGCCGGGGCTGGAAACCCTCTACCTGAACGATGCCTCCCACGAGTTCACCCTGCCGGCCGATTCGCCGGCGCTGCACCTGATCCAGCAGATACGTGACGAAGCGCACCGTTTCGCCATCACCGGCCACCGTGCGCGGCGCGGCAAGGCACGGCGGACGTCGACGCTGGAGGACGTCCCTGGCGTCGGCCCGAAACGTCGGCGCGACCTGCTCAAGTATTTCGGCGGGTTGCAGGAATTGTCGCGGGCGAGTATCGATGAACTGGCCAAAGCCCCCGGTATCAGTAAAAAGCTTGCCGAGCAGATTTATGCCGTCCTGCACAGCGAGTAGAATGCCGGCTCACCTCGCAGCCTAGATGGTCCGATGAATATCCCCAATCTGCTCACGTTACTGCGCGTCCTGCTCATTCCGATCTTCATTCTGCTGTTCTATCTGCCGACGTCCTGGAGCTACCTGACCGCCAGTGCCGTGTTCGCCCTGGCCGCCGCCACCGACTGGCTGGACGGCTACCTCGCCCGGCGCCTCGGCCAGAGCACGCCGTTCGGCGCCTTCCTCGACCCGGTCGCGGACAAGCTGATGGTGGCGGTTGCGCTGGTCCTGCTGGTGGAAGAGCACGCCAACCTGTGGCTGACCCTGCCGGCGGTGATCATCATCGGCCGCGAGATCGTGGTTTCCGCCTTGCGCGAGTGGATGGCCGAACTGGGGGCGAGGGCTCAGGTGGCGGTGTCCAACCTGGGCAAGTGGAAGACCGCGGCGCAGATGCTGGCGCTGGTCATTCTCCTGGCGAATCCGCCGCTGATGACCTTCTGGGTGATTCTCGGCTACGTGCTGCTGATCATCTCTGCGGCGCTGACCCTGTGGTCCATGGTGCACTACCTGCTGGCCGCGTGGCCGCATCTGTCGACCACCCCGAAAGAGAAATAAACTTTTTTGAATCAAGGAGTTGACACGGCGCCGCGATGCTATAGAATGGCGCCCGTCACCAAGACGATGCGGGAATAGCTCAGTTGGTAGAGCACGACCTTGCCAAGGTCGG
>NZ_JAJQKY010000024.1:0-85524 GCF_021213715.1 Pseudomonas sp. CP-1
ACAATTTTCTCGCTTTACCCTTCTGGTTTATCTCACTCTCTCTCACGCGCTGGTGGTAGTGATGATGCATCTCGCTCTCGGCGCTCGCACCCGCACCCGCCAGCTCGCCTATATCCGCGAGCTGATCGGCGACTACCGCCACCAGGTGCTGATGGGCGACATGAACACCCATGCCGTCGATCTTCTGGAAAACTCGCCCCTGCGCGACCTCGGCCTGATGGCGCCGCAGGTCGAGGCGACGTTTCCCAGCTGGCGGCCGCAGCGCAATCTCGACCACATCCTGCTCAGTTCCGATCTCGCTCTCGAGCGGGTCGACGTGCTCGACCAGCCGATCTCCGACCATCTGCCGGTATCGGTGGAGATTCGCCTGCCGGACAACCTGCGCGACAAGGCCTTGGTCGTGCGCGGGGATGCCGGGAGTCCGCCATGAGTCGCGACGACGTCCAGCGCTGGAAAGACAAGTACCTGGAGAACATCGAGCAGCAGGAGCGCCTGCAACGGCGCTGGGATGCCCGCATCGACCTGCTGCGTCGCGGCCTGGTGCGTAGCAGTCTGGCGGCCGAAGGCAGCGACAAGGCGGTCGACCAGTGCATGAAGGAGCTGCGCGAGATCCTCCGTCGCGACGACATGGACGCCGGCCTGTCGGGCCTGATTCCGCGCCTGGAAAAGGCCGTGCTCGACTCCGAACAACGCCGCCAGCAACGCACCCAGCAGAACATCGATGCCCTCGGCGAACTGGCCCAGCAGTTGCTGGCCCTGAACCTGCCGCGGGAACTGCGCAAGCCGCTGAAGCAGTTCGCCCGCGATATCGAGGAGCGCGCCCGGCAGTCGCGCGAGATTCCGATCCTGCTCAGCGAGCTGAGCAGGCTGCAACGCCAGGCGCTGGCCGAGCGCAAGGGCGGCGATGCCGAAGACGGTCGCCCGAGCCTGTTGCAACGCCTGTTCGGCGGCAAGGAGTCGGAAACCGCCGCGGAGCCGAGCGCATCGGTGCCGTCCGTTGTGGCGGCAAGCAATACACCGATCCAACCGGCGGCGGCCGCGCCGTCCCTGCCGGTCGCCGAGCACGACGAGGCGCCAGGCGGTCCGCCGCAGCCGTTGCCCGCCCGCACGGTCGCCGCCATCGAAAGCGCGCCAGCGGGTTGGGTCGGGGTCGCCGAGCGTGGCGAGCCGAACCAGATCCTGCTGGATGAGCCTCGGGAAATCTGGCTCGACAGCCTGCCGCTGCCGGCCGGCCTGAGCTTTAGCGAGACGCTGGAAGACGCGGGTGCGGAGTCGCCGCCCGCAGTGCCGGCGGACGTTGAAAGCGCGCCCGAAGCTCCGGCCACCCCTGTGGATAACCTCGACGGGCAGGCGGTAGACGAGGCCTACGAACTGCCGCCGCCGATACCGGAGCCCGGCTACAGCGCGGTGGCGCCGCACATCGAGGCCAGCCTGCTGCGGCTGCTCGACGGCCTGTCCCTGCCGAGCAGCCACCAGCCCCAGGCCGAGGCGCTGCGGGAGCGGATCGATGGCAGCCTGAACTGGTATGAGCTGGTGCCGGTACTCGACGACCTGGCGGTGCTGGTGCTGTCCCTGGCGGACAGTGGCCAGCGCGACTTCGAGGAATACCTGCGGCAACTCAACGAGCGCCTGGAAAGCTTCCTCGGCCACCTGGGCGACGCCCACGCCGGCTATACCGACGTGCTGGACAACGCGCGCGGCTTCGACCAATCGCTGCGTGAGCAGGTCAGCGGCCTGCAGGCCAGCGTGCAGCAGGCGACCGACCTGAACAGCCTCAAGCTGGCGGTGGACAGCCGGCTGAACGGCCTGCTTGCCTCCATGGACGAACACCAGCGCGAACAGGCCGAGCACGAACAGGAGGTGTCCGGCCGCCTGCAGGCGCTGATGGAGCGGGTCAACAGCATGGAGCAGGATGCCAAGGCGTTCCACAGCCACCTGGAGGACCAGCGACAGAAAGCCCTGACCGATCCGCTGACCGGGCTGCCCAACCGCGCGGCGCTCAGCGAGCGCCTGGAACAGGAAGTGGCGCGCCGGCACCGGGACGGCGGCGATCTGCTGCTGGCGGTGCTGGACATCGACCACTTCAAGCGGATCAACGACGACTTCGGCCACCTGGCCGGGGACAAGGTGCTGAAGATCATTGCCGGCGAATTGCGCAAACGGTTGCGGCAGGCCGATTTCATCGCCCGTTTCGGCGGCGAGGAGTTCGTCGTCCTGCTCCCGGCCACGTCCCTGGAAGCCGGCCGGCAACTGCTCGAACGGCTGCGCGCGGCGATCGCCGCCTGTCCGTTCCATTTCAAGGGCGAGCCCCTGAGCATCACCTGTTCCGCCGGCATCACCGCGTTCGAAGGCAACGAGGCCGGCGAAGTGGTTTTCGAGCGCGCCGACCAAGCGCTGTATCGAGCCAAGCGCGCCGGCCGGGACCGCCTGGAAGTGGCCTGAAGGGCGACCAGCGCACATTCCGACGACTCGGGACGGGCTCGCCTGCAGGTGTTGCCGCGGCTCGCTAGAATGGTCCCGCCCGGTAGAATGACCGGCTGTCCCGCTCTGGAAATTCCCATGGATATGTTCGGCGTCGCCGTCCTGATCTTTCTGGTCACCGATCCCTTCGGCAACATCGCCGTGTTCCTCGCCGCGCTGAAAGGCGTCGCCCCCGGGCGCCGCCTGCGCGTGGCGTTTCGCGAGCTGGCCTTCGCCCTGGGCCTGCTGCTGCTCTTCCTCACCCTCGGCGAGCACATCCTCAGCGGCCTCGGCCTGTCCCGCGAGGCGACCGGGATCGCGGGTGGCATCATCCTGTTCGTGATCGCCATGCGCCTGATCTTCCCCTCGCCCCAAGGGCTGCTCGGCGAAGTGCCCGACGGCGAGCCGCTGCTGGTGCCCCTGGCCACCCCGGCGGTGGCCGGGCCCTCGGCGCTGGCGATGCTGATCACCCTGCGCACCACCTTCGACGGTCCGCTGTGGGAGCTTTACCTGGCGGTGGTGCTGGCCTGGGCCGCTACTGCGCTGATCCTGCTGCAGGCGGCGTTCCTCCAGCGTTTCCTCGGCCCGCGCGGGCTGACCGCCATCGAGCGCCTGGCCGGCATGCTGCTGATCATGCTCAGCGTCGATATGCTGTTGGACAACCTGCGCAGCGTGTTGCACATCGCCGCCTGACCGCGCTGCCCATTTTTTTCGGAGTCATCATGCGTTCGTTCGTTCTACTGGCTTTCACCCTGTCGCTGCTGGCCGGCTGCTCCAGCGGCCCGCGCCTGAATACCGACTACACCTCGGCGAACCAGGACAGCCGTGTCCAGTTCATCGTCCTCCACTACACCTCCACCGATCTGCCGCATTCGCTGGGCATCCTCACCCACGGTGGCGTCAGCGCGCACTACCTGATCGGCGACGACGAGCCGGCCACCGTCTACCGCCTGGTGGATGAGAACCGCCGCGCCTGGCACGCCGGGGTCAGTGAATGGCAGGGCCGGACCTGGCTGAACGCCACCTCGATCGGCATCGAGATCGTCAACCAGGGCTATCGCGATACACCCCAGGGGCGGGTCTGGTATCCGTTCAGCGAAGCGCAGATCCAGGCGCTGATCCCCCTGCTGAAGGACATCGCCAAGCGCCACGGCATCACCCCGGACCGGATCATCGGACACAGCGATATCGCGCCGGGCCGCAAGGTCGATCCAGGTCCGCTGTTCCCCTGGAAGCGCCTCGCCGACGCCGGCCTGGTGCCCTGGCCGAAGCCCGGCGAATTGGCGCGCCGGCTCGCCGAACTGAACGGCCAGCTGCCGGATGTGCGCTGGTTCCAGCAGCAGTTGGCGCGGCACGGTTACCTGGTGCCGCAGACCGGCGAGCTGGAGAAGGACACCCGCGACGTCATCGGCGCTTTCCAGATGAAATACCGTCCGGCCCGCTTCGATGGCGAGCCGGACCTGGAAACCGCCGCCCTGCTGCTGGCGGTGCCGACTTCCTGAGGCCTGTGGAAAGCCTGCCGGGAGCGGCCCCGGTCACACCGGCAGCAGCATGTAGAAGCGCGCGCCTTGGCCCGGTTGCGAGCGCACCGCGATGCGCCCGCCATGCAGCTGGATGATTTCCTTGCACAGCGCCAGGCCGAGGCCGGCGCCGCCCTTCTTGCGTCCGACCTGGACGAAAGGCTCGAAGATCCGTCCTTGCTGGCTGAAGGGAATGCCTTCGCCATTGTCTTCCACCGCGATCAGCACCCGGTCGCCCTGGCGCCGGGCCTGCAGGTGGATCTGCCCGCCTTCGCTGCTATGGCGCAGGGCGTTTTCCAGCAGGTTGTCGATCACCCGCTCGATCTGCAGGCGATCGAGCTGCAGGCGCGGCAGTTCATCGCCCAGCTCCAGTTGCAGCGAGACCCGGCGGGCCTCGCCCTTGGGAGTGAAACGCTGCTGCGCCTGGGTGAGCAGGTCGACGAGGTCGCAGGACGCCAGTTCGAGCTTCTGCATGCCGGTCTGGTAGCGCGAGAAGTTCAACAGGTCGTTGATCAGCAGGACCAGCCGCGACATCTCTTCGTCCACCGTCTGGATCAGGTCCGCTTCCCGCGACTCCGCGGGGAAGTCCAGGCGTTCGCGGAGCAGGCTGAAGGCCATCTGCATGCCGGTCACCGGCGTGCGCAGTTCGTGGGAGGCGCGCAGGACGAATTCGCTGCGGACCCGTTCGAAGGCGCGCTGCTCGGTCACGTCGCGGACCACCAGCACCGCGCCGACGCTATGCCCGCCGGGATGGGTGACCGGATACAGCGACCAGGCCAGCAGGCGCGACTCGCCGGCGACGTCCACCACCAGGTCGGGCATCGCCTCGTCCTGGACTTCGCCGAGCAGGGCCTTTTCCACCGCCTCCTGGACATCTACATCGCTGAGTATTTCGTCGATCCGCTTGCCATGGGGGTCGTTGGAGACGAACAGCTGGCGGATCGCGACCGGGTTGGCGTGTTCGATGCGTCCCTGGTTGTCGAAGATCACCAGGCCGTCGTCGATGCTGTCGAGTACCGCCTGCAGGCGCCGCTCGCCGGAAAGCACCTCTTCGACGCTGGTCTTGCGGTACTGCCGCAGGGCCTCGGCCATCAGGCCGAAACGCCGGGTCAACTGGCCGACCTCGGCGACGTTGGTCATCGGCAGGGTCACGTCGAAATCGCCTTCGCCGATCCTGTCCGCCGCCCGCGCCAGGGTTTCGATCGGTGCGCCGAAGCGCCGGGCGATGCTGTGGGCGGTGACGAAACCGATCAGCAGGATGGCGACGCCCACCAGGCCAAGCAGGCCGGCGACCAGGTAGGCTCGGTGGCGGGCGCTGGTCTCGGCGTCGCTGATGCCGGCCAGCGCCAGTTGCTGCAGGTCCTGCAGGCGTAGGCGCAGGGTATTGAAGGCTTCGCTGAAGCCGTCGTTGTCGGCCATGGGCGCCTTGAGCAGCGCCGGGGTGTGCGCCTGCAGTTGCAGGTAGGCGTCGCGAACGCCATCCAGGGCGGCCTGCTCGGCGCCGTCGACGGTATTCGCCCGACCCTGTTCCAGGACCCGTCGGAAATCGTTCTGCGAGCGCTCCAGGGCCTGCCCGTCGGGTTTTTCGCGGAGCAGTATGACCAACTGGTCGCCGAGCAGCTGGCGCAACTGCTGGCTCACCTCGATGGTCGCGTGGTGGTGCGACATCCGTTGCTCCTGAGCGCGGCCGAGCTGCATCACGCTGAACAACCCGAGCAACAGGCCGAACAGCGAGACGGTGATCAGCGCGGAAATGCTGAGGAACAACCGGGTCCGGAGCTTCATCGGCAGCGGCATGCTCATAGGCCGTACTGCTTGCGCTTCCGGTACAGGGTCGAGGCATCGATACCGAGGGTCTTGGCGGCCTGGTCGAGGGTCGCGCTGGAGGCCATCACCGCCGTGATATGGGCTTTCTCCAGGTCTTCCAGGCTCAGCGATTCGCCGATCCGCGGCGCGCTGCTGGCGGATTGCGCAGCGCTGAAACCGAGGTGGTCGACATCCACCCGTTCCTGGTTGCAGATGATGCTGGCGCGCTCGATCACGTTGCGTAGCTCGCGTACGTTGCCCGGCCAGGGGTATTGCCGCATGGCCTCGCGGGCGGCTTCGCTGAAGCCGCGGGCGGGGCGGCCGTAGTCCTTGACGAAGCGGGCGAGGAAACGTTCGGCCAGGCCGAGGATATCCTCGGCGCGTTCGCGCAGGGGAGGCAGGTTGAGCACGATCACGTTGAGGCGGTAGAGCAGGTCCTCGCGGAACTGGCCCTGGGCGACCATCGCGCCCAGGTCGCGGTTGGTCGCGGCAAGGATGCGTACGTCGGCGCGGCGGGTCACCGGATCGCCGACGCGTTCGTATTCCTTGTCCTGGATGAAGCGCAGCAGCTTGGGTTGCAAGGTCAGCGGGAAGTCGCCGATCTCGTCGAGGAACAGGGTGCCGCCGTCAGCCTGGCTGACCCTGCCCAGGGTGCTTTCGGTGGCACCGGTGAAGGCGCCGCGACTGTGCCCGAACAGTTCGCTTTCCATCAGTTCGGCGGTCAGCGACGGGCAGTTGATGGTGACCTGGGGCTTCTTCGCGCGTTTGCTCCAGGTGTGGATGGCGCGTGCCAGTTCGCCCTTGCCGGAGCCGGATTCGCCGAGGATGAGGATGTTGGCGTCGGTCGCCGCGACCTGGCGCGCGGTCTCCAGTACCGCGGCCATGGCCGGGCTGTGCGATTCCAGGCCGTCGCCCTGGCGGCGCACTTCGTCCTCCAGGGCCTCCAGGCGCGCGGTCAGTTGGCGCACCTCCAGTTGCTTGGCGGCGGCCAGGCGCAGTTGGTCCGGGCTGCAGGGCTTGACCAGGTAATCCACCGCGCCGGCCTGCATGGCGTCGACCGCGGTATCCACCGCCGAATGCGCGGTGACGATCACCACGCGCATCCATGGCGCCTGGACGCGCATCTGGGCGAGAACGTCGAGCCCGTTGTCTTCGCCCAGGCGCAGGTCGAGGAAGCACAGGTCGAATACCTGGCGCTGCAACAGGGCCTCCGCCTGCGGCGCGCTGCTGGCGGTGGCCACGCTGTAGCCTTCGTCTTCGAGGCAATAACGGAAAGTGCGCAGGATCGCCGACTCGTCATCGACCAGCAGGATGCGCCCCTGTTTTTCGGAAGTGGTTTCCATCGTTGCTTTTTATCCTCTAGGGAATTCACTGCCATTCGGCTTCTGGGTTAGTCCCCGGAAAGCCCATGCAAGTTGCAGAGCGCCCCGCCGCCCATCCGGGCGGCGTGCAACCTGCCGATGTTGCTGTTCTTGGGTTTTCGGGAAGCCGTGGCGGCTCCACGGATGGCTCCGGGTAGCAGGTGCCGGGTCGCTTCCCTGTTGCATGTGACAGCGTACCGCGCCGATCGTGCAAAACGCCCGGAATAATTTGTCGCGTCGTGCAGGATGAACTGCGCAGACTACCTGGGTTGTTTTATAACTTATTGAATTAAAAGTATTTTTTATTTTTTAGAAAGGCTGGCATGGGGCGTGCAATGAGGTAGTCACGGTCTCCCTGAAGAAAAAATGGACACAGGCCGGTTCGCTACCCCGATGGGCCCGGCCCCGAGGCGGTACCGACAGTTCCGAAGGCACACAGGAGAAAACATCATGCTTAGTTGGGCTATCACCTTTCTGATCATCGCCATCATCGCTGCCGTCCTCGGGTTTGGTGGCATCGCAGGTGCCGCCACCGGAATCGCGAAGATCCTCTTCGTGCTGTTCCTGGTGCTCTTCGTGGTCTCGTTCTTCTTCGGACGCCGTCGCGGCTAGCCGGATGCCAAGGAGAAAGCGATGCGACTCATGCGTAACCTGATGAACGCACTGCTGCTCGGTGCCGCCGCCAGTTCGCTGGCGGTGGCGGCCGACAGGGACGGCGAATACCGCTTGAACGAATTGCAGAGCACCGATGCCGGATACCGCAAGGCCTGGCAGAACCTGGTGGAAGACGAGAGCCGCTTGCCCGACTGGGTGATGAATCTCTCGGGAACCGCTACGCCGATGCATGCCGTCGACGACCAGGGCGACAAGTATCTGGTCGGCGGTCTCTGCGAGAAGTCCGATTGCAAGGGCCAGCGCCTGCTGGTCGCCTTCGATTGGGACAAGAGTCATGCCTACGGGCTCTACGTGCAGGTGCCCGAAGGGCTGCCGCAGGACAAGTCGCCGAGCAAGCACGCCAGCTTCCGCTGGCTGGGCAAGCCGGAGCCGGCGGTACAGAAGATCCTCGACGAACAACTCAAGGCCGATCCGAACTGGTACTGAGGCGGAACGGGCTTGCGTGACACCGCCCCGCCCGCAGCGGGGCATGGCCAGGGGACCGGGATGCGCTGGGTGAGGTCGATCCGGCGGGTGCCAGGGGTACAGGGAGTACCTCCTTCGGGGTCGGGCCAGGCGAAAACGCGCCGGAGGGGAGCCACCGATGTCTCGCTGCCTTCCGGCGCGCTTCTATATATAGAAGGGGTACGACGCTCCGCCGTCCGGCGGAGCGTCGACTTCCGCACCGATACTCCGCGAACTTCCCTGATATCGATCAATGCTTATGGATGGCTGAGTCGTTTTACAATCGACCACCCGCGCGTTCCGAGGCGCCCTCCCAGAAGGGCTTTACCGCGCGGTTATCCACAGAGTGCCGCTTATCCACAGCCGGCGATGGCGTGCCGGACGGCGTTGCGTGTCCTGCGACCATCCATCGCAGCGATGATGAGCGACTTTCAACTTCCCAGGATGGGCACGAGGCTCCCGGGCCTTGCACGGAGTGCCTTCCGCTCCCTGTTCTTGTACGAAAATCAAGGGCAATTTCCTGTGGGACGGACGTTTCATTAGTGATTTCTCATGCCGATTCGGCATGGGGCAGTCACTTACGGCATTAGACGGGGTAGGGGAGCGCATGAATCATTGCGCCCTTTCGCCTGTCGGGAGCGACTCTCCCGTTGGAGCGACTCCCGACTTCCACAAGAATTAAGGGTGACGAAACATGGGTAAAGCCAAGCTAAGCCTCGCCTGGCAGATCGTGATCGGTCTGGCACTCGGTATCGCCGTCGGCGCAGTGCTCAACCATTTCAGCGCCGAAAAGGCCTGGTGGATCGCCAACGTGCTGCAACCGGCCGGCGACATCTTCATCCGTCTGATCAAGATGATCGTGGTGCCGATCGTGATTTCCTCGCTGGTGGTCGGCATCGCCGGCGTCGGCGACGCGAAGAAGCTTGGCCGCATCGGCCTGAAGACCATCATCTACTTCGAGATCGTCACCACCGTCGCCATCGTCGTCGGCCTGCTGCTGGCCAACCTGTTCCAGCCCGGCACCGGCATCGACATGAGCACCCTGGGTACCGTGGACATTTCCCAGTACCAGAAGACCACCCAGGAAGTGCAGCATGACCATGCGTTCATCGCGACCATCCTCAACCTGATTCCCTCCAACGTCTTCGCCGCCATCGCCCGTGGCGAGATGCTGCCGATCATCTTCTTCTCGGTGATGTTCGGCCTCGGCCTGTCGAGCCTGCCCAACGACCTGCGCGAGCCGCTGGTGAAGGTGTTCCAGGGCGTTTCCGAGACCATGTTCAAGGTCACCCACATGATCATGAAGTACGCCCCTATCGGTGTCTTCGCCCTGATCGCGGTGACCGTCGCCAACTTCGGCTTCGCCTCGCTGCTGCCGCTGGCCAAGCTGGTGATCCTGGTCTACGTGGCCATCGTCTTCTTCGCCCTGGTGGTGCTGGGCCTGATCGCGCGGATGTTCGGCTTCTCGATCATGCGCCTGATCCGCATCTTCAAGGACGACCTGGTCCTCGCCTATTCCACCGCCAGCTCGGAAACCGTGCTGCCGCGCATCATCGAGAAAATGGAAGCCTACGGCGCGCCGAAGGCGATCAGCAGCTTCGTGGTGCCCACCGGCTACTCCTTCAACCTCGATGGTTCGACCCTGTACCAGAGCATCGCGGCGATCTTCATCGCGCAGCTCTACGGCATCGACCTGTCCATCGGCCAGCAGATCATGCTGGTGCTGACCCTGATGGTGACCTCCAAGGGTATCGCCGGCGTGCCGGGCGTGTCCTTCGTGGTGCTGCTCGCCACCCTGGGCAGCGTCGGCATCCCGCTCGAGGGCCTGGCCTTCATCGCCGGCGTGGACCGCATCATGGACATGGCGCGTACCGCCCTCAACGTGATCGGCAATGCCCTCGCGGTGCTGGTCATCTCCAAGTGGGAAGGCATGTACGACGCGGCCAAGGGCCAGCGCTACTGGGATTCGCTGCCGCACCTGCGGCAGGCGGTCGGCGAAGCCAAGGGCAAGCAGGCCACCCTCGAATAAGGCGGCTTCCCGCCCAGGAGGCCCCGGCATCGTCCGGGGCCTCGGCGTTTCTGGCGCCGGCACCGCCTGCGCCGCTATCATCCGCGCAACGCGGGGGATTCTGAATGCTGAACGGCTTGTGGTTGGGTTTTTTCCTGGTGGCGGCGGCGAGCGCGCTGGCGCGCTGGTTGATCGGCGGCGATGCGACGGTGTTCGCGGCGATGGTGGAGAGCCTGTTCGCCATGGCCAAGCTGGCGGTCGAGGTGATGGTCCTGCTGTTCGGCACCCTGACGCTCTGGCTCGGCTTCCTGCGCATCGCCGAGAAGGCCGGTCTGGTGGAGCGCCTGGCGGTGCTGCTCGGTCCGCTGTTCCGTCGGCTGATGCCGGAAGTGCCGCCGGGGCATCCGGCGATCGGCCTGATCACCCTGAACTTCGCCGCCAATGGCCTGGGCCTGGACAACGCCGCCACGCCGATCGGCCTGAAGGCGATGAAGGCGCTGCAGGAACTCAATCCCAGCAGCACCACCGCGAGCAATGCGCAGATCCTCTTCCTGGTGCTCAACGCCTCGTCCCTGACCCTGCTGCCGGTGACCATCTTCATGTACCGCGCGCAGCAGGGCGCGGCCGATCCGACCCTGGTATTCCTGCCGATCCTCCTGGCCACCAGCGCCTCGACCCTGGCCGGCCTGCTGTCGGTGGCGCTGATGCAGCGCCTGCGCCTGTGGGACCCGGTGGTGCTGGCCTACCTGATCCCCGGCGCGTTGCTGCTGGCCGGCTTCATGGCGGTGCTCGGCACGCTCTCGGCCACCGCGCTGGCGCAGCTGTCCTCGCTGCTGGGCAACCTGACGCTGTTCAGCCTGATCGTGCTGTTCCTGATCGTCGGCGCGCTGAAGAAGGTGCCGGTCTACGAGAGCTTCGTGGAGGGGGCGAAGGAAGGTTTCGACGTTGCCAGGAACCTGTTGCCCTACCTGGTCGCGATGCTTTGCGCGGTTGGCGTGCTGCGCGCCTCCGGGGCGCTGGAAGTGGTACTCGGCGGGATACGCTGGGCGGTCGAGGGGCTGGGCTGGGACAGCCGCTTCGTCGAGGCGTTGCCCACCGCGCTGGTCAAGCCGTTCTCCGGCAGCGCGGCGCGGGCGATGCTGCTGGAGACCATGCAGACCCACGGCGTCGACAGTTTCCCGGCGCTGGTCGCCGCCACCGTGCAGGGCAGCACCGAGACCACCTTCTACGTGCTCGCCGTCTATTTCGGCTCGGTCGGCCTGCAGCGCGCGCGCCACGCGGTGGGCTGCGCGCTGACCGCGGACCTGGCCGGGGTCATCGCCTCCATCGGCGTGTGCTACTGGTTCTTCGCCTGAGGTCGCCAGGCTTCGACGTCACTGGGTGACGTCGAAGCGCAGGGTGCCGATCATCTGTCCGGCCTCGGTGAGTACCTTCACCTGCCAGTGGCCGACCGGGTCGCCGGGGAAGTTCTGCTTGTGGGTCCAGGCCCGGTAGCCCTCCTTGCGGCCGCCGTGGATATCCAGGGCGATGCGGTCGAACTCCTTCCCGTTGAACATCCACACGTGATAGATGCGCTCGTCGAGGCCGCGCGGCGCGTTGATCGCGGTATAGGCGAACAGGCCCTGGCTGCGCAACTGGCTGGCGCCGACCTGCTCCAGGCTGTCGCCGGGCGTGCGGCTCTGGTCGTCGAACTGGCTGCTCACCGCCACTTCGGTCAGCCACAGGGTGGCCGGCGGTACCCAGGTGCGGCCGAACCATCCGGCCAGGCCCACCGCCAGGGTCAGGCCGAGAAGCAGGAAGCCGCGCCACCAGTGCTGTAGCGGGAAGGTCACGAGCAGGCTGGGGAAGGACAGCACGACGGCGATGCCCAGCGACAACCGGTAGCTTTCCGGGGTGGTCAGGTGCAGCAGGATCGGCAGCGAGGTCAACAACACCGCGAACAGGGTCAGGGTGTGGTAGGCGAGGAACACCCAGCGACGCCTGGACAGCCAGCGATAGTAGAGCGGATCGGTGATGGAGATCAGCGCCGCGGCGGCCAGCGTCCCTGTGAACAGCGCCTGACCGCTGTTCCAGGTGGTGGTGATGAGAAAGAACGGCAGGACGAAGAACAGGCTTTCCTGGTGGATCAGTTGGGTCGCGTAGCGCAGCAGCGGCGCCGGGATCTCCCAGCCGAAGCGGCGGGCGAAGGTCTCCCGCAGGAGGTTCTCGAGGATCAACCAGACCCAGCTGACCAGCATGATGATTGCGAGTACCTGGGCGAAGCCCTTCTGCCGGTCGACCATGATGAAACTGAACACGCCCGAACAGAAGCCGAACAGGGCGATGGTGCGTGGATAGCGGGCCATCAGGCCGCCGACCAGGGCGATCAGTTGCTCCAGGCGGACCTTGAGGATGGGGCGTTGTTGGTTGGGCATGGGGAACAGCGGGTTCTCGATCGGATCTGCTCGGCCAGCCGGCCGGGGCGCGCAGCATAACCCCGGCCGGGTTTCCTGGGTATGAACGAAGGACAGCTACCGCGCGGCGAATGTTTCCTTCGCCCGACAGAGGCTCCGCTCTCCTTTCGCGGAGGGCGACCAGGGAAAAAGGCGTCGCTTTCCCGACCGATGGTCGCGAAGCTTTCGGCAGCCTTTCAAACCCCTTCAATTCGCACCTTTCGGGCAATTTTAGATTGTTCGACAGGAGTTTTTACACATATGGTTACAACTCGGTCGATGGATGACGTACCCGCCTGCGTGGCCATCGACGCCGCCATGGACCGCTTCCCCGTGTCTGCCTGAGTGTGTGTCCCATGGCCTCTAATAAATCCAAAGGCGTCGCCATTTTCCGTGTGGTCAGTGGCAACTTCCTCGAGATGTACGACTTCATGGTGTATGGCTTCTACGCCACCGCCATCGCCAAGACCTTCTTCCCCGGCGACAACCCGTTCGCCTCCCTGATGCTGTCCCTCGCCACCTTTGGCGCCGGCTTCCTGATGCGGCCGTTGGGTGCGGTGTTCCTGGGCGCCTACATCGATCGCCACGGCCGCCGCCAGGGCCTGATCATCACCCTCGGCCTGATGGCCATGGGCACCCTGCTGATCGCCTTCGTTCCCGGCTATGCCACGCTGGGCGTGGCGGCGCCGTTGCTGGTGCTGTTCGGCCGGCTCCTGCAAGGTTTTTCCGCCGGCGTCGAGCTGGGAGGGGTTTCGGTCTACCTGTCGGAGATCGCCACGCCAGGACGCAAAGGCTTCTTCGTCAGTTGGCAGTCGGCCAGCCAGCAGGTCGCGGTGGTCTTCGCCGGCCTGCTCGGCGTGCTCCTCAACCAGTGGCTGAGCCCGCAGGACATGGGCGAATGGGGCTGGCGCGTACCGTTCTTCATCGGCTGCCTGATCGTTCCGGCGCTGTTCGTCATCCGTCGCTCGCTGGAGGAAACGCCGGAGTTCGAGGCGCGCACCCACCGCCCGTCGCTGTCGCAGGTGCTGCGCTCCATCGGGCAGAACTTCGGCGTAGTGCTGGCCGGTACCGCGATGGTGGTGATGACCACCGTATCGTTCTACCTGATCACCGCCTACACGCCGACCTTCGGCAAGAATGAGTTGCAACTGTCGGACCTCGACAGCCTGCTGGTGACCATGTGCATCGGCCTGTCCAACTTCATCTGGCTGCCGGTGATGGGCGCGTTCTCCGACCGCATCGGGCGCAAGCCATTGTTGCTGGGTGCCTCCGCGCTGGCACTGCTGACCGCCTACCCGGCGCTGTCCTGGCTGGTCCGCGAGCCGAGTTTCGCCGGCCTGCTCGGCGTCGAGTTGTGGCTGTCGTTCCTCTACAGCAGCTACAACGGCGCGATGGTGGTGGCGTTGACCGAGGTGATGCCGGCGGACGTGCGCACCACCGGTTTCTCCCTCGCCTACAGCCTGGCTACGGCGACCTTCGGTGGTTTCACCCCGGCGGTCTGCACCTGGCTGATCCACACCCTGGACAACCGCGCGGCTCCGGGCATCTGGCTCAGTGGCGCGGCGCTGCTGGGGCTGCTCGCCACCCTGGTGCTGTTCCGCCGGCGCGGCAAGGAGATCGCCGAGGCCGAGCTGGCCAACGCCTGAGGCGTTTCGCCGCATGCCGTGCGTCGGCTCTCGCCGGGGCTGCGGCGGCGGCGTTGATGTCGATCAACCGGAGCTGCGCCAAACCGCGTAGACAGGAAGGAAGTGGTTGTACCGACTTCCTTCCCTTCCTGGAGATCGCATCATGTCCAATGTACAAAATGCCAGCCGGTCTTCCGCGTTCGCGGCGGTGGAGGGCGACCATTGGGTCGAGTCCCTCGACGATGGCCGCCACGTGCTGATCCGTCCCCTGCGCGAGGAGGACCGGGAGCGCGAACGCCAGTTCATCAACCGGCTGTCCCCGGCGACCCGCCACTTCCGCTTCCTCGGTGAGATCAAGGAAGCCAGCCCGGCGCTGCTCGACCAACTGATGGACATCGACTACCAGCAGAGCATGGCCTTCGTTGCCCTGGTGCACGAGGACGGTGAGCTGCGCGAGGTCGGTATCAGCCGCTACGCCGCCTGTTGCGAGGAAGGGCAGTGCGAATGCGCGGTAACCATCGCCGACGACTACCAGGGGCTGGGCCTCGACGCCGTGCTGATGCGCCATCTGATCGACGTGGCGCGGCGCAACGGCTTCCGCCAGATGTATTCGGTGGACTCGGCGGCCAACCGGGCGATGCGCGACCTGTGTTGCGCACTGGGCTTCGTCGGCCAGCGCGACCCGGACGACTCGACCCAGGTCATCCACCGCCTGGCCCTGTAGCCCGCTCAGGCGCGCCGGCGGCGCAGGCCGAACCAGAGCAGGCCGCTGGCCAGGAGACCGGCGGCGAGCAGCAACGGGTAGAGCATGTCGTCGTCGAACAGCGGCTTTTCGATGCGCAGGTAGCCTTCGCCGTCGAACAGCCGCTTCGCCAGCGCGTTCGCCTGTTGCAGGCTGACCTTCGCCAGGCGGCGCTCCTCATTGGGGAAATGGCCGTCCTCGTAGTCGGCCAGCGAGCCCCAGTAATAGTCCGCCAGCGCCGCGTTGCCCTGAGTGCTCCAGGCCAGCCTGGCGCGCTCGGCGAATTGCACCCGCTTGAAACGTCCCGGGTCCAGGCCATGCTGGCGGATGCCGTCGAGCAACTCGCGCAGGGCGGCCTCGGTGGCGGGCAGGTCGCTGCGCTCGACATCCGCGTCGAGGCTGAAGAAGCCCTGGTTGGCGAACACCTGGCGATCGGTCGATGGCCCGTAGGTGAGTCCGCGACGCACACGCAGGTCGGCGTACAGCGCGTCGTTCATATAGGCCTGGAGCAGGACCATGGCGTCCGGGTCGGCGTCGTCCGGCTCCGGATAGATCCAGTGCAGCATCGCACCCTCGCCGAATGGCCGGGTGATCAGGGTGCGCCTGGCCTCGGCATGCCCGTTGGCCGCCGGCAGCTCGCGGCGCTCGGGGAGCTCGTGGTCTTCCAGGGTGCCGAAGGTCCGGGTCAGATAGGCCGGCAGGCGCGGGTCGAGGTCACCGACCAGGATCAGGGTCATGTTGCCCGGTACGTACCAGTCGCTGCGCAGCCGCTCCAGCTGCTCCGCGCCAAGCGGCGCCAGCGGCGCGCGCTGGGAGCAGGCCAGGCCCAGTTCCACCGCCAGTTGGTCCATGGCGCCACGGCCCAGGTTCTCGCGGTCGAGCCAGCGCTGCAGGTGCGAGTAATGGCCACCGCCTTCGCGCTCGATCACCCGCTTGGCGGCGGCGATGCGCGGCTCGTCCAGTTCGGTGCGGGTGATGGTGTCCAGCAACAGGTCGAGGACCTGCCGCTGGGTGGCGGCAGGCGCCTCGATGACGAAGGTGGTGTCGCCTTCGCTGGTATAGGCGTTCCATTGCCCGCCGAGGGCCTGCATGCGGGCTTCTAGGTCGGCCTCGTCGCCGCCGTCCAGGCCGCTGAAGAACAGGTGCTCGAGCAGGTGCGGCAGCTGCTTTTCACGGCACGAGAAGTCGGCGAAACCGACCCCCACCACCAGCCGGATCGAGACGTGCCGGCGCTGCTCGGTGGGCTTGAGCAGCACGCCCATGCCGTTTTCCAGCTGGAAGGCTTCGACCTCGCTGCGCTGGTCGGCGTACGACCAGGGGCAGAGCAGGCAGAACAGCAGCAGTGTGGACAACGAACGCATGGGCCGAGCCTGGAACTGAAAATACCGAGAATAGCGGATGCTTCATGACGAACCTACCCGCAGAACGGCTAATGTCGCGAACGGCGTGTTTCCGCACGCTCCTCGACGAGCGCTGGCTCGGCCAGCGGCGCCGAGGTCATGTCGTCGACCTCGTCGGCCCAGTCGTCCTCGTCCTGGCGAACGCCCTCGTCGGCCGCGCTGCTCGGCGCGTCAGGGTTGTCCAGCACGGCGTAGGCGATGGCGCAGAACAGCGAGTTGAGACGCTTCATGTCGCTGATCAGGTCCAGGTGCAGCGAGCTGGTCTCGATGCTCTGTACCACCTGCTGGTGCAGGCGGTCGACATGGGCATGGGCGTAGCGCCGTTCCTGCAGGCGGAAGCGCTGCTTGGCCCGGCGCAGGCGCTTGGCGCTGTCGAGGTCGCCGTTGAGGAACACCGAGAGACCCAGGCGCAGGTTGGAGACCAACTGCTGGTACAGGGTGCCGATCTCTTCCAGGCCGGTGTCGGAGAACGAGCGGCTGCGCGAGGTCTTCTTGTCCTGCACGGCGGCGAGCATGTGCTCGATGATGTCGCCGGCCTGCTCCAGGTTGATCGCCAGCTCGATGATCTCCGCCCAGCGCCGGCTGTCGCGTTCGGACAGGTCCTCGCGCGGCATCCTTGCCAGATACAGCTTGATCGCGGTGTAGAGGGCGTCGACGTCGTCGTCGAGCTTGCGGATGTCCTTGCCGAGCAGCGGATCGCCGCCGCGGATGATCTGCATCAGATTGTTCAGCATCTGCTCGACGGTGTCGCCCATGCGCAGGGTCTCGCGCACCGCGTTGGCCAGCGCCAGGCTCGGCGTGTCGAGGGCGGCGGGGTCGAGATGGCGCGGCCGGGCGACGTCGTCGGGAAGGGCACGGTCGGGCATCACCCGGGTGCAGAAGCTGGCCATGGCGTTGGTCAGCGGCAGGCAGGCGAGGCAGCGCGCGGCGTTGTAGAGCACGTGGAAGGCGATCACCAGTTCGGCGGTGCTGAACTGCCAGTGATCCAGCCAGTCCGCCAGCGGTCCCACCAGGGGCAGCACCAGCAGGCAGCCGGCGACCTTGAACAACAGGCTGCCGAGGGCCACCCGGCGACCGGCGGCGTTTTGCGCGGTGGCGCTGAGCATGGCCAGGATGCCGCTGCCGAGGTTGGCGCCGACCACCAGGCACAGCGCGACCTTCAGCGAGATCACCTTGGACGCGGCGAGGGTCGCGGTAAGCAGCACGGCGGCCAGGCTGGAATAGGAAATCATGGCGAACAACGCGCCGGTCAGGGCGTCGAGCATGATGTCGCCGGTCAGGCTGGAGAACAGTACCTTGACGCCCTTGGCCTGGGTCATCGGCTCGGCGGCGGCGACGATCAGCTGGAGCGCCAGGATGATCAGGCCGAGGCCGATGAATACCCGGCCGAGCTGGCCGAGGCGGGTCTGTTTGCGGCTGAGGAAGAAAATCACGCCGAAGAAGATCAGCAATGGCGAAAGCCACGACAGGTCGAGGGTCAGCACCCGCGCCATCAGCGCGGTGCCGACATCGGCGCCGAGCATGATCGCCAGTGCCGGCGCCAGTGCCATCAGGCCCTGGGCGACGAAGGAGGTGGCCAGCAGGGCGGTGGCGTTGCTGCTTTGCACCAGGGCGGTGACGCCGATGCCGGCGGCGAACGCCAGCGGGCGTTTTTCCACGCTGCGACTGAGGATGCGCCGCAGGTCGGCGCCGTAGACCCGGAGAATTCCGGTGCGGACGATATGCGTGCCCCACACCAGCAGGGCGACGGCAGAGAGCAGGTCGAGCAGTTTCAGCATGGCGTGGCCCCCCTGGCACTACGACGAATGGCCAACCTCGCACCAGGTTCCGCGTGCGTTGCGCCGCAGAGCCCGGACAACGGCGCCAACGGCCACGATGGAAAGGCAGCGTTCAGGCGAGTTGTAACACGAACGTCATATTTGGACAGGCGCCCCCCGCGGGAGTTCGTCCCGGCAGCCCGAGCGGCAGGGCGCCTACCCTTCATTCAAGCGTGCGCGCCGCGAAACGGCGAGGATTTTTTCGCCTTCCGTTCGATGCATGCGTTTGCGCCACAGGCCATGGAATTAGCCGACAGGAAGGGTATCCTTTGCACCTTTTAAAAAGCCCCGGTCTAGAGGGATACAGAGGAGTGGTGCGGATGCGATTTGCGGGGATCAGTGGCTGCCTCTCGGCAGCGGTGTTGGCGCTCGGGGTAGGGGGAGCGCCGGTGGTTCGGGCCGATGCGCTGGGCGATAGCCTGGAGCAGGCGCACATCCGCAAGGCGACCTTCGCCGCGCCGGCCTGGGAAGGCTATACCAACGCCGACGGCAGCGGTCTGTACTGGGACCTGCTGAAGCAGGTCTATGCGCCCTACGGGCTCGACGTGAAATTCATCAGCATGCCCTGGAACCGCGCCAACAAGCTGATGACCGCGGGCTCCATGGTCGATGGCGTGCCGGGCGAGATCCCCGGCGTTGAGGGCAAGCTGTACGCCCAGTTGCCGATCGACATCGAGTACCACGGCGTGATGCATGCGGCGAAGACGCCCTTTTCCGGCCGCGCCAGCCTCACCGGCAAGCGCGTCGGCTGGCGCCATAGCTACAACCTGATCCCCGCGGAGCAGCGCGACTTCACCCTGGTCGAGTGCGTCCGCCCCGAGCGTTGCACCGAGCAGGTCCAGAACGGCGAGCTGGATTTCTTCCTCGACGAGCCGGACGAACTGGAAAAGCAGCGCAGCGAAGCGCATCTGCCGGCCGATGCCTATCCGATCGCGCAACTGCCGCCCGGCAAGGAGTCCTTCATGACCTTCGCCGACAGCGCCAGCGGCCGGCTCCTGCGCGAGGTCTACGACGCGCGGGTGCGGCAGATGGCGGCGTCCGGCGAGCTGCGGGCGCTCTACCAGCGCTGGAACAGCGAGGTGCCCGGCGCCGTGCAGGCCCTTTCGGCGCAGTGATGCGCCGCTCATTTCCACCGCGGAGCCTTTCCGGGGCTTGCGCGGCGGGAATGAAACGCCTAGGATTCGCCCTTCATTTCCCCCACTCACGCACCGCAAAGGAGGTTACATCGATGATTCAGTTCTCTACCCTTTGCAGGCTGCGCCTGGCCTAACGGCCACCGAAACCTACCGCTCGACCCCCTGCACCGCTGAACGATTCCCGCCCTTGCGTCCGCGCAAGCTTCCGGCGAGAGGTCATCGGCTGCCGCGGTCACCGCTCCCCAGGTTTTCACTTCTCCGTTAGACGCCCTTCGCCCTTCCGCGAGTGCCCGCTCGGCTTCGGTCTGCCCCCCGGATCTACCGTTTCAATCACATGGATTGGATTATGGGCAACTACATCAAGCCTTTGTCCGCGGGCGTCGCACTGATCGCCTCGGACAGCACCTGGATCGAAGGCAAGGCGATCCAGCAACTGCAAACCACCGCCGAGCTGGACGGCATGCGCCGCGTCGTCGGTCTCCCGGACCTGCATCCCGGTCGCGGCTATCCGGTCGGCGCGGCGTTCTTCTCCGTCGGCCGCTTCTACCCGGCGCTGGTCGGCAACGACATCGGCTGTGGCATGGCCCTGTGGGAAACCGGCCTGACCCCCGGCAAGCTGTCGGCGGACAAACTGGAAAAGCGCCTGGGCAATCTCGACCTGCCGCTGGACGAGACCTGGAACGATTGCATCGAAGCCCTGGAGCTGCCGGCCCGCGAGCACTGGCGCGCGCTCGGCACGATCGGTGGCGGCAATCACTTCGCCGAACTACAGCAGGTCGAGACCGTGTTCGACCAGGCTGCCCTGCACGCCCTCGGCCTCGATGCCGATCGCCTGCAACTGCTGGTGCACAGCGGCTCGCGCGGGCTCGGCCAGGCGATCCTGCAAGAGCATGTCAGCCTGCACGGCCACGCCGGCCTGCTCGACGGCAGCCTGGAAGCTTCCGCCTACCTGGCGCGGCACGCCGATGCGTTGCGCTTCGCCGAGGGTAACCGCCAGCTCATCGCCCGGCGCATTCTCGAACGCTTGCGCTGCGACGGCCTGGAACTGCTCGACGTCAACCACAACCTGGTGGCGCCGGCACAGGTCGATGGCGTCGACGGCTGGCTGCACCGCAAGGGCGCCACCCCGGCCGACCAGGGTGTGCTGGTGATCCCCGGCTCGCGCGGCGACTACAGCTACCTGGTGGAGCCCGTGCCGAGCGCGCAGAGCCTGTTCTCCCTGGCCCACGGCGCCGGTCGCAAATGGCAGCGCGGCGAGTGCCGGGAACGCCTGGCGGCGCGCTTCAGCGTCGACCAGTTGGGCCGCACGCGCCTTGGTAGCCGGGTGATCTGCGGCGACCGCCAGTTGATCTACGAGGAAGCGCCGGAAGCCTACAAGGGTATCGACTCGGTGGTCGGCGCGCTGCTCGAAGCCGGCCTGCTGCGCCTGGTCGCCCGCCTGAAGCCGGTGCTGACCTACAAGACCCGTGGGGAGTGCTGCCGATGATCCTGCTGCAACTCTCTGCGGCCCAGGGGCCGGCGGAATGCTGCCTGGCGGTGGCGAAGGCGTTCGAGCGGCTGTGCCTCGAGGCGGCGCAAGCCGGCGTCGAGGTCGAGGTAATCGAGGAGGTGGCCGGCGAGCGTCCGCGCACCTGGCGTTCGCTGCTCCTGGGGCTGCGCGGCACTGCCGCCGAAGCGCTCGCCGAGCGCTGGTGCGGCGGTATCCAGTGGATCTGCCCCAGCCCCTACCGGGCAAGGCATGCGCGCAAGAACTGGTTCATCGGCGCGGAGCGCTTCGCCGCGCCGCCGGCCAGTCTGGAGGGCGAGATCCGTTTCGAGACCCTGCGCTCTTCCGGCCCCGGCGGCCAGCATGTCAACACCACCGACTCGGCGGTGCGCGCCACCCACCTGGCCAGCGGCATCAGCGTCAGGGTGCAGAGCCAGCGTAGCCAGCACGCCAACAAACGCCTGGCGATCCTGCTGATCGCCCGGCGCCTCGCGGATCAGGCGAGCAGCGCGGCCGACGCGCTGCGCGCGGAGCGCCGCCAGGCCCACGGCCGGATCAGTCGCGGCGCGGCTCGCCGGGTATTCCGCGGCGAGCGTTTCGAGCCGGCCTGAGCGGCTCAGTCGCCGAGCACTTCCTTGCGCAGCTTCACCGGCTCTTCGCCCCGTTTGCGCGCGGCGGCGCCGCGCATGCGGATGTTCAGCGCCTCCACGGCCAGGGAGAAGGCCATGGCGAAGTAGACGTAGCCCTTCGGCACATGGACTTCGAAGGCTTCGGCGATCAGCACCGTGCCGACCACGATGAGGAACGACAGGGCGAGCATCTTCAGCGACGGGTGCTTGTCGATGAAGTCGCTGATGGCGCCGGCACAGAGCATCATCACCAGTACCGCGACGATGATCGCCGCGACCATCACCGGCACGTGGGAGACCATGCCGACGGCGGTGATCACCGAGTCCAGGGAAAAGACGATGTCGATGATCGCGATCTGGATGATGGTGCCGATGAAGCCGCCCGCCGAACCCTTCGGTTCCTCGCCGCTTTCTTCCTCGCCTTCCAGGCCCTGGTAGATCTCCGAGCTGCTTTTCCAGAGCAGGAACAGGCCGCCGAAGAACAGGATCAGGTCGCGTCCGGAGATGCCCTGGCCGAACAGGTGGAAGAGGTCGGCGGTCAGGCGCATGACCCAGGTGATCGACAGCAACAGCAGGATCCGCGTCACCATCGCCAGGGCCAGGCCGAAGAAGCGGGTGCGTGGCTGCAGGTGCTTCGGCATGCGCCCGACCAGGATCGAGATCATGATGATGTTGTCGATGCCGAGGACGATCTCCAGGGCGGTCAGGGTGAAGAACGCAATCCAGATTTCCGGGCTGGTCAGCCATTCCATGAAGCGGTCACTCGTCTCGGTCAGTTACTGAACAGGGGGAACAGGCCCAGCAGCAGGGCCATGGCGAGGATCGCCAGGCACACCAGCACGGCCCATTTCAGGGTGAAGCGCTGGTGGTCGCCGAAGTCGATCTTGGCCAGCCCCACCAGCAGGTAGGTGGAGGGCACCAGCGGGCTGAGCAGGTGCACCGGCTGGCCGACGATCGAGGCGCGGGCCATTTCCACCGGGGTGATGCCGTATTCGGCGGCGGCCTGGGTGAGGATCGGCAGGACGCCGTAGTAGAAGGCGTCGTTGGACATGAAGAAGGTGAACGGCATGCTCACCAGCGCGGTGATGGTCGCCAGGTATGGGCCCAGCGCCGGCGGGATCACCGCCAGCAGGCTCTTGGACATGGCGTCGACCATCCCGGTGCCGGAGAGGATGCCGGTGAACACCCCGGCGGCGAAGATCAGCGAGACCACCGCGAGAATGTTCTCGGCGTGCGCGCCGATGCGCTTCTTCTGCTCCTGGATGCACGGGTAGTTGACGATCATGGCGATGCCGAAGGCGATCATGAACAGCACCGGCATCGGCAGCAGGCCGGCGATCAGGGTCGCCATCAGGACCACGGTGAGAATGGCGTTGAACCACAGCAGCTTGGGCCGGCGCGCCTCCGGATACTGCGACACGCTGATCTCCGCCAGGTCCTCGTGGTCGGTGGGCAGGTGCAGCTCGCCGAGACGGGCGCGCTCGCGCTTGCCGTAGATCCAGGCGATGGCGAAGATCGCCAGCAGCCCGGCGATCATCGCCGGGATCATCGGCACGAAGATATCCGCTGGGTCGACGTGCAGGGCGCTCGCCGCGCGTGCGGTCGGGCCGCCCCAGGGGGTCATGTTGAGCACGCCGCTGGAGAGCATGATCAGGCAGGCCATCACCAGCGGGCTCATGCCCAGGCGGCTGTACAACGGCAGCACGGCGGCCACGCAGATCATGTAGGTGGTCGAGCCGTCGCCGTCGAGGGAGACGATCATCGCCAGCGCCGCGGTGCCCAGCGAGACCTTCAGCGGGTCGCCCTTGACCAGCCGGAGGATCTTGCGCACCGCCGGGTCGAACAGCCCGGAGTCGATCATGATGGCGAAGTAGAGGATCGCGAACATCAGCATCACGCCGGTCGGCGCCAGGGTGCGGATGCCGTCGAGCATCATCGGGCCGAGGCCGGCGGCGAAACCGCCGATCAGGGCGAAGGCGATCGGGACCAGGATCAGCGCGATCAGCGCGGACAGGCGCTTGGTCATGATCAGGAACATGAAGGTCGCCACCATGGCGAAGGCGAGCAGGGTCAGCATGGGTTCACTCCGGGGAAGACGGCGGACGGGCGTGCGGCGTGCGGTCAGCAGGCGGCGGGCGGGAGGCGTCGCGCGGACGGAGTGCGGCTGTAGGCGTGTGCGGAACGGGGCATGGCAATCACCATTGTTGTTTTTGTACGGGTAAGCGGGCGTCTCATGGACGCGCCGTCGTGACCGGTCTTCTGCCGGTGGTGGGCGGATGCTACGGCGGGAAGCTTTCAGGCAGCTTTCGCTGGATAACGGCGGGAAACGTGCGGGTAATTTCGGATATGTGGTCGATCAGGGCTGCCGCGCGAGGAGCGCCGCGGCCAGTTGCAGGTCGCTGTACCCGGCGTATTCCGGGGCCTGGCGCAGGACCTGCAAGGCCGCCTGGAGGTACGCGCCACGGATCGCACCGTCGCTGGCGACGAAGCTGGCGGCGTCGTCCCGCGCCTGGACGAGCTTGTCGCCCTCGTCAGCGCTGGACTCCTGTGCGCTGACGGTGCTGCCGATGAACGGGCCGACGGTGGTGACGGCCGCCCAGAAGAAGGTGGCGGCGCCGGGTTCGTCGTCGAATTCGGGAAACACCTTGATGAAACCGAAGGCCGGTTGGCAGAGCAGGCAGAGCGCCGTGAGGGCGGCGGCCACGCGTCCTGTCGTCATGGGCTTCCTTGCAGCACGAGGAGTACGCCGACCAGGGTGGCGCCGGAAAGCAGCGTTTGCAAGGTGATGATGCCCGCCATCAGGTGGCCGTCGCCGCCCAGTTGGCGGGTCAGCACATAGGCGGTGGGCGCCGTCGGTAGGGCGAAGAACAGCACCAGCACGGCGCTTTCCATGCTCGGCAGGCCCAGCCCGCGAGCGATGGCGAAGGCCAGCAGGGGCATCGCCAGCAGCCGCGCCGCGCAGTTCCAGCCAAGGGCCGCGACTTCGCCGCCGAGTTCCTGGGGTTTCAGCGCCGCGCCGACGCACAGCAGGCCCAGCGGCAGGCTGGCCACCGCCAGCAGGTTGAGCAGGCGATCGCTGCCGCCGGGCAGGCCGACGCCGGCCAGGTTGACCAGTGCGCCGGCGAGGCAGGCGAGGATCAGCGGGTTCTTCAGGATCGGCAGCAGCAGCGCGCGCAGGCTGATGCCGCGCTCGGCGGTCAGCGCCCAGACCGACATCACGTTCACCGTCGGCACCATCAGCGCCAGCATCAGCGCGGCCAGGGTCAGCCCCGGCTTGCCGTACAGGCTGCCGACCGCGGCCAGGCCGAGATAGGTGTTGAAGCGCAATACGCCCTGGGCGATGGCGCCGAAGCGCCCGGCGTCCCAGCCGCGCCAGCGCTTGCAGAGCAGCAGGGCGAGCCAGGCGACGCCGAGCCCGAGCAGTACGGCCAGGGCCTGGCGGGCCAGGCCGGGGTCGTCCAGCGGCGCGGTCGCCAGGTTGCTGAACAGCAGCGCGGGAAACAGGATGAAGTAGTTCAGGCGTTCTGCGGCAGGCCAGAAGGCTTCGCCGGGAAAGTCCCAGCGGCGCAGGGCGTAACCGCCGACGATGAGGGCGAACAGCGGCCAGAGGGAGTAGAGCAGAGCGGTCACGGGCACCCCCGGATAGTGGAATCCGCTCATCTTGCGAGGTGGCTGCGGCACAGGGCAAGTCCGGCTTATGCTGGCACTCCCGCGAGGAGGATTCGCCATGCCCGAGACCCATACCGGCGGTTGCCATTGCGGCTATCTGCGCTACGCCGTCGCCGCGCCGCTGGACGATGTCGCTCACTGCCACTGCTCGATCTGCCGGCGCACCACCGGCGGCATCGTCACCACCTGGGCCACGGTGCCGCGCGCGGCGTTCCGCTGGCTGGCGGGCGAAGCGGCGGAATATGCCTCGTCGGCCAGCTGCACGCGCTACTTCTGTCCGCGTTGCGGGGCCAACCTGGCGTTGTTCACCCGGCTCAGCGCCGATACCCTGGACTTCACCGTGGCCAGCCTCGACCATCCCGAGCGCGCCCCCGCCAACCGGCACATCTGGGTCGGCAGCCGCCTGCCATGGCTACACCTCGACCCGCAGTTGCCCGAAGAGGACGAGGAGTTCATCGCCGGAGCGGACGACCCGTGAGCGAAGACCGGAGCTGGCACCTGTAGGGTGAATAACGCAGAGCGTTATCCGCCGTCTGCGAGGCGCTGGAGGATCGCCCGGGAGCATGCGTCCTGCAGGCGCCTCCCTCAGGGCAGCATCAGCCCGCCGGCCGCCTTGTGCAGCTCGCGCAGGTGCGCGCCGACCTCCTTGATGTTGGCCTCGTTGGCTTCCAGCTCGGCGCGGCGCTCGGGATCGAGCAGGGCGCGGACCTCGCGGTCGAGGTCGTCGCTGAGCCGGCGCAGGCGCGCCTGGCGTTCGCGGGTCTGCTCTTCCAGGTGCTTCCACTCGGCGGCCTGCGGCAGGCCGTAGCCGCCCTCCAGGAGTTCCGCCGGACGACTGAGGAAGCCGCTGTCGTCGAGGATCTGCTGGAAGGTCTTGCCGGCCACTTCCAGGCGCTGGTCGCCGGCCGGCTTGTCCAGATGGCCGAGGTACAGGCGCTTCAACTCGTCCTGGGCGAGCAGCAGCTGGCGCCGCAGCGAGGCCTGCTCGAGCAGCAGCAGCGCGGCGCTGGCGCGCAGGTCGGCCTTGGCGAACCAGGGCTGGCGCTCCCTGGCCGGCAGCGCCAGCCAGTCCTCGACCTTGTCCTGGGGAATGTGCAGGCGCTGCTTGAGCACATCGAACATCGCCTGGTAGCGGTCGCGGAAGGAGTCGAAGCGGTAGCCCAGGCGCAGGGCTTCCTTGGGGTCGTCGAGCACGCTGGGATCGGCCAGCTTGCGGTTCTCCAGCATCTCGAGCACGCCGTAGGGGGTGATGCTGTCCAGGCTTTGCAGCGGTCGCCGGGGGATGCCGCTGCGCAGCAGCTTGAGGGTTTCCACCGCGCAATTGTTGGAGATGAAGTAGTACTGACCGTCGTAGCTCCAGTGACTCTGCGCGGCGCGTTCGACCAGGCTGGCGACCTCCTCGCGGTCCAGCTTCAGCGGCACCGAGGCGAGGCTGCGCAGCTCGACCTTGGTGTATTCCTCGATCACCTGCGACAGCGGCAGGACGAACAGGCGCGACGGATAGGCGCCGGTCAGGCCGTCCCAGCTGGACAATTGCAGGTCGCCGACGAAGGCGCGGTAGGACAGCACCAGATGCTGGTCGAGGTCCAGCCGGCAGTCCGGCCCACGCGGCCGGCCGGGGGCGCAGATCACCAGGCGGAGCATGGTGTGGCCCCAGCGGCTGACCAGGTTGTCGTTGGCCTCGGCCAGCAGGTAGTCGACCTCGTAGACCCGCTCGGGGTCGAGCTGGCCCAGCGGCTGCTGGCCGAAGTCGCGGCCGGCGTTGAGGTAGGCGAAGCTCTGCGCACAGGCACTGTGTTCCGGCGCCCAGCCGAAGCGTTGCTGGTAGTAGCGGTAGAGCGCCGGGCGGCGGCAGGCGTAGCTGGGATCGAGGAGGAAGTACTCCATGTTCACCGCGACGAACTCGCGCGGATTGCTCAGCTCGTAGACGTCCGGGCTGCGCAGTACGAAGCCATTGTGCGCCTCGCGCCGCCCGCGCTGGCCGGCGCGCTGCGGCCAGCCGGCGAGATCGAGCAGGCGCGGGTCGTCGGAGAGCGTGAAGCGGCGCCCGCTCTGCCCGCGGCAATCGGTGGGCTGGGCGATCCGGCCGAGGGTTTCTTCCTGGCGCGTGCAGCGGCGGATCTCGCGTTTTTCCTCCGCCGACCACAGGCGCGCGCGATCGTAGACGTGGGTCAGCTCGTGCAGCAGGGTCGCCAGCAGCTCGCGCCGCTCGGTGCCGTGCACGCGCCCGGTCTGGCGGCTGGCGGCGCTGCCGTCGGTAAGATCGGACAGGTACTTGCGGTTCAGCGCGATGCGCTGCGGACCACGGGCCTGGCCCATGCCGTTGGCGGGCAGGTCGTCGCGCCACTCGACCTCGATCTCGCGGTCCAGGCGTTCGCGGAAGGCCGGCGGCAGCTTGTCCGCGGCTTCGTCCAAGAGTTGCTGGCTGGCCTCGCGCTGCGCAGGGTCCAGCCCAGGCGCGTCGAGTTTCAGGCGCAGGGCCGCCGTCGCGTTGCCGGCTCCGCAGAGGGCCAGCGCCAGCAGCCAGGCGCAGGCCTTCCTCACAGGGCGAGAATGGCTTCGGCAAGTACCTGGTCGGAGGCTTCGCGGGCTTCCGGCAGACGGCTGCGCAGGGTCCGCATCGCGGCTTCCAGCTGGGCGCCGCGAATGGCGCCGTCGCTGGCGACGAAACTGGCGGCGTCGTCGCGCGCCTCGGTGACCACTTTCATGTCGCGCACGGAAGTGGTGGTGTCGGAAGTGAAGTCGATGCTGCGGTCGAGGGCGCGGACGATGATATTGCTGGTCGCGACCACCGAGCGTGCTTCCGCGGCCGTGGCGCAGAGCGCCAGCAGCAGGGCGGCGAACAGGGGGCTATGACGCATGGAGCTACGGCGCATGGAGGTTCTCCGGAACGGTGGTGATCGCCTATTGGGCAAGAATTGCTTCGGCCAGTTCCTGATCGCTGGCCGCCAGCTCGGGGTGCGCGACACGCAGCCAGCGCAATGCCGCTTCCAGGCGCGCACCGCGGATGCTGCCATCGCTGGCGACGAAACTGGCCGCATCGCCCCGGGCATCGCGTAACAATTTGTTCTCGAACGGCGTGCTGGTCAGCTTGCTGGTGACGTAAAGAGACTTCGCGGTGAACGCCGTCGTGGTATCGAAGGCGTGCGCAGCGGGCGCCAGCAGGCAACAGAAGAACAACGAGAACCGGTAACGCATGGGGTTGAGCGGAATAGGACTGGAACAGCCGCCAAGGCTAACGGAATGTGCGGCGCGGAGCCAGTGTGGCCGGTCGGCCGGGTCATCGCCGCAGCCGGGCGGCTGCGGCGGCGGGACGGGCGACTCAGATGGTCAGGATCGCCTGGGCCAGTTGCATGTCGTTGGCGGCCAGGCTCGGCAGCTTGCCACGGATGTGGCGCAGTGCGGCTTCCAGGTGCGAGCCGCGGATGTCGCCCTGGCTGGCGACGAAGCTGGCGGCGTCGTCGCGCGCTTCGAGGACGATCTTGTCGTCGCGGAAGGAATTGGTGATGTCCGAAGTGGCATTGGAGGTCATGCCGGTAGCGCGGACCAGGGTATCCGTGGTGACCACGAAGCTGCTGGCGAACGCGCTGGAGGCGCAGGCGAGCAGGGCAGCGGCACCGATCAGGCGCAGACGTTTCATGTGAGTTGCTCCGAACGAAGTCAGCGTAGACGGCCGCATCCGCGCGGCCGTGTCAACGCTGAGACTAACCAACTGTGCGCCACGTCACCAGCGGCTCAGCGCCAGAAAGGTTTCGAAATCTCTACGTAGCGTTCGCTCGGGCTGATCGCCAGGTCGGCGAGGTCGTGTTCGGACATTTGCGCAAGATGCTTGCGCGATCGAGCGTTTTGTCGCCAGGAATTCAATTTTTCCAGCAGGGCGGCGAGATGTGGATGGGCAGCCGGGAGACCGCTGGAGCTCCCGGCGTGCGGGTGCGGGGATGTCCTCATCGTGCGTTCCTTCCCATCCCGGGGATGGGGGCGGGGTGTGGAACCTCATGATGCGCCGGGACCGCTGGCTTGCTCAGGGGCAACCACGCGGGAGTTGGACGGAACAGTTCGGTGGCCCCGGCAACTGTTCCGCCCGGCTGTAGCGGAACTGTTCCGGTGGCTCTACGCCTGGGCGGGCTTGCGCGCGATGATCACCTGGCTCTTGGCGACCACGGCGTCCAGGGCCTGCTTGATGGCCGGGCCGCGCGGCGAGTCGAGCAGCGCCTGCCAGGTCCTGGCCCAGTGTTCGAGGAGGGGATGGTCGGGATTGCCGAAATCGACCTTGGCCTCCCAGAACAGCAGCATCCACAGCGACCAGTAGAAGCCGTAGCGGCTGTGGCTGAGGATTTCCAGCCC
This sequence comes from Pseudomonas sp. CP-1, assembly GCF_021213715.1. NCBI lineage: Bacteria > Pseudomonadati > Pseudomonadota > Gammaproteobacteria > Pseudomonadales > Pseudomonadaceae > Pseudomonas > Pseudomonas sp. CP-1. Next base: position 29,555 of record NZ_JAJQKY010000024.1, read on the forward strand.
GGCTTCGCGCACCAGTGCGGCGAACTGCTCCTCGCCGAGCACGCGGATGTGGTTGGGCTTGCGGAAGTATTCGTCGGCGGCGAAGTCTTTCTGCAGGTCTTCCGACGTGGGATGCGGCACGCTGAGCAGATAGAGTGCGCCGGGCTGGCCGACCCGCACCAGCTCGGCGAGGAACTGCCGCGGATCGTCGACGTGCTCGATGACCTCGGTGGAGACCACCCGGGTGGCCGTGGCGTCAGCCAGGGGCAACGGGTCGCAGTCGCTGACCAGGCATTCCAGTTCGCAGGCCGGGGTATCGGCCAGGCGCTCGCGGGTCCTGGCGATCTTTTCCGCGTCGATGTCGGCGATGATGATGCGAGCGCCGCGCATGGCGCAGAAATGAACGTTGCCGCCGTCGCCGCACCCCACGTCGAGCACGGTGTCCTCGGCGGAAATCGGAAAGCCGCTGAACAGCTCGTCGGTCTCCTGGTTGAACCAGCCGCTGAGCACCGCGTCGCGCAACCCGAGCATGTACGGGTCGACCGGCGCGGGGGTGGGTGGCGCGGCGACGGGCTCGGTGGTGGGGCTGGGCGGCGAGACGATCTTCTTGAGGAAGTTCAGCATGAGGTGGCTCCGGAAGTGGTGGCGACGCGGCGGGCGGCGCTCAGGCGCTTGACCAGGCGGGAGCCCAGGTCGCGGCAGGGGCTCTCGACGAAGCGGTAGTTGAGCTCGCTGAGTACGACGATCAGGACCAGGCTGGTGCCGAGCAGCGACAGGGGCCGCTCGCCGGCGTCCCAGCCCAGGCGGAAGCAGAGTTCGCGGCTGAGATAGAACGCCGGGATGTGGATCAGGTAGATCGCATAGGAGCGCGCGCCGACCCAGACCAGCAAGCGCTTCAGCGGCCCGTTGGAGAGCAGGTAGTCGCGGTCGTAGGAGGCTATCCACACCAGCAGTCCGCACAATAGCGCGATGGCGCCGATCCGCACGGCGACCAGGCTGTACGCTTCGCTGGCCAGCACGCCCAGGGCCGCGGCCACGGCGACCAGCAGCAACGGCCCGCTCCAGGCGCGGCCCAGCAGGGTGGGGTTCCAGCGGGCATAGTCAGGCTGCAGGGAGGCGAGGGCGAGCAGTACGCCGATGGCCAGGGCGTCGGTGCGCAATACCATCAGCAGCGGTGTGCGCAGGCTGAAGAACTGGACCAGCACCAGCGCCAGCAGGGCCCAGCCCAGGTAGCGACGCAGGCAGAGGATCAGCAGCGGCAGCAGGAGGTAGAACTGTTCCTCCAGGGAAAGGCTCCAGTAGACGAAGCTGGCACCGTATTCGTAGCGGTAGAAACTGTCGGCGAAGCGGAAGTTGGCGACCTGAAGGAAACCGGCGAGGCTCGCCGCGAGGTTGGCCGACAGGCTGCCGAAGGCTCCGGAGCGGTTCAGCAGCAGGCAACAGGCCAGGATCAGCGCCAGCCACAGCCAGGCCGAGGGCAGCAGGCGGAAGGCGCGGCGGATCCAGAAGTACCGCGCCTGTTCCCAGAATGCCTGGCGTGTGGGCGCCTCGCGCAGTTGCGGGATGAGGGTGCGGGCGATGACGAAGCCGGAGATGGCGAAGAACAGGTCCACGCCCCACCAGAACTGGACGCGCTGGTTGATGCCGTCCAGCAGTGCCGGGGAGCCGCTGAACAGGTTGCCGTGCAGATGGTGGAATACCACGCCGAGCACGGCCAGCCCGCGCAACAGTTCGATGTCGAGGATGCGTTTGCCGCTCATGTCCGCGACGATCCGGGGTCGAGCGGCTTGCGCGCGATGATCACCTGGCTCTTGGGCATGAAATGGTCGAGCAGGTGCTTGATCTCCAGACCGTCGGGACGGGCCAGGAGGTTTTCCCAGAGCCGTGCCCAGTCTTCCATCAGCGCCGGGTAGGGCGGCTGGATACGGTCGCGGACGGCGCCGCCGAGCTCACGGCCGGCGGCCCGTTCGCTGGCCCAGAAGAAGATCATGCCCATCACCCAGAAGAAGCCGCTGGCCTGGCGGTGCTCGATGACCAGCCCGGCGTCCTGCACCAGGCGCGCGAAGTCGTCGCGGGAGAAGATGTGGATGTGGTTGGGCGCCCGGAAGTAGTCGGCCGGGGCGATGCCCTGCTGCAGGTGTTCGCCGACCGGGTCCGGCACGCTCAGCAGGTACTGCGCGCCAGGGCGCCCGAGACGCACGAGTTCGGCCATCACCCGCGCTGGGTTGGCCACGTGTTCGAGCACTTCCATGCACACCAGCTTGTCGGCGCAGGCGTCGCGCAGCGGCAGCGGGTCGCTGTCGCTGACCAGGCCGGTGAAGGGCCGCCGGGCCACTGCCTCGACCTGCTGCGCCAGGCTCCGCACCTTGTCTTCCTCGCTGTCGGTGAAGATCACCGAAGCGCCCTGGCGGGCGGCGAAGAGGGTGGCGACGCCTTCGCCGCAGCCGAGATCGAGCAGGGTGTCCTGGGCGCCGATGGCGAAGCCGGCGAGCAGTTCGCCGGTTTCGCTGCGGAACCAGCCATCCAGCACCGCATCGCGCAGACCGCACATGCGTGGCGACACCGGTTCGCTCGCCGCAGCGGGACGGGAACGCCAGCGTTGGAGCAGGGCGCGGATCATGCCGGGATGCTTTGCAAGGCGGCGGGGTCGCCTTGTGCCGCTTCGTCGAGGAAGCGACGCAGGCGCTCCACGGCCAGCTTGCGGCTGCAGAAGCGTTCGAGGCTGGCGCTGGCATGCGCGGACATGCGTGCGTAGCGCTCCGGCTCCTGGCGAGCGACCTCGAAACTGGCCCGGTAGGCCCGGCACAGCGACTCCCAGTCGGTGATGTAGCGCAGCGTGCGGTAGGCCGCGCGCGGGTCGTGGGGCCATGCGGTGGCTTCTTCCGAGGAGTCGACGATGAAGGCGTTGTCGGCGTCGATGTAGTCGATCATCGCGGTATTGCGCGGAGCCACGGCCGGCTTGCCGCTGGACATGAACTCCATCAGCGGCAGGCATTGGCCTTCGCCGTAGGAGGTGTTCACCACGTAGCTGGTGGCCTCGACCAGCCGCTCGTAGTCCGGGTCGGCGAGGTAGCCGTGGATCAGCACGATGCGGCAGCGGTAGGACTGGTTCTTGTACAGGTGGTGAAGCATGTCGGCCAGCGCTTCGCCGACGTTGTGGTGGGTCAGTTTCAGCACCAGGGTGGCGTCGGGCTCGTCGCGGAAGGTGGCGCAGAACGCGCTGATCATGTCCTGCCAGTTCTTGCGCCCGTCGTAGGGGTTGAACACCGAGGTGTAGATGACCCCGTCGAGGCTCAGCTCGACCTGTTTCGCCGCGCGGTCCGGCAGGGCCAGGACCTCCGCCGACGGCTCGGGGTCGGCATGGACGGCCAGGTCCAGCTGGCGGCTGTCCACCAGCAGGCCGTCCAGGCGCAGGCGCACATCCCGGGCTTCGGGACGGCCCGCCTGCTGCGAGGCGCGGTTGGCGAAGCGATCCCAGACCGGCGCCGGCACGCTCAGTACCGGGTAGTCGCGACCCATGGCGGCGCGCACCACGTCGACCGTGAAGCTGGAATGGGTGATGGCCCGTCCGCTGTGGCGCAGCACGTGTCGCCAGTCGTGGCGCGGTTCGCCGTGCCAGGTTTCGCTGGGCAGGGTGCTGAACTCCCAGGCGAACACCGGGATGGTTGGGCAGGCATGGTGGATCGGCGTGCGATGGGGCGGCGAGAAGGAGAGGAAGACGCAGGGTTCGCCGCGCTTGCGGCAGTCGTGGTAGAGGCGGTCCACCAGTTCGTCGGGATCGCTGACTTCGACCACCTGGCCGATCTCTTCCAGCAGCGGACGGAATTCCTTGAGGACGAAGTAATAGCTGTACTCCGGGCGCCCGAGGTTCTGCCGGATGGTGGTCTTGTTGGTCTCGGAGTGGATGATGATCAGCATGGAACGTTGCCTGTGGCGGTGGCCGCCAGTTCGACGCCGGGCGCAGGGGTTGCCTTGCGAGCGGAAAGGAAGGGTTCCAGGCGCTGGCGGACCACGTCGCCGGCGCAGTAGCCGCGCATGCGTTGGTTGGCCGCGGCGGACAGCTGCCGATAGCGCTCCGGCTGTTCCCGGGCCACCCGGTAGCTCTCCAGGTAGGCCTCCTTCAGGGACTCCCAGCTCGGCCGGTAGCGCCGGGTGCTGTACAACCGGCGCGAATCCTGCGGCCAGGCCGCGGGCTCCTGGCTGGAGCGGACCACGAAGCCCACCTGGGCGTCCATGTAGTCGGCCATCGCCGAATGGTCCGGAGCGATCGCCGGGGTGCCGCAGGACATGAACTCCATCAGCGGCAGGCACAGGCCCTCGCAGCGCGAGGCGTTCACGTAGTAGCTGGCGGCTCCGTACAGACGGGCGTACTCCGCGGCGTCGAGATAGCCGTGCAGGGCGATGACCCGGCAGGCGAACGGCGACAGTTGGGAAAGCAGGGTGAGCAGTTCGACGTGGTAGGTCGTCAGGTCGCTCTGGGTCATCTTCAGCACCAGCGTGGCATCGCTGGTGTCGCGGAATGCCCAGCAGAAGGCGGTGATCAGGTGATGCCAGTTCTTGCGCCCGTCCAGCGGATTGAACACCGAGACGTAGACCACCCCGTCCACGACGACCTGCTGGTGCTGGTCGACGTCCGGCAGCAGCGCCGGCGGATGCTCGGGCTCGGCGGGCGGCATCGGCTCGGTGGCCTGGGGCAATGGCTCCGGCAGCGTTTCCAGCGCCGTTGGCGGGTGCGGCAGCGGCTGGCGCAGGTGACGGAACAGCCAGCGGCGTACCGGCATGGGTACCAGGTCGCTGACAGCTTCCCGGTACCACAGCAGCAGGTAGTGCTTGCTGATGACCAGTCGGCGCCTCCAGTCGAGAGGAACCGGCTCTGGCTCTGGTTCTGGCTCAGGGACCGGTTCGGGCTCGGGCTCGGCGGGCGTCTCGGGGAGGACCTCGAGGATCTCGTCCTCGGTCTCTTCCCTGATCGGTGCGATGAGGCCGTCGGCGGAAAGGCCCAGCAGGCGGCTGTCGATGACGCAGCCCTTGAGTTGCAGGGTCTCGCCGGACTTGACCGGATTCCGTTCGCCTTGCTGGCGGATCGCGGCGAACTCCTCCCAGATCGGCGTAGGCAGCGCCAGCACCGGAAAATCTTCGCCCAGCACCCGGCGAACCGCGTGGGCAGTCTGCTCGGAGAGGGTGATGGCTGCGCCATGGCCGGCCAGGACCTGGCTCCAGTCCTGCGCCGGATCGCCGTCCCACGCCACGTCGGGAATCGACTCGAACTCCCAGGCGACCACGCACAGCATCGGGCATTGCAGGCCCCGCGCCGCCTTGTGCGGCGGGGTGAAGGAGAGGAACAGGCAGTCTTCGCCCTGTTCATGCAGTTGCCGATAGAGCGGGTCGACTTCGTCCGTGCTCTGTACCAGGTGGACCTGTCCCAGCGATTCGAGGATTGGCCGGTAGGCCTTGAGGACGAAGTAGTAGCTGTATTCGGGGCGACCGAGGTTGTGGCCGATCGAGCGCTCGTTGATATCCGAGTAAAGGATGAAATTCATGGCATCTCGTGATGAAACTGCCCGTTCGACAGCTTGGTGGTGATGAGCGAGGCCAGGCGCTGCTTCGTTGTCCGGAAGCCTTCCCGGCGGACTGGTCGACCCATCGTGTTCTTGTTCTGTTATCGCAGCCGCGACCTGTTCGATCAACAGAACAGGAGGCAGTCAAGCACGAAATCGAGAGGCATTCTAAACATACCTTTCGCAAAAACGTGAAGGCTGACGGAGAAAACGTCATGCCGTTCGAGTGAGAACCTACCGGTCACGAATAAGCGGTTGAAATTGGCGCATTCTTGGCACAGATTGGAGCGCGATAATCAGAACAACACGCTATCCGGCATGACCTCTGGAACGTCGTATTCCTAGGAAGAGCGTCGCCGAGCGTAGCATCAGATAAAAGGCCCGCTTCCTTGACTCAGCGTCTGTTCGTCACCGGGCTCTCCGGTTTCGTAGGCAAGCATCTTCAAGCTTATCTGGCAGCGGCCCACACGCCGTGGGCGCTCCTTCCCGTACCGCATCGTTACGACCTGCTGGAGCCGGATTCGCTGGGCGACCTCTGGCCGGAGCTGCCGGATGCGGTCATCCACCTGGCCGGGCAGACCTATGTGCCGGAGGCCTTCCGCGATCCTGCGCGGACCCTGCAGATCAACCTCCTTGGCACCCTGAACCTGCTCCAGGCGCTTAAGGCGCGGGGCTTCTCCGGTACCTTCCTGTACATCAGCTCCGGCGACGTCTACGGCCAGGTGGCCGAGGCGGCGTTGCCGATCCACGAGGAACTCATCCCCCACCCGCGCAATCCCTATGCGGTCAGCAAGCTGGCGGCCGAGTCGCTGTGCCTGCAGTGGGGTATCACCGAAGGCTGGCGGGTGCTGGTGGCGCGGCCGTTCAACCATATCGGGCCGGGGCAGAAGGACAGCTTCGTGATCGCCAGCGCCGCGCGGCAGATCGCCCGGATGAAGCAGGGCTTGCAGGCCAATCGGCTGGAAGTGGGGGACATCGACGTCAGCCGTGATTTCCTCGATGTCCAGGACGTGCTGTCAGCCTATCTGCGCCTGCTCTCCCACGGCGAGGCGGGCGCCGTCTATAACGTCTGTTCCGGGCAGGAGCAGAAGATTCGCGAGCTGATCGAACTGCTGGCGGACATCGCCCAGGTCGAGCTGGAAATCGTTCAGGACCCTGCCCGGATGCGCCGGGCGGAACAGCGTTGGGTTCGCGGCAGCCATGCGCGACTGCATGACGCCACGGGCTGGAAGCCTGAAATAACCATAAAACAGTCCCTGCGGGCGATCCTGTCCGACTGGGAGTCACGGGTACGAGAAGAATGACAAGAAGTGCACTGGTAACTGGGATCACCGGTCAGGACGGAGCGTACCTGGCCAAGCTGCTGCTGGAGAAGGGCTACCGGGTCCACGGCCTGGTGGCGCGGCGCAGCAGCGACACGCGCTGGCGCCTGCGTGAACTGGGGATCGAAGGCGATATCCAGTACGAGGACGGCGACATGGCCGATGCCTGTTCGGTGCAGCGCGCGGTGATCAAGGCGCAGCCGCAGGAGGTCTACAACCTGGCGGCACAGAGCTTCGTCGGGGCTTCCTGGAACCAGCCGGTGACCACCGGCGTCGTCGACGGCCTGGGCGTGACCCACCTGCTCGAGGCGATCCGCCAGTTCAGCCCGGAAACGCGCTTCTACCAGGCCTCCACCAGCGAGATGTTCGGCCTGATCCAGGCCGAGCGCCAGGACGAGAACACGCCGTTCTACCCGCGCAGCCCCTACGGCGTGGCCAAGCTCTATGGCCACTGGATCACCGTCAACTATCGCGAGAGCTTCGGCCTGCACGCCTCCAGCGGCATCCTGTTCAACCACGAGTCGCCGCTGCGCGGCATCGAGTTCGTCACGCGCAAGGTTACCGACGCGGTGGCCCGCATCAAGCTCGGCAAGCAGCAGGAATTGCGCCTGGGCAACGTCGACGCCAAGCGCGACTGGGGCTTTGCCGGGGACTACGTCGAAGCCATGTGGCTGATGTTGCAGCAGGACAAGGCCGACGACTACGTGGTGGCCACCGGTGTCACTACCACCGTGCGCGACATGTGCCAGATCGCTTTCGAGCATGTGGGCCTGGACTACCGCGACTTCCTCAAGATCGACCCGGCGTTCTTCCGGCCCGCCGAGGTCGACGTGCTGCTGGGTAATCCGGCCAAGGCCCAGCGTGTGCTCGGCTGGAAGCCCAGGACCAGCCTGGACGAGCTGATCCGGATGATGGTCGAGGCGGACCTGCGACGCGTTTCCCGGGAGTAAGCCATGCTGATTCCCGTGGTGCTTTCCGGCGGCGCCGGTACCCGCCTGTGGCCGGTGTCGCGTGAAGGACAGCCGAAGCCGTTCATGCGCCTGCCCGATGGCCAGACCCTGCTGGGCAAGACCTACCGACGTGCCGCCGGGCTCCTGGCCGGGCATGGCGAAATCGTCACGGTGACCAACCGCGAGCATTACTTCCAGAGCAAGGACCAGTTCCAGGCGGCCCGCCTGGGGCGGCACCGGGGACATTTCATCCTCGAACCGACCGGGCGCAACACCGCCCCGGCGATTGCCGTCGCCGCCCTGGCGCTGCAAGCCGAACATGGCGACGCGGCGGTACTGGTGGTGATGCCGGCGGATCACCTGATCCGCAACGAGGAGGCCTTCCGCGAGGCGGTGGGGCATGCCGCGCGTCTCGCCGTCGCCGGGCACCTGGTTACCTTCGGCGTGGTGCCGGACGCAGCGGAAACCGGTTTCGGCTATATCGAGCTGGGCGACCGGCTGGACGAGCAGGGGGCGGCCAAGGTGCGCCGCTTCGTCGAGAAACCCGATGAGGAAACCGCCCGTCGCTACGTGGAAAGTGGCGGTTTCCTGTGGAACTCCGGGATGTTCTGTTTCACGGCCTCGACCCTGGTCGACGAGCTGGCGCAGCATGCCCCGGCCCTGCTGGAGCAGGCCAGGGCCTGCCTGGCCGCCAGTGCGGCGGTGAAGATGGCCGATGGCATCCAGCATGAGCTGGCGGGCGAAGCCTTCGCCGCGCTGCCGGACATTTCCATCGACTATGCGCTGATGGAGCGCTCCGCGCGGGTCGCCGTGGTGCCGGCGGCCTTCGACTGGAGCGATATCGGTTCCTGGGGCGCGATGAGCGCGCTGCTCGACGCGGACGCAGAGGGCAATCGCGGCAGCGGCGACACCCTGTTCGTCGACACCCGTAACACCTTCGTGCAGAGCGACGGGCGCCTGGTCGCCACGGTCGGGGTCGACGACCTGGTCGTGGTGGATACTTCCGATGCGCTGCTGATCGCCCGCGCCGACCGGGTCCAGGAGGTGCGCAGGGTGGTGCAGCGGTTGAAGGACGAGCGGCACGAGGCCTATCGGCTGCATCGGACCGTCAACCGTCCCTGGGGCAGCTATACCGTCCTCGAGGAAGGGCCGCGCTTCAAGATCAAGCGAATCGTGGTCAGGCCGGGAGAGCGCTTGTCGCTGCAGATGCACCATCACCGCAGCGAGCACTGGATCGTGGTGCAAGGCATGGCCAGGGTCACCAATGGCGATGGCGCGCGGCTGGTCAACAGCAACGAGTCGACCTACATTCCCGCGGGCCACCGGCATCGCCTGGAAAACCCGGGGGTCATCGACCTGGTGATGATCGAGGTGCAGAGCGGCGAATACCTGGGAGAGGACGACATCGTCCGCTTCGAGGACCAGTACGGCAGGGTGGTCTGATGCTTCTTGGCTTGTCTCGTTCCTTGTGGGGCTATCGTGGCTTCGTTCTCGGCAGCGTCAAGCGCGAGTTCCAGTCGCGCTACCGCGGGTCGCTGTTCGGCGCGCTGTGGACGGTGCTCAATCCGCTGTCGATGATCGTCGTCTACACGGTGATCTTCTCCCAGGTGATGCGCGCGCGCCTGCCGGGCGTCGACGACGGCCTGGCCTACAGCGTCTATCTCTGCGCCGGGCTGCTGACCTGGGGCCTGTTCGCGGAAATCACCTCGCGCAGCCAGAGCATGTTCATCGAGAACGCCAACCTGCTGAAGAAGATCAGCTTCCCGCGCATCTGCCTGCCGGTCATCGTACTGCTCAACGCCGGGGTCAATTTCGCCATCATCCTCGCCTTGTTCCTCGGCTTTCTTGCCCTCAGCGGGCGCCTGCCGGGCGCGGCATTGCTCGCGCTGGTGCCGCTGCTGGCGATCCAGGTGCTGTTCGCGGCGGGACTGGGGATGATCCTCGGGGTGCTCAACGTGTTCTTCCGCGACGTCGGCCAGTTGTTCGGCATCTGTCTGCAGTTCTGGTTCTGGCTGACGCCGATCGTCTATCCGATCGGCATCCTGCCCGAGGGTATCCGCTCGCTGATCGAACTCAACCCGATGACCGCGCTGATGCGCAGCTACCAGCAGCTGTTCCTCCACGGGCAATGGCCGGACTGGCCTTCATTGCTGCCGATCACCCTGCTGGCGCTGCTGCTGTGCGCGCTCGGCCTGCGTCTGTTCCGCCAGCGGGTCGGCGAAATGGTGGATGAACTCTGATGGGACAGATACACGTATCCGGCCTCGGCAAGGCCTACAAGCAGTATCCCAATCGCTGGAGCCGGTTGTTCGAATGGCTGGTGCCTTTCAGCCCTCCGCGCCACCACCTGCACTGGATCCTGCGCGAGGTCGAGTTCACCATCGAGCCGGGCGAAGCGGTCGGCATCGTCGGGGTCAACGGCGCCGGCAAGAGCACCTTGCTGAAGATGATCGCCGGCACCACCCAGCCGACCTGCGGCGAGATCCGCGTGGCCGGCCGGGTCGCCGCGCTGCTCGAGCTGGGCATGGGCTTCCACCCGGACTTCACCGGCCGGCAGAACGTCTTCATGGCCGGGCAATTGCTGGGCATGCAGGTCGAGGAAATCCAGGCGCTGATGCCGGAGATCGAGGCCTTCGCCGAAATCGGCGAGGCCATCGAGCAACCGGTGCGCACCTACTCCAGCGGCATGCAGATGCGCCTGGCGTTCAGCGTGGCGACTGCCCGGCGGCCGGACATCCTGATCGTCGACGAGGCCCTGTCGGTTGGCGATGCCTATTTCCAGCACAAGAGCTTCGAGCGCATCCGCAGTTTCCGCAAGGCCGGCACCACCCTGCTGATCGTTTCCCACGACCGCTCGGCGATCCAGTCCATCTGCGACTCCGCGATCCTCCTGGAGCAGGGACGGATGGCCATGCGCGGGCGGCCGGAAGAAGTGATGGACTACTACAACGCCCTGCTCGCCGAGCGCGAGGGGCAGACCGTGCGCCAGGAAATGCTCGCCGACGGCCAGGTGCGGACGATTTCCGGCACTGGCGAGGCAGCGATCCTCGACGTACGGATGGTCGACCAGCGGCAGCGCGCGCTGGAGGTGGTCGAGGTAGGCCAGGCGGTGACGCTGGAAGTCGAGGTCGAAGTTCGCCAGGACATCGAGCGGCTGATCCTCGGCTTCATGATCAAGGACCGCCTCGGCCAGCCGATGTACGGGATCAATACCCACCGCCTGGACAAGGCCCTCACCGACCTGAAGGCCGGCGAGCGCATCACCTACCGCTTCGCCTTCGACATGCGCCTGGGCAAGGGGCACTACTCGGTGGCGCTGAGCCTGTCGCGGCTGGACTCGCACCTGGACCGCAACTTCGAATGGCGCGACTACGGCCTGGTCTTCCATGTCATCAACAATCGCCAGGAAGACTTCGTCGGTTGCTCCTGGCTGGGCGCCGAAACCCATATCAGCCGCTCCGGCGAGGCAGCTCTGGACCCCACTTCCGCGGAGAGCACTCCATGACGCGTCTGTTGGTCGAATGCACCTATGTGTTCGAGCATCCCAAGGTCAATTCCGGTATTCAGCGGGTGGTGCGCAACGTCATCCGCGAGTTGCCGGAAGCCGACGAGACGGTGGAGTGCATCCCGGTGGCAATGCTCGACGGCACCCTGTATCAGGTCCACAGCCTGGCGCCGCTGGACCCACGGCCGCATTCGCCGCTGGTACGCCTGCGCATCCTGGTGGAGCGAGCCGCCAACTACTTCTGGCTGGGCCAGCGCACCCTGGAAAAGCGCCGCCCGTTCCGTTCCTCGCCGTGGGCCCGGCGCCTTCTCTATGTAGCCTGCCGCCTGTTCGCCTTCGCCTTCCTCAGCATTCCGCTGCGCCTGCTCGACCGCATCCTCGGCAAGCAGCAGCCTGCACCCGTGCGCGCGACCCCGCTCGAACATCGGGCCGGCGACCAACTGGTCTTGCTGGACTCCTCCTGGCACGCCGATTTCTTCCCGCTGGCGGAACGCCTCAAGAGCGAGGGCGTGGGCATCGTCTCGGTGATCTACGACCTGATTCCCCTGACCCATCCGCAATTCTGCGATGCCGGCCTGGTCAAGGTGTTCAACCACTGGTTCGACTGGATCGCGGCCACCGCCGACGGCTACGTCGCGATTTCCGAGACCATTCGCGACGAAGTGCGCGCGGAGATGCTGCGGCGCATCGGCCCGGAGAAGGTCGCGCAACGCTGGTTCGATTATTTCCACCTGGGTTCGGAGCTGGACCTAGTGGAGGACGGCGCCTCCGTCGAGCCCGACCTGCTGCGCATGTTCAAGGCCAAGGCGCCGGTATTCCTGATGGTCAGCACCATCGAGCCGCGGAAGAACCACGGTTACCTGCTGGATGCCTTCGAGCGCGCCTGGGCCCAGGGTTCGCAGGTGCGGTTGTGCATCGCCGGACGCATCGGCTGGAAGTGCGAGGCGCTGGTGGAACGGGTGCGGCAGCATCCGGAGCTGAACAAGCGCCTGTTCATGTTCAACGACCTCTCCGACAAGAGCCTGGAGTACGCATACTCCCATGCCGCATCGCTGGTCTTCCCGTCCTATGTGGAAGGTTTCGGCCTGCCGCTGGTGGAGGCCATGCAGCGCGGCCTGCCGGCGATGGGCAGCGACATCCCGGTGTTCCGCGAGATCGGCGGCGAATTCATGGCCTACTTCGACCTTGCCGATCCGCAGACCCTGGCGAACCTGGTCACCCGCTTCGAAGCCACGGGCGAGTTCCCGGCCGAGCGACCGGTCGGCGAATGGCGCTGGATCGGCTGGCACGAAGCGAGTCGGCAACTGATCGCGCGGATCCTGCTCGCCCTCGGCAAGGCCCCGACGCATGGCGAGGCAGTACATGCGGATTGCGGTTAACGCGCGGATTCTCCAGGCGCCGCGGACCGGCATCGGACATTACCTGGTCGAGTTGCTGGGCGCGTTGCAGGCGCACGCGGACTTCGAGTTTTCCCTGTTCCATGGCTGGGGCTGGAGCGGCGACCTGCCGGCGGCGGCGCTGCCCGGCTATTCGCGTCTGTCGCCCTGGCTGCGCAACCTGCCCGGAGCCTACCGGGCACGACGCTGGCTGGAGCAGCGGCGTTTCGATAGCGGTCGGCCGCCGGTCGATCTCTACCATGAGCCCAGTCTCTGGCCGCTGGACTTCGACGGGCCGATGCTGATGACCCTGCACGACCTGACCCACCTGCATTATCCGGCGACGCAACCCGCCGCCCGCTTGCGCGAAATAGAACGCCGGCTGGCGCGCGGGATGGAAAAGGCGCGGTTGATCCTGACCGACTCGCAGGCGATCGCCGACGAGGCGCAGGCGTATTTCGGCCTGCCGCGCGAGCGCTTCGTGGTGGCGCCCCTCGGCCATGCCGCGCGGTTCCGTCCGCGGGACCGGGAGTCCCTGCGCGAGCCCTTGCGCGCGCATGGCCTGGTGCCGCGCGGGTATTTCCTCTGCGTAGGAACCCTCGAACCGCGCAAGAACCTGTCGCTGGCCCTGCGCGCCCATGGGCAACTGCCGGCGCCGGTCCGCCAGCGTTTTCCGCTGATGATCGTCGGCATGCCGGGATGGGAAAGTCGCTCGCTTGACGACGAACTGCGCCAGGCGCTGGCTTCTGGGACGGTGCGGCTGCTCGGCTACCTGCCGGACGAGCGGGTCGCCGAGTTGATGTCGGGCGCTCGGGCGCTGGTCTTCCCCTCGATCTACGAAGGCTTCGGCCTGCCTGTGCTGGAAGCCATGGCCAGCGGCACGCCGGTATTGCTCACGCGACTCTCCGCAATGCCGGAGGTGGCCGGCGAGGCGGGCAGCTATATTGACCCGGATGATGCCAATGGGCTATCTGACATGCTGGTCCGCATGACCGAGGATACCGTCTACTGGGAGTGCTGCCGGGAAGCCGGCCTGCGACGGGCGGAGCAGTTTTCCTGGAAGCGTTGCGCGAATCTCACCGCTGCAGCCTATCGTCGTGCCGTGGAGGGCTGAATGCGGGTACTGCACTTCTACAAGACCTACCTGAGCGAGACGGTAGGCGGGATCGAACAGGTGATCTTCCAGCTTTGCGAGAGCAGCGGGTCGTGGGGGATCGACAACCACGTCCTGACCCTGAGCAGCGACCCGCATCCGCCTGTCGTGCCCTTCGGCGGACATGTGGTGCATCGCGCCAGGCTCGACCTGCAGCTCGCCTCCACCGGTTTTTCCCTGAGCGTGTTCAAGCAGTTCCGCGAGCTGGCGGCGGAGGCGGACGTGGTCAACTACCACTTCCCCTGGCCGTTCATGGACCTGGTGCATTTCCTCACCGGTATGAACAAGCCGAGCGTGGTCACCTACCATTCGGACATCATCCGCCAGCGCGTCCTGTTGAAACTGTACCGGCCGCTTATGGGGCGCTTCCTTCATAGCGTCGATCGGATCGCGGTGGCGTCGCCCAACTACTTCAGCACCAGCGACGTGCTCCGCCAGTACCGGGAAAAGACCCGGGTGATCACCTACGGCCTGGACAAGGCTTGCTACCCGAAGCCTGCGGCACAGCGTCTGGAGCACTGGCGAGAGAAACTCGGGCCGCGGTTCTTCCTGTTCGTCGGGGTGATGCGTTACTACAAGGGCCTGCATATCCTGCTGGATGCGTTGCAGGGCACCGATTACCCGGTGGTGATCGTCGGTGCCGGGCCGTTGCAGGCCGAGCTGTATGCCCAGGCCGCGGCGCTGGGGTTGCGCAACGTGCACTTCCTCGGGCGGGTGGACGACGAGGACAAGGTCGCCCTGCTGCAACTCAGCTACGCCATGGTCTTTCCGTCGCACCTGCGTTCCGAGGCGTTCGGCATCTCCCTGCTGGAGGGCGCGATGTACGGCAAGCCGATGATCTCCAGCGAGATCGGCACCGGCACCAGCTACATCAATATCCATGGCGAGACCGGCCTGGTCGTGCCGCCCAGCCAGCCGGCCGCGTTTCGCCAAGCGATGCGCTGGCTCTGGGAGCATCCGCAGCAGGCGGAGGATATGGGCAGGAACGCGGAGGCCCGCTATCGGCAACTGTTCACCGCCGAAGAGATGGGGCGTCGCTGGAGCGAGCTGTACCGTGAACTGCTGGAGGAAAAGGCTTCTTCCAGATACGTGAAGGCCGCTCGGTAAGGAGCGGCCTACGGTACAGTTCAGGCTGGGCCGAACCGGGGCGTTACAGTATCGCTTAGCGCCAGAACGGCTTGTTCAGCTCGGCGTAGCGCTGGGCTTCGCTGATGCCGGCGTCGGCGAGCAGGCGGGAGTCCAGACGGGCCAGCTGGCGACGGCTCTGGATGCGGCGCTGCCACAGTTTCATGGTGCCCAGCAGGCTGCTGCTGCGGCGGTTGGAGCGAGCGATGTCGAAAGTGTTGGAACCGAGGGTACGTTCCATGATGTGTCGATCCTTCCCACTTGTGGTGGGTAGTCAGGTTGCTAGTGATTAACTGAGCAATATGATCTGACTAACAGGTCAACAAGAATAGGAACAGTTGCGGAGAATTGCGTTGGATCACCGGGGTGTGTTTCCGAACTGTATGGGTTGTTTCGGTGCGTAACTGTACCGCTCTGCACCGTCATGGTGCGTTACCGAAAGAAACAACGAAGTGTTACAGCAGGAAAAGCGGAAGGGCCGGGTCGGCGTGTTGCGATGGCGGCAAGAGAAAAGGCCGCCGAAATATGTTTTTACGTGGTTTTTTCTGCCCTGTCCAGACGCCCGGAAGAATTAATCGTCCGGGCGCTGGAAATAGTTGCGGATGAAACGGTTCAGCCTCAGCCGGCCAGCATGTGTCCACGTTCTTCCAGGTTCAGGTGCCAGGCCAGCGCCTCGCGCAACAGATGCGGCGTGTGGCCGCCTTTCGCGCAAGCCGCCTCGAAGTAGTCCAGCAGCGGTGCCTGGTAGGACGGGTGGACACAGTTCTCGATGATCACCCGGGCCCGTTCGCGAGGCGCCAGGCCGCGCAGGTCGGCGAGGCCCTGCTCGGTGACGAGGATGTCGACGTCGTGCTCGGTGTGGTCGACATGGCTGACCATCGGCACCACGCTGGAAATGTTGCCGCCCTTGGCGATCGACTTGGTGACGAAGATCGCCAGGTGCGCGTTGCGGGCGAAGTCGCCGGAGCCGCCGATACCGTTCATCATCTTGGTGCCGCCGACGTGGGTCGAGTTGACGTTGCCGTAGATGTCGAACTCCAGCGCCGTATTGATGCCGATGATGCCCAGGCGACGGACCACCTCGGGGTGGTTGGAGATTTCCTGCGGGCGCAGCACCAGCTTGTCCTTGTAGCGCTCCAGGTTACCGAACACGTCGGCGTTACGCCGCGGCGACAGGGTGATCGAGCTGCCCGAGGCGAAGCGCAGCTTGCCGGCGTCGATCAGGTCGAAGGTCGAGTCCTGCAGCACTTCGGAGTACATGGTCAGGTTCTCGAACGGCGACTCGATGAGGCCGCACATCACCGCGTTGGCGATGCTGCCGATACCGGCCTGCAGCGGGCCGAGGCTGTTGCTCATGCGCCCGGCGTCGACCTCGCGCTTGAAGAAATCGATCAGGTGGTTGGCGATGGCCTGGGTCTCGCCGTCCGGCGGCAGCACGGTGGATGGCGAGTCCGGCTGGTCGTTGATGACGATGGCGACGATCTTCTCCGGCGGGATCGGGATCGCCGTGCTGCCGATGCGGTCGTCGACGCGGGTCAGCGGGATCGGCGTGCGGGTCGGCCGGTAGGTTGGGATATAGATGTCGTGCAGGCCTTCCAGGTTGGTGCTGTGGGCCAGGTTGATCTCGACGATGACCTG
The DNA here is from genome assembly GCF_021213715.1 of Pseudomonas sp. CP-1. Taxonomy (NCBI): domain Bacteria; kingdom Pseudomonadati; phylum Pseudomonadota; class Gammaproteobacteria; order Pseudomonadales; family Pseudomonadaceae; genus Pseudomonas; species Pseudomonas sp. CP-1. The sequence continues at coordinate 46,161 of NZ_JAJQKY010000024.1, forward strand.
CTTGGCGAAGATCGCGAAGCTCGCCGAGTTGCCCACCGAGGTGGTCGGCACGATGTGGCCCTGCTCGGTGATCGCGGCGGCTTCGATGACGGCGATGTCCGGCAGCTTCAGCTGGTGGTTGCGCAACTGCTCGACGGTTTCCGAGAGATGCTGGTCGATGAACATCACTTCGCCGGCGTTGATCGCCTTGCGCAGGGTGCTGTCGACCTGGAACGGCATGCGCCGGGCGAGCACGCCGGCCTCGGTGAGCTGCTTGTCGAGGTCGTTGCCGAGGCTGGCGCCGGTCATCAGGCTGATACGCAGCGGACGTTCCTTGGCGCGCATGGCCAGCGCCTGGGGTACGGCCTTGGCCTCGCCGGCGCGGGTGAAACCGCTCATGCCGACGGTCATGCCGTCCTGGATCAGGTCGGCGGCTTCGGCCGCACTCATCACCTTGTCGAGCAGGGAGGGCAGGCGCACGCGATCACGGTACATGGAACGAACCTCAGACGACGAATTATTAGAGGCCGCCAGTCTAGGGTTTCCGCGATTTTTCGCCTTTATACCAAGGTCGAAGCGCCATTCAGCGGGCTTATGGGCGGATTGCCAGGACCACCACGCCCGCTGTCACCAGGGCTACGCCGAGCCATTGGCGCAGGTCCAGGCGTTCGCCGAGAAGGGCCACGCCGAGCAGTGCCACCAGCACCACGCTGAACTTGTCCAGCGGCGCCACCAGCGACGCCGGGCCGAGCTTGAGGGCGCGGAAATAGCAGATCCAGGAGGCACCGGTGGCCAGCCCGGAGAGCACCAGGAACAGCCAACTGCGCGGCGGGATGCTGCCCGGGGCCTGGAACTTGCCCAGGACCGCGAGGATGCCGCCGAGGGTGACGAGGATCACCAGGGTGCGAATGAAGGTGGCGAAGTCCGAATCGACCCGGTCGAGGCCGATCTTGGCGAAGATCGCGGTCAGCGCGGCGAACAGCGCCGAAAGCAGTGCCCAGAAGGCCCAGGATGCCAGCATGTCGTCCTCCTCCGGGCCTTCTCCACGGGCTGCGCCGCTACAGGGCTTCCAGCTTGGCGTAGCCGAGCATCAGCCACTTGCTGCCTTCGCTCTCGAAGTTCACCTGCACCCGGGCCTGGGCGCCGGCGCCTTCGAAGTTGAGGATAGTCCCTTCGCCGAACAGCGCGTGGCGCACCCGCTGGCCGAGGGAGAAGGGCGTCTCCGGCACCCCGGCGCCGCTGAACAGGCTGCCGCCGGCGTTGCGCGAAGTGCCGCCGTAGGGGCGGCTGACGGTATTGGACAGGCGCACTTCCTGGATCAGCGACGGCGGGATCTCGCGGATGAAGCGCGAAACCTTGTTGTAGGTCTCGCTGCCATAGAGCCGGCGGGTCTCCGCGTAGGTCAGGACCAGTCGCTGCATGGCGCGGGTGACGCCGACGTAGGCCAGGCGGCGTTCCTCTTCCAGGCGGCCGGATTCCTCCAGGCTCATCTTGTGCGGGAACAGCCCTTCCTCCATGCCGACCAGGAACACCAGCGGGAACTCCAGGCCCTTGGCGCTGTGCAGGGTCATCAGCTGGACACTGTCCTCGTGGGCGTCGGCCTGGGTTTCCCCGGCCTCCAGGGAGGCGTGGCTGAGGAAGGCCTGCAGCGGGGTGAGGTCTTCCTCTTCCTCGCTGTTCTCGAAGGCGCGGGCGGCGCTGACCAGTTCCTCGAGGTTCTCCACCCGGGCCTGGCCTTTCTCGCCTTTTTCTTCCTTGTGGTAGCTGATCAGTCCGGACTGCTCGATCACCGTCTGGGTCATCAGGTGCAGCGGCATGTCCATGACCTTCGCCGAAAGATTCTCGATCAGCTCGACGAAGCCGGTCAGGGCGCTGGCGGCGCGGCCGGGCAGGACCTTGTTGGCGATCATCAGGCGAATCGCCTCCCACATCGACACATCGTTGCCGCGGGCGAATTCGCGGATGCTCTCCACGGTCTTCTCGCCGATGCCGCGTGCCGGCACGTTGACCACCCGTTCCAGCGCCGCGTCGTTGCCGCGGCCGTCGAGCAGGCGCAGGTAGGCCATGGCGTTCTTGATCTCGGCACGCTCGAAGAAGCGCTGGCCGCCGTAGATGCGGTAGGGAATCTTCTCCCGCAGCAGGGCTTCCTCCAGCACCCGCGACTGGGCGTTGGAGCGGTAGAGGATGGCGATCTCGCTGCGCGCCAGGCCGCCCCTGAGCGCGCTCTCGATCGACTCGACCACGTAGCGCGCCTCGTCGTGCTCGTTGAACGCGGCGTACAGGCTCAGCGACTCGCCGTCCTCGCCGTCGGTCCACAACTCCTTGCCCAGGCGTCCCTGGTTGTTGGCGATCAGGGCGTTGGCGGCCTTGAGGATCGACGCGGTGGAACGGTAGTTCTGCTCCAGGCGGATCACCTCGGCGTCGGCGAAGTCGTCGCTGAACTGCTGGATGTTCTCGATCCGTGCGCCACGCCAGCCGTAGATCGACTGGTCGTCGTCACCGACCACCATCAGGCTGTCGCCGCCCTTGGCAAGAATCCGCAGCCAGGCGTACTGCACGGCGTTGGTGTCCTGGAACTCGTCCACCAGGATATGGCGGAAGCGCCGCTGGTAGTGCTCGAGCACGCCGGGATGGTCGCGCCAGAGGTCCAGGGCGCGCAGCAGCAGCTCGGAGAAGTCGATCACCCCGGCGCGGGCGCAGGCCGCCTCGTAGGCTTCGTAGATCTTCAGCATGGTGGCGAGGAACAGGTCGCCGCCGGGCTGGATGTGTTGCGGCCGCAGGCCCTCGTCCTTCTGCCCGTTGATGAACCATTGGGCCTGGCGTGCCGGCCAGCGCTGCTCGTCGAGGCCGAGTTCGCGGATCACCCGCTTGACCAGGCGTTGCTGGTCGTCGCTGTCGAGGATCTGGAAGTTCTCGCTCAGCCCGGCCTCGCGCCAGTGCGCGCGCAGCAGGCGATGGGCGAGGCCGTGGAAGGTGCCGACCCACATGCCCGCCGGATTGATCCCGAGCAACTGCTCGATGCGGTGGCGCATCTCCGCCGCCGCCTTGTTGGTGAAGGTCACCGACAGGATGCTGTAGGGCGAGGCGTGCTCGACCTGGATCAGCCAGGCGATCCGGTGCACCAGCACGCGGGTCTTGCCCGAGCCGGCGCCGGCGAGGACCAGTTGGCGGCCCAGCGGCGCGGCCACGGCCTGGCGCTGCGGGTCGTTGAGGGAGTTCAGCAGGAGGGAGAGGTCGTCGTTCATCGCGGCATTCTACCGGGGCGGGGAAAAGCCGGGCAAACCGGGCCGCCATTCGGCGCAGGCCGGCGCAGCGTCGGGCCTGGCTGCGGAAAAATGCTCTATCCCGGCCTTGGGCAGCCTGCCCCTGCTCGGTTATGCTCCGGCCACTTCAAGGCAAACCACTACAAGAACAAGCGCCTATGACCGTTCATGTCGAGCCCTTGGCGCTGCCGGGCGGCAGCACCGATGTACTGCGGCTCTACGCCCGCGAAATTGCCATCGAGCGTACCCGGCTCCTTTATCTCGGCTCGCGCACGCCGACCCTGCTCATGTTGCTCGGCGGCGTGACCAGCGCCTGCCTGGTGTGGGGCAAGGTCAGCAGTTGGCTGCTCGGTGGCTGGCTGGTCTGGCTGGTGTTGCTCGCCGTCCTGCGCCTGCTGCAGGTCGCCGCCTTCCAGCAGGCCGACAGCCGTCGCCAGGCCAGCCGCCACTGGCGGCGGACCTTCCTGTGCGGCGCCGGCGCCTCGGGCCTGACCCTGGCGTTCGCGGTGATCATGCTGGTCCCGGCCGATGCCTTCCTCCAGCAGGTGCTGGTGTTCGGCCTGGTGGCGGCGGCGATCCTCTCCGCCAGCGTCGCCTATGCGGTGAGCCTGCCGGCCTTCCTCACCTTCGCCTTGCCGGGCCTGCTGCCATCCATCGTTTTCCTGCTGTTACAGCCGCATAGCCTGTTGCAGGGCTGGGGCGTGCTCGGCCTGATCCTGCTGGTGGCGCTGCTGGTGGTCGCCGGGCAGATCCACCGGCTGGTGCAGGGCGCGCTGCTGCGACGCTTCCAGACCCAGGCGCTGAACCTGCACCTGGAGCGCGTCAACGCCGAGGCCGAAGCGCTCAATCGCAAGCTCGCCCAGGAGGTCGGCCAGCGACGCCTGGTCGAACGCGAGCTGCGCGCCGCCCGCGATGCCTTGCAGCGCCGGGTGGAGGCGCGCACCGAGGAGCTTGGCGCGACCAGCCAGGCGCTCAGCCAGAGCGAGGCGCGCCTGGCCATGGCCCTGGAGGCCAGTGAACTGGGGTTGTGGGACTGGAACCTGGAGAGCGGCCGGGTCCAGCATTCCTATCTCGAGGCGGTCTTCAGCGACGCCGGGGACGGTCCCGAGGACTATCGCAGGCTGATCGAAAGCATCCACCCCGGCGACCTGCCGCGTATCCGTCGCGCCCTCGCCGAACATCTCAAGGGGCGCAGCGAGCTGTACCGGGTGGAGTACCGCGTGCGCGACCGGGAGGGCGGCTGGCGCTGGCTGGAGGATCGTGGCCGGGCCATGGCTCGCGACCCGCGGGGACGGGTGACGCGGATGCTCGGCACGCGCAGCGACATCAGCGCGCGCAAGCGCCTGGAAGAGCAGCAGCAACTGGCCGCGACAGTGTTCGAGGCGGCCAGCGAGAGCATCGTGATCCTCGATCCGGCCTACAACCTGCTGGCGGTCAACCAGGCCTTCAGTCGCATCACCGGCTATCGCCGCGAGGACGTGGTCGGGCGCAACGCCAGCCTGCTGGTGAATACCCCCGAGGCCCAGCGCCACTACCGGCAGATCCGCGCCGAGCTGCGCCAGCACGGGCAGTGGCAGGGCGAACTGGTGGATACGCGGAAGAATGGCGATCCCTATCCCCAATGGCTGCAGCTCAACCTGCTGCGCGACGGCAATGGCGAGGCGACCCACATCGTCGGTTTCTTCACCGATCTCAGTGCCCGCCGCGACGTCGAGGAGCGCCTGCGTCATCTGCTGCACTACGACGAACTGACCGGCCTGGCCAACCGCCGGTTGTTCCGCGAGCGGCTGCACGAGGCGGCCCAGCGGGCGCGCCAGGAGGAGGGCGGGCTGGCCCTGCTGCTGATCGATCTGGACCGCTTCAAGCTGCTCAACGACAGCCTCGGCCATGAGGTCGCCGACCAGTTGCTCAGGGAGATGGCCCAGCGCCTGCGGCGCACCGCGCCGGAAGCCAACACCCTGGCGCGTCTGGCCGGCGACGAGTTCGCCATCCTCCTCGATGGCGGCACCGGCGCCGCGGCCCTGTCGCGCCTGGCCGAACGCCTGCTGGTCCAGTTGCGCCAGCCGGTGAGCGTGCTCGGCCACGAGCTGATCCTCGGCGCCTCGCTGGGGATCAGCCTGTTTTCCGAGCAGGCGCGGGAAATCTCCGTGCTGATGAGCCAGGCGAACCTGGCGATGCAACATGCCAAGCAACTCGGCGGCAACACCTTCCAGTTCTTCCGCGACAACCTGCAGGACAGCACCCTCGAACGCCTGCGCCTGGAAACCCGGTTGCGCAAGGCGGTCGAGGAGGGCCAGCTGGACGTGCATTACCAGCCCAAGCTGTGCCTGGCCAGCGGCCGCCCGGACTCGGTCGAGGCGCTGGTGCGCTGGCACCATCCGGAGGAGGGCATGATCCCGCCGTCGACCTTCATCGGCCTCGCCGAGGAGTGCGGGTTGATCGGCGAGATCGGCGAATTCGTCCTGCGCCGGGCCTGCCTGCAGGCCGCCGAGTGGAGCCAGCGGGGCCTGAACCTGCGGGTCTCGGTGAACCTCTCGGTCCACCAGTTGCGCCAGGGCGACCTGCTCGACGTAGTGCGCTCGGCGCTGGCCGACAGCGGCCTGCCGGCGGTGCAACTGGAGCTGGAGTTGACCGAAAGTCAGTGGCTGGACGCCCTCGACAGTGTCCTGGCGACCTTCCGCCAGTTGCGCGAGATGGGGGTGAAGCTGTCGGTCGACGACTTCGGCACCGGCTATTCCTCGCTCAGCTACCTGAAGCGCCTGCCGCTGGACTACCTGAAGATCGACCAGTCGTTCGTCCGCGACCTGACCCAGAACAGCGAGGATGCGGCGATCATCCGGGCGATCATCGCCATGGCCCACAGCCTCGACCTGAAGGTGGTCGCCGAAGGCGTGGAAACCATCGAGCAGCGGGACTTCCTGGTGGCCCAACGTTGCGACGAGCTGCAGGGCTACCTGATCGGCCGGCCGTTGCCGGCCCATGCCCTGGAGGAAGGTTTGCGCCAGGCTCGTTGAACGCGATCCGGCGGAGTATGCTGTAGCACTTTCGACTCCCACGAATTAAGGACGATTCATGCGCTCGAAGCCGCTTCTTCCCGCCCTCCTGCTGGTGGGCGCCGGTCTCTCCCCGCTGGCCCAGGCCAGCAGCGACGACTCCTGCTATCCCGATTGGTCGCTGGTCGGCGGCGGTGTCTGCGATACCCTGCCGTTCCTCGCCCCGGGCAACGACACCCGCGCCAACCTGCGCCTGCTGCTGGCCGACGCCGGCCACTGGCGGCTGGTGGAGGCGCCGCCGTCGGAGGAAGAGAAGCTCGAAGGCTACGGCCTGGTGCCGTTCGGCCTGTTCCGCCTGCTGCCCGGCGACGGCAGCCAGCCGCCCGCGCCGCCGCCGGCGGCGAGCGAGGCGGAGACACCGCCGCCTGCGCCAGCGCCCTCGCCGCTCGCCGAACTGGCCCGGCAGATGGGCGCCGCAGCGCTACCGGAAAAGATCGCCGGCGCCGAATTCTTCGAGGGCGAGGGCAGCCGCTGCCGCAGCAACGACCAGGACAGCGCGCTGGCGTTTCTTCGCCAGGTGCGTGACGCCGGGCTGGGCGAGGCGGAGACCAAGGCACTGGCCAACAGCCGCCTGGAGCTGCTCGGTGCCTGCGGCTGGGAACAAGAGGAACTGGGCGGTGTGCTCGCGCAAGGCGTCGAGTCGGCCGCAGGCAGGGCCTTCGCCACGTACCTGGAGGCTGCGGCCAACTTCTACAGCGGCCGCTTCGACGAAGCCGAACAGGGCTTCAAGGCGTTGCAGGACGTGTCGCAGCCCTGGCTGAAGGAAACCGCCCTGTACCTGCAGGCGCGCACCCTGCTCAACGCCGCCCAGCAGAACGCCTTCGACGACATGGGCTTCCCCGAGCTGCAGAACGTCGACAAGGCTCGCCTGGAACAGACCCGCAGCGCCCTCGAGGCCTACCTGCAGGCGTATCCGAAGGGGCTCTACGCCGCCTCGGCCAAGGGCTTGCAGCGGCGCGTGCACTGGCTGGCCGGCGACCAGAAGCTGCTGGCCCAGGACTATGCCGCGCAATTCGCCGAAGCCGAGCAAGGGCAGCGCAACATGGCCCTGGAAGACCTGGTCCAGGAGGTCGACAACAAGCTCCTGACCGGTATCCAGCTCGGCGACATCCAGACTCCGCTGCTGCTGGCGGTGGCCGACCTGGTGCAGATGCGCGCCCACGATCCGTCGACCCCGCGCAGCTTCACCTGGGAAACACTGCAGGCCCAACAGGCCAGCTTCGCCGCGCATCCCGAACTGTTCGCCTACCTGCAGGCGGCCTATCGCTTCTATGTCGACCAGGACCCGGCGAAGACCCTCGAAGCGCTGCCGCAAAAGGTCGGCAGCCTCGACTACGTCGGCTTCAGCCAGCAGACCCTGCGCGGGCTGGCGCTGGAGCAGCAGAAGGACTGGAAAGCCGCCGAGGCGCTCTGGCTGGAACTGTTGCCGCAGGCCGCGCAGCCGTACCAGAAGGGCCAGTTGCAGCTGGCCCTGGCGCTCAACTACGAGCGCAGCGGCCAGCTGGAAAAGGTCTTCGCCGAAGGTTCATCGGTCCAGGAGCCGCTGCTGCGCAGCATCCTCCTGCGCAACGTCGCCGACGCCGCGCTGTTGCGCCGCCAGGCCAAGCAGGGGGCGACGGCGGAAGAGCGCGATACCGCGCTGTTCACTCTCCTTTACAAGGACCTGCGCCGCAGCCGCTTCGCCGACTTCGGCAAGGACTTCGCGCTGCTCGGCGAAACCCCCTCGCAGACCAAGCTGGGCACCAGCCTCGGCTATGTCTACGGCGCCGGCAACAGCCTGGAGCTGTTCCGCTGGACGGGCGACAAGGCCGAGTCCGGCTACGTTTGCCCGGCCATCGCCGAGTCGGCCGCGGCGCTGGCCGCCGATGACAAGGACCCGAAGGGCCTGAACTGCCTGGGCGAATTCATCCTGCGCAACGGTCTCGACGGCATGCCGCTGGACAGCCAGCCCGAGGCCAACGAGCTGGGCGGCACCCCGAGCGGCTTCAAGGGCGCGGTGTACTCCCGGCTGGATGGCTATCGCCTGGTCATGGACAACCCCAAGGCACCGCGCGAAGACAAGGCCTACGCGCTGTTCCGCGCGATCAACTGCTTCGCCCCGGCCGGCTACAACACCTGCGGCCAGCAGGACATCCCGCAGGCCGAGCGCAAGCAATGGTTCCGTACGCTCAAGTCGACCTACGCCGACAGCTCCTGGGCCAAGGAACTGAAGTACTACTGGTGAGGCGCTGGCGAGCCTGGCTGGCGGGCCTGTTGCTGGGCCTGCCGCTGTTGCCGTCCGTCGAGGCCGCGGTGCGCGCCGAGGACTACGGCGCTTTCTGGCTGTGGAGCGGCGTCGCGCCGCAGCCGGTGCTGGCGCGGGCCGAGACGCTGTACATCCTGCAGGGACAGATCAGCCAGTCGCGCCGGCGCCCCGGCGAGGGCGTGCGGCTGATCGCCCAGGGCATCTCGGTGCCGCGCCTGGCGCGGGGTGAGGTCTGGGTGGTGTACCGCGCCCATACCCTGCGCTGGACGCCGCAGATCTACCAGGCCGTGCTGAACCAGGTGCAGCGCTGGAAGCGTGCCGGCAACCCGGTGGTCGGCATCCAGATCGACTTCGATGCGCGTACCCGCTACCTCGACGAGTACGTCGATTTCCTCCGCGACCTGCGCCGGCGCCTGCCCCGCGAATACCGCTTGAGCATCACCGGGCTGCTCGACTGGGGCAGCAACGCCGAGCCGGCGGCGATCAACCGGCTCAAGGGCGTGGTCGACGAAGTGGTGGTGCAGACCTACCAGGGGCGCCACAGCATTCCCAACCACGCCGCCTACCTCCCGCGGGTCAGCCGCCTGCAGCTGCCGTACCGGATCGGCCTGGTCCAGGGCGGCGACTGGCAAGCCCCCGACTACCTGGAAAAGAGCCCCTGGTTCAGGGGCTACGTGGTGTTCCTGCTCAACCCTCAGTGAGCGCAGCCGCAAGCGCCCTTGCCGGCACACCCGCCGCTGCGTTCGGCCTGCGGCTGGCGGGTGTCCTGGCCGGGCTGGAGATCGCGCATCAGTAACGCGTAGCGCAGGTCCAGGCCTTCCGGCAGCGCCAGGTAGACCACGTGGCCATTGCCCGGCGCCACCTCGATGGCTTCGCCGGCGGCGTTGCGCAGGTCCTCCACGCGCAGGCTCAGGTTGCCTCGCGGAGTCATCAGCTCGACGCTGTCGCCGCGCTGGAAGCGGTTCTTCACCTCCACCTCGGCCAGGCCGTCGCGGCGTTCGCCGGTGAGTTCGCCGACGAACTGCTGGCGCTCGGACAACGAATGGCCGTGCTGGTAGTTCTGGTACTCGTCGTGCACGTGGCGGCGCAGGAAGCCCTCGGTGTAGCCGCGGTGGGCGAGGGACTCCAGGGTGTCCATCAGACCGCGGTCGAACGGCTTGCCGGCCGCCGCGTCGTCGATCGCCTGGCGGTAGACCTGGGCGGTGCGCGCCACATAGTAGTGGGACTTGGTGCGGCCCTCGATCTTCAGCGAGTGCACGCCGATCCGCGCCAGCCGCTCGACGTGCTGTACGGCGCGGAGGTCCTTGGAATTCATGATGTAGGTGCCGTGTTCGTCCTCGAAGGCGGCCATCGGTTCGCCGGGACGGTTGCCTTCCTCGAGGAGGAACACCTGCTCGGTCGGCGCGCCGCGTCCCAGGGTCGGCTCCCGCGCCACCAGGTTGCCCAGCTCGTCCTCGCGGCCCTCCACCGCCTTGTATTCCCAGCGGCAGGCATTGGTGCAGGTGCCCTGGTTGGGGTCGCGGCGGTTGATGTAGCCGGACAGCAGGCAGCGCCCGGAATAGGCCATGCACAAGGCGCCGTGGACGAACACTTCCAGCTCCATGTCCGGCACCTGCTGGCGGATTTCCTCGATCTCCTCCAGCGACAGCTCGCGGGAAAGGATCACCCGGGTCAGGCCCTGCTGCCGCCAGAATTGCACCGCGGCCCAGTTCACCGCGTTGGCCTGCACCGACAGGTGGATGGGCATCTGCGGGAAATGCTGGCGAACCAGCATGATCAGGCCGGGATCGGACATGATCAGCGCATCCGGACCCATGGCGACCACCGGCTCCAGGTCGCGCAGGAAGGTCTTCAGCTTGGCGTTGTGCGGGGCGATGTTGACCACCACGTAGAAGCGCTTGCCGAGCGCGTGGGCCTCGGCGATGCCTTCGGCCAGTTGGGCGTGGTCGAAATCGTTGTTGCGCACCCGCAGGCTGTAGCGCGGCTGCCCGGCGTAGACGGCATCGGCGCCGTAGGCGAAGGCATAGCGCATGCTTTTCAGGGTGCCGGCGGGGCACAGCAGTTCGGGGCGGAGGGCGGTGGCGGTCATGGTTCGGGCTCGCAACGACGTGGGCGCGCGACTCTAGCCGAGCGCGCGCCGGGCGATCCTGAGCCGGATCAATGTCCGCGTCATTCCAGCCAGCGTCGACCCTGCAGTTCCAGCAGCAGTTGCGCCTGTTCCGGGCCGTTGCTGCCGGCCGGGTAGGGCCGCGGGCTCTGGTAGTGCTCGCGCCAGCCGGCGAGGATCGGATCGACCCAGCCCCAGGCGGCCTCTACCTCGTCGCGGCGCATGAACAGCGTCGAGTCGCCCTCGATCACGTCCAGCAGCAGGCGCTCGTAGGCGTCCCAGCGCCGCTTGTTGCGGCTGAGGGCCTCGGCCAGGTTGAGGTCCAGCTCCACCGGTTCCAGTTGCATGCCCTTGCCCGGGGTCTTGGCCATCAGTTGCACGCTGATCCGCTCCTCCGGCTGCAACCTTATCCACAGGCGGTTGGCCGGCCCGCCGCCGCCGTCGATCAGGCTGTGCGGCACCGGCTTGAACTGGATGACGATTTCCGAGCACTTGCGCGCCATGCGCTTGCCGGTGCGCAGGTAGAACGGCACCCCGGCCCAGCGCCAGTTCTCGACCTCGGCCTGGAGCGCGACGAAGGTCTCGGTATCGCTGTCGTTGTCGACGTTCTTCTCGAAGTAGTACGCCGGCACCTCCTGGCCGCCGATCCTGCCGGCGGCGTACTGGCCGCGTACCGTCTTGTCCTGCACGTCGAGCCCGGAGATCGGTTTCAGCGCCTGCAGCACCTTGAGCTTCTCGTTGCGCACCGCCTCGGCGTCGAAACGCACCGGCGCCTCCATCGCCACCAGGCAGAGCAACTGGAGCAGATGGTTCTGCACCATGTCGCGCATCGCCCCGGCGTGGTCGTAGTAGCCGCCGCGGTTCTCCACGCCAAGGGTCTCGTTGACGCTGATCTGCACATGGTCGATGTGCGCCGCGCGCCAGACCGGCTCGAACAACGCATTGGCGAAGCGCAGGGCCATCAGGTTCTGCACGGTTTCCTTGCCCAGGTAGTGGTCGATGCGGAACACCCGCGACTCGTCGAACACCCGGCCGATGGACTGGTTGATCGCCCGCGCCGAGTCCAGCGAATGGCCCAGCGGTTTTTCCAGCACGATGCGCGCTTGCGGCCCGGCGAGGCCGGCGATGGAGAGGTTCTGCGCGATCGGCGCGAACAGGCTCGGCGAGGTCGCCAGGTAGTGCACCAGCACTCGGCCCTCGCTGCTCTTCAGGTGCCGCGCGAGACGGCCGAAGTCGGCGCTCTGCGAGGCGTCCATGGCCAGGTAGTCGAGGCGCGCGGCGAAGCCTTTCCATTGTTCGGCGGCGAACTCGCTGCGCGCCACCACCGCGCGGACGTTGCGCTCGGCGAGGGCGAGGAAGGCGGCGTTGTCCAGCGCGCTGCGGGCGAGGGCGAAGATCCGCGTATCGGCCGGCAGGCGATCCTCCCGGTGCAGGCGATAGAGCGCCGGCAGCAGCTTGTGCAGGGCCAGGTCGCCGGTACCGCCGAAGACCAGGATGTCGCAGGACGTTGGAGTGGCTGGTGTACTCAAGGCAAGCTCCCGACGGCGTTGGCTGGGCGTGGCTGACTGTTTGTAGTATAACTACAAGGTTACTACAGAGAATCGAGCCCAGCCTGTGAACCTGCTGCAGCACATAGCCCAGTCCCGCCAACAGCTCCGCAAGTCGGAACTCAAGGTCGCCGATCACGTTCTCAACGATCCGGCGTCGGTCATGCACAGCTCCATGGCCGAACTGGCCCATGGGGTCGGGGTCAGCGAGCCGACCATCGTGCGTTTCTGCCGCGCCATCGGCTGCAGCGGCTTCCAGGACCTCAAGCTGAAGCTGGCGCAGAGCCTGGCGGCCGGCGCCAGCTTCGGCCAGTTCTCGATCCACGAGAGCGACTCGGTGGCCGACTTCAGCCTGAAGATCTTCGACACCACGCTGCACAGCCTGATGGAAGTCCGCGAGCACCTGGACACCCACGCCCTGGAGCGCGCCATCGCCGCCATCGCCCACGCCCAGCGCGTGGAGTTCTACGGCTTCGGCGCTTCCGGCGCGGTGGCCTCGGATGCCCAGCACAAGTTCTTCCGCCTGCTGCTGTCGGCGGCGGCCTACTCCGACCCGCACATGCAGGCGATGTCGGCGGTGACGCTCAAGCCCAGCGACGTGGCCATCTGCATTTCCCAGTCGGGTCGCTCGAAGGACCTGCTGATCACCGCCAACCTGGTCCGCGAGGCCGGCGCCACGCTGATCACCCTGTGCCCGAGCCAGACCCCGCTGGCCGACCTGGCCACGGTCAACCTGGCGATCGACGTGCACGAGGACACCGACATCTACACCCCGCTGACCTCGCGCATCGCCCACCTGGTGGTGATCGACGTGCTGGCGATGGGCGTGGCCATGGCCCGCGGCCCGGACCTGGTCAACCACCTCAAGAGCGTCAAGCGCAGCCTGCGCAGCCTGCGCCTGTCGCCGAAGGTGATGAAGAACCAGGAAGAGCGCGGCGAGCCGTCCTGAGGCGCCGCCGGGAAGGCATAACGCAGTCTTCACCGGCCTGCCGCCAAACCGTCACATTGCTGCGCGATGCTCGCGACTCCAGCCAGTCGGCCATGGGAGACGCGAGATGCCCCGTCATAGCGATGCCAATGCCCAGCACGTGGATTCGAAAACCCGCCGCAAGCTCGAAGACCAGCGGCGCATGCAATTCCGCCGGGCGATCGAGGACCACTGCGAAGAACTGCGCCTGCGCCAGGAACTGGCCGACTACCCCGAGCTGGTAGCCGCCGCCTACCTCAGCTCGAACCGCCAGGGCCGGCGAAGCGCCCAGCGAGCTGGCTGATCAGCGCCCGCTCCTCGCGGACGAAGGCGACGAACGCCTGGGCCACCGGGCTCAGGCGCTTGCCCTTGGCGTGCACCAGGCACCAGCTGCGATAGAGCGGCAATTCCTCCACCGGTAGTTCGCGCAGCAGGCCGTTGGCCAGTTCCTGGTGCGCCGCATGGCGCGGCAGCAGGGCCAGGCCGAGGCCGGCGATCACCCCTTCGCGCAGGGACTCCAGCGAGGCGATCTCCTGGATCTGCGAGAAGTGCGCGCGGCGTTGCTGGAAGAACTCCTCGCAAGCCTTGCGGGTGCCCGAGCCCGGTTCGCGGACCAGTAGCGGGAAGGGCTCCAGGTCCTTCAGGGCCAGCTTCGCGGCGTTGCACAGCGGATGGTCCGGCGGCGCCACGGCGATGATCGGGTTGTTCAGGAAGGGCAGGAACTCCAGGGCCATGTCCTGCGGTACCAGGGACATGATCACCAGGTCGTCGCGGTTGTCGGCCAGGCGCTTGATAACCTGGGTGCGGTTGACCACCGTCAGGCTCAGGCTGACTTCCGGATGCAGGTTCTGGAACGCCTTGAACAGGTGCGGGGTGATGTACTTGGCGCTGGACTCCACCGCCAGGCGCAACTGGCCCTGCAGCGAGCCCTTCAGGTCCGAGAGCTGCATGTCCAGGCTTTCCAGGCGCTGGAACAGGTCGGTGCTGGTCTTCAGCAGGGCTTCGGCGGCATCGGTCAGGTAGAGCTTCTTGCCGACGTACTCGAACAGCGGCTGGCCGACCAGCTCTTCCAGTTGGCGGATCTGCAAGCTGACCGCCGGCTGGGTCAGGGCCATTTCCTCCGCCGCCCGGCTGTAGGAGCGGCTCTCGCATACGGCACGAAAAACCTGAAGCTGCCGTAATGTCATACGCATCAACGACTTACGCATTCCAGTCACACTCTGACCGAGATCGGTCGGGCGACTATAAAGCTTTTCTAATGGCTATCCCAATAATTATTGATTTTTGTTAATCACCCTCACGGGGGTAGGGTAAAAGCGCGACCGGGAGCTGCCTGCCGGTCATGCAGCGACCGGAATATCCGGATCGACCGTACCAGGTTCCCAACCCCGAAGAGGGAGACCTCCGTGATCAAGAAGATCCTGATCGCCAACCGCGGCGAGATCGCCGTCCGCATCGTGCGCGCCTGCGCCGAGATGGGCATCCGCTCGGTGGCCGTCTACTCCGAGGCCGATCGCCAAGCGCTGCACGTCAAGCGCGCCGACGAAGCCCACAGCATCGGCGCGGACCCGCTGGCCGGCTACCTCAACCCGCGCGCCCTGGTGAACCTGGCGGTGGAAAGCGGCTGCGACGCCCTGCACCCCGGCTATGGCTTCCTCTCGGAAAATGCCGAGCTGGCGGAAATCTGCGCCGAGCGCGGTATCAAGTTCATCGGCCCGTCGGCGCAAGTGATCCGCCGCATGGGCGACAAGACCGAAGCCCGCCGCAGCATGATCGCCGCCGGCGTGCCCTGCACCCCCGGCACCGAAGGTAACGTCGCCGACCTCGCCGAGGCCCTGCGCGAAGCCGAGCGGATCGGCTACCCGGTGATGCTCAAGGCCACCTCCGGCGGCGGCGGTCGCGGCATCCGTCGCTGCAACAGCCGCGAGGAACTGGAGCAGGCGTTCCCGCGGGTGATCTCCGAGGCGACCAAGGCCTTCGGCAGCGCCGAAGTATTCCTCGAGAAGTGCATCGTCAATCCCAAGCACATCGAGGCGCAGATCCTCGCCGATTCCTTCGGCAACACCGTGCACCTGTTCGAGCGCGACTGCTCGATCCAGCGCCGCAACCAGAAGCTCATCGAGATCGCCCCGAGCCCGCAGCTCACCCCCGAGCAGCGCGCCTACATCGGCGATCTGGCGGTGCGCGCGGCCAAGGCGGTGGGCTACGAGAACGCCGGCACCGTGGAGTTCCTGCTCGCCGACGGCGAGGTGTACTTCATGGAGATGAACACCCGGGTCCAGGTGGAGCACACCATCACCGAGGAAATCACCGGCATCGACGTGGTCCGCGAGCAGATCCGCATCGCTTCCGGGCTGGAGCTGTCGGTCAAGCAGGACGACATCGTCCATCGCGGCTACGCCCTGCAGTTCCGCATCAACGCCGAGGACCCGAAGAACAACTTCCTGCCCTCGTTCGGCAAGATCACCCGCTACTACGCCCCCGGCGGCCCCGGCGTGCGTACCGATACGGCGATCTACACCGGCTACACCATCCCGCCGTACTACGACTCGATGTGCCTGAAGCTGATCGTCTGGGCGCTGACCTGGGAAGAGGCCCTCGATCGCGGCCTGCGCGCCCTCGACGACATGCGCGTGCAAGGGGTCAAGACCACCGCGCCGTACTATCAGGAAATCCTCCGCAACCCGGAATTCCGCAGCGGCCAGTTCAACACCAGCTTCGTCGAAAGCCACCCGGAACTGACCCAGTACTCGATCAAGCGCAACCCGTCGCACCTGGCCATCGCCATCGCCACCGCCATCGCGGCCCACGCCGGCCTGTAAGGGAAGGAGCAGAACATGAGCAACACCATCCAAGCGAAGAAGACCGGCGTCACCGATACCATCCTGCGCGATGCCCACCAGTCGCTGCTGGCGACCCGCATGCGCACCGAGGACATGCTGCCGATCTGCGACAAGCTCGACCGCGTCGGCTACTGGTCGCTGGAAGTATGGGGCGGCGCCACCTTCGACGCCTGCGTGCGCTTCCTCAAGGAAGACCCGTGGGAACGCCTGCGCAAGCTCAAGGCAGCGCTGCCCAACACCCGCCTGCAGATGCTCCTGCGCGGGCAGAACCTGCTCGGTTACCGCCACTACAGCGACGATGTGGTGCGCGCCTTCGTGGCCAAGGCGGCGGTCAATGGCATCGACGTGTTCCGCATCTTCGACGCGATGAACGACGTGCGTAACCTGCGCGTCTCCATCGAGGCGGTGAAGGCCGCCGGCAAGCACGCCCAGGGCACCATCTGCTACACCACCAGCCCGGTGCACACCATCGAGGCCTTCGTCGCCCAGGGCAAGGCGATGGCCGACATGGGCGTCGACTCCATCGCCATCAAGGACATGGCCGGCCTGCTCACCCCCTATGCCACCGGCGACCTGGTCAAGGCCCTGAAGGACGCCCTGCCGCTGGACGTGGTGGTGCATTCCCATGACACCGCCGGTGTCGCCAGCATGTGCCAGCTGAAGGCCGTGGAAAACGGCGCCGACCGTATCGACACGGCGATCTCCAGCATGGCCTGGGGCACCAGCCACCCGGGCACCGAGTCGATGGTCGCGGCGCTGCGCGGCACCCCCTACGACACCGGCCTGGACCTGGAGCTGATCCAGGAGATCGGCATGTACTTCCACGCGGTGCGCAAGAAGTACCACCAGTTCGAGAGCGAATTCACCGGCGTGGATACCCGCGTGCAGGTCAACCAGGTGCCGGGCGGGATGATTTCCAACCTGGCCAACCAGCTCAAGGAGCAGGGCGCGCTGAACCGTATGGGCGAGGTGCTCGAGGAAATCCCGCGGGTCCGCGCCGACCTCGGTTTCCCGCCGCTGGTGACGCCGACTTCGCAGATCGTCGGCACCCAGGCGTTCTTCAACGTGCTCGCCGGCGAGCGCTACAAGACCATCACCAACGAGGTGAAGCTGTATCTGCAAGGCCGCTATGGCAAGGCTCCCGGCGAGGTCAACGAGCAACTGCGGCGCCAGGCCATCGGCAGCGAGGAAGTCATCGACGTGCGCCCGGCCGACCTGATCAAGCCGGAGCTGAACAAGCTGCGCAGCGAGATCGGCAACCTGGCCAAGTCCGAGGAAGACGTACTCACCTACGCGATGTTCCCGGACATCGGGCGCAAGTTCCTCGAAGAGCGTGAGGCCGGCACCCTGAAGCCCGAGGAACTGCTGCCGATTCCCACCGGCAAGGGTGTCGCCGCCGCCGGCGCGGAAGGCACCCCGACCGAGTTCGTCATCGACGTGCACGGCGAGACCTACCGCGTCGACATCACCGGGGTCGGCGTGAAGAGCGACAACAAGCGGCACTTCTACCTGTCCATCGACGGCATGCCGGAAGAAGTGGTGTTCGAGCCGCTCAACGAATATGTCGCCGGCTCCGCCAGCGGCCGCAAGCATGCCAGCGAGCCGGGCCACGTCAGCACCACCATGCCGGGCAACATCGTCGACGTGCTGGTGAAGGAAGGCGATAGCGTCAAGGCCGGCCAGGCGGTGCTGATCACCGAGGCGATGAAGATGGAAACCGAGGTCCAGGCCGGCATCGCCGGTACGGTCAAGGCGATCCACGTGGCCAAGGGCGACCGGGTCAACCCGGGCGAGATCCTGATCGAGATTGCGGGCTGACCGCGACAGACGGTTAAAGTCCCTGGGGGAGCATGATGCTCCCCTTTTTTTATCGGCATCGGTTGCCGCGTCGGCCGGCTGTTCGCCCTGCCAGGGTGCGCCCGGCGCGCGCGCCGCCTAGAATGCCGCCTCTGCCCAACGGCGCGTCGCGCCGCAGGCGCTGACTATCGGGAAGTCCAGGTGTCGTCCTCTCCAGCTCAAACGCCCAGCCGCCGGCCCTCGCTGCTCGGCGGTTCGATGATCATCGCCGGCACCGCCGTCGGCGCCGGAATGTTCTCCCTGCCCATCGCCATGTCCGGCATCTGGTTCGGCTGGTCGGTGGCGGTGTTCCTGCTCACCTGGTTCTGCATGCTGCTGTCGGGGATGATGATCCTCGAGGCCAACCTCAACTACCCGGTGGGCTCGAGCTTCTCGACCATCACCCGCGACCTGCTCGGCCAGAGCTGGAATGTGGTCAACGGGCTGAGCATCGCCTTCGTCCTCTATATCCTCACCTATGCCTATATCTCCGGCGGCGGCTCGATCATCGGCTACACCCTGTCCAGCGGCCTCGGCGTGACCCTGCCGGAAAAGCTCGCCGGGCTGCTGTTCGCCCTGGCGGTGGCGCTGGTGGTGTGGTGGAGCACCCGCGCGGTGGACCGCATCACCACGCTGATGCTCGGCGGCATGATCATTACCTTCGGCCTCTCCATCAGCGGCCTGCTCGGGCGCATCCAGCCGGCGATCCTGTTCAACAGCGGCGAGCCGGACGCGGTCTACTGGCCCTACCTGCTGGCGACCCTGCCGTTCTGCCTGACCTCCTTCGGCTACCACGGCAACGTGCCGAGCCTGATGAAGTACTACGGCAAGGACCCGCAGCGGATCAGCCGTTCGCTGTGGATCGGCACCCTGATCGCCCTGGCCATCTACCTGCTGTGGCAGGCCAGCACCCTGGGCACCATCCCGCGCGAGCAGTTCAAGGGCATCATCGCCGGCGGCAGCAACGTCGGCACCCTGGTGGAATACCTGCACCGGATCACCGCGTCGGATTCGCTGAACGCGTTGCTCACCACCTTCTCCAACCTGGCGGTGGCCAGCTCCTTCCTCGGCGTGACCCTCGGCCTGTTCGACTACCTGGCCGACCTGTGCAGGTTCGACGACAGCCACTTCGGACGTTTCAAGACCGCGTTGCTGACCTTCGTCCCACCGACCATCGGCGGGCTGCTGTTCCCCAACGGCTTCATCTACGCCATCGGTTTCGCCGGGCTGGCCGCGGCGTTCTGGGCGGTGATCGTTCCGGCGCTGATGGCGCGGGCCTCGCGCAAGCGCTTCGGCAGCCCGCTGTTCCGCGCCTGGGGCGGCACGCCGGCGATCGTGCTGGTGCTGCTGTTCGGCGTGGCCAACGCGGTCGCGCACATCCTCGCCAGCCTGCACTGGCTGCCGGAGTACCGTTGAGCGACCGGCAGTCCCTGCCAGGGGCTAGCCGCGCAGCGCCTCCAGCGTCTGTCGTTGGCGGCCTTCGGCGTCGAAGTTGGAAGGATCGAGCCAGCGCTCGAACGCCGCCCGTCGCGCCGGCCATTCGCTGTCGAGCAGGGAGAACCAGGCGGTGTCGCGGTTGCGCTGCTTGACCACCATGTGCTGGCGGAAGGTGCCTTCGTAGGTGAAGCCCAGGCGCTCGGCGGCGCGCATCGAGCGGGCGTTGCCGGCATTGCACTTCCACTCCAGGCGGCGGTAGCCGAGGCGGCCGAGGGCGAGTTCGGCTAGCAGGTAGACCGCCTCGGTAGACCCCGGCGTGCGCTGCATCGGCGCGCCGAAGGCGATATGGCCGATTTCGATGACGCCATCCTTCGGCGTGATCCGCAGGTAGCTGAGCAGGCCGACGGCGCGCTGCGTGCGCCGCTCGCGCACGGCGAAGAACAGCGGGTCGCGGCTGGTCGCCTGGCCGGCCAGCCAGGCGTCGAACGCCGTGCGCTCGGCGAACGGGCCGTAGGCCAGGTATTCCCACAGCAGCGGGTCGGCGCCAGGCCCTTGCAGGGCGTCCCACAGGTCGTCGCCGTGGTGTTGCGGATCGAGCGGTTCGAGCTTGACGAAGCGGCCGTCGAGCGGGGCGTGGGGCGGAGTGGCGACGGGGCGCCAGTTCAAGGGTTCGCGCATGGTGGGCCTCAGAGAATCCTGCGGTACTGGAGGAAACCGGACTTGTCGGCGATGCGCTCGTACAGCTTCATCGCGTCGCTGTTGCTCTCGTGGGTCAGCCAGTGCACCCGCGAACAGCCAGCGGCGCCGGCCTCGGCGTAGACATGCTCGATCAGCCGGCGCCCTATGCCTTCGCCGCGCAGGCCCTCGGCGACGAACAGGTCCTGCAGGTAGCAGTAGTCGCCGACGGTCCAGCAGGAGCGGTGGTAGATCCAGTGCACCAGGCCCACGGCGCGCTCGTCGAGCCAGGCGAGGGCGGCGTTCATCGGTTCGTCGGCGTCGAGGAAGCGCTGCCAGGTGGCGTCGCTGGTAGCGGCGGCGATCTCGGTCTTGTAGAAGCGCTGGTAGCCCTCCCACAGCGGCAGCCAGTCGGCGTGGTCGGCGGCGCCGACGGGACGAATCTGCAGGGACGTGCTCATGGCTCGGTTCCATGTCCGGGTAAAGGTGCCTCCAGACTAGGCCGGGAAATGGTCCGCTAGAAGATCCATTGCTGGTCAATTCCACAGGTCCAATCCACACTGGCGCTTTCTTCCCTCCGAGACCGCCATGGCCACCGTACTGCCCTTCGATGCCGCCGGTATCCACCTCGACCCCGCCCAGGGCCTGGCCCGCCAGCTCTACGCCGCGCTGCGCGAACGGATCCTCGACGGCCGCCTCGGCAGCCGCACGCGGATGCCCGCCAGCCGCGAGCTGGCCCAGGCCCTGAAGGTCTCGCGCAACACCGTGGTGCGGGCCTATGAACAGTTGCACGCCGAGGGCTATATCGACGGGCGCACTGGCGACGGCACCTACGTTGCCGAGTTGCAGGAAATCCCAGGCAGGGCCCCTGCCGTCGCCCCGAGCGCTCCCGCGCCGCGCGGCCCGGCGGCCCTGGCGCCGCCGCCGGAAGGCGCGCCGCGAGCGTTCCGCGTCGGCGTGCCGGCCTTCGACCTGTTCCCCTTCGACACCTGGGCGCGGCTACAGGCGCGCTTCTGGCGCAACCCGCCGGCGGACTGCCTGGGCTACGGCGACCCGGCCGGCGAGGCGCGCCTGCGCGAGCTGATCGCCGCCTACCTGCGCAGCGCGCGCGGCCTGCGCTGCGAGGCGGAACAGGTGATCGTCACCCATGGCGCGCAGCAGGCCATCCGCCTGTGCGCCCAGGTGTTGCTCGAGAACGGCGATCCGGTGGCTGTGGAAAACCCTGGCTACCGCGCGGCGCGCCTGGCCTTCGCCGCGACCGGCGCGATACCGCACGGGATCGACCTCGACGCCGAGGGCCTGCGCAGCGACCGGCTCGCGGGCATCGCCGGCTGCCGCCTGGCCTATGTCACGCCGTCACACCAGTACCCCACCGGCGTCACCCTGTCGCTGGCGCGGCGCCTGGAGCTGCTGGAGTGGGCCGAGCGCGCCGACGGCTGGATCGTCGAGGACGACTACGACGGCGAGTATCGCTACAGCGGTACGCCGCTGGCGCCGCTGGCCGCGCTGGACCGACAGGGCCGGGTGCTCTACGTCGGGACCTTCTGCAAGATCGCCTTCCCGGCGTTGCGCCTGGGCTACCTGGTGGTCCCGCCGGCGCTGGTCGAGCGCTTCCGCCAGCGGCGGGCCATCGAGGTACGCCATTCGGAGGTGGGCACCCAGCGGGTCATGGCCGACTTCATCGCCGAGGGGCATTTCCAGCGCCACGTCCGCCGCATGCGCCGCGCCGCCCGCGCCCGCCGCGACGCCTTGCTGCGGGGCTGGCCAGAGGCGCCGGGTTGCCAGCCGTTGCCGGCGGTGGAGGCGGGGCTGCACCTGTGCGTGCGGGTCGACAGCCTGGCGCGCGAGCGGGCCCTGATCGCCGCGGCGGCAGCCGCCGGGGTGGAAGTCAGCGCCTTGAGCGACTACTGGATGGACGACTCCAGCGTTGCGCCAGACGACCGCGCGGGCCTGGTGCTGGGCTTCGCGGCAGTACCCGAGGCGCGTATCGACGAGGCGCTGCGGGCGTTGCGCAAGGCCTGGCGGCGGGAGGCCCTGGTTGGACCCGTCGTCGCGACTGACTAGAATGCCCCCGGATCACCCTCGCGCCCAGGAGTAGCCATGAGTGTCGCCCTTTCCGCCGCGCCCGAGCGCAAGCTCGCCGCCCCCCTGATCGCCTTCGCCCTGCTGGTGCTCGGCGGGCTGTTCCTGTTCAACGCGGTCAGCGCGCGCCAGGCCATCCTCTTCATCGTCGGCGGCGCCCTGGGCCTGACCCTCTACCACGCCGCCTTCGGCTTCACCTCCGCCTGGCGGGTATTCATCCGCGAACGGCGCGGCGCCGGGCTGCGCGCGCAGATGGTGATGCTGGCGCTGGCGGTGCTGCTGTTCTTCCCGGCGCTGGCGGCGGGCAGCCTGTTCGGCCAGCCGGTGAGCGGTTTCGTCTCGCCGGTCGGCACTTCGGTGATCGTCGGCGCCTTCATTTTCGGCATCGGCATGCAACTGGGCGGCGGCTGCGCCTCCGGCACCCTGTTCACCGTCGGCGGTGGCAACGCGCGGATGCTGGTGACCCTGCTGTTCTTCATCCTCGGCTCGCTGATCGCCACCCAGCATGTCGGCTGGTGGTTCGCCCTGCCGTCGCTGCCGCCGATCTCGCTGGTCGCCGAACTGGGCCTGGCACCGGCGCTGGTGTTGAGCCTGGCGGTGTTCATCGGCATCGCCGGGGTCACGGTACGCATGGAGAAGGCCCGCCACGGCACCCTGGAAACCCCGCCGAGCGCCGAATGGCGGGGTTGGCGGCGCTTCCTCCGCGGCCCCTGGCCGCTGGTCTGGGGCGCGTTGGCGCTGGCGCTGCTCAACTTCCTCACCCTGTACCTCGCCGGACGCCCCTGGGGCATCACGTCGGCCTTCGCCCTGTGGGGCGCGAAGATCGCCCAGGGCGTGGGCCTGGACGTCGGCGCCTGGGCCTTCTGGCAGACGCCGGCGAACGCCAAGGCGCTGGCCGCGCCGCTGTGGGAAGACATCACCAGCGTGATGGACATCGGCATCGTCCTCGGCGCGCTGCTCGCCGCCGGCCTGGCCGGACGCTTCGCGCCGAACCTGGACATCCCGCGCCGTTCGCTGGCGGCGGCGGTGATCGGCGGGCTGCTGCTCGGCTACGGCGCGCGCCTGGCCTATGGCTGCAACATCGGCGCGTATTTCAGCGGGATCGCTTCCGGCAGCCTGCATGGCTGGTTGTGGTTGGTGGCGGCGTTTGCCGGCAACAGCGTCGGGGTACGGGTATTGAGGCCCTATTTCTTCCCGGAGGAGCGGCGGGAGCAAGGGTTGACGGGGTGTTGAGAGGGGATATGCCTTCGTAGGACGTATGACGCGGACGTTATCCACAGGTGAGCGCAGCCACACAACACCTCGGCAACGGGGAAGATCTGCGGGCCGTCCTGAGCGGTGAAAAAAAGAAGGGACACCGCAGGTCGCCGTGTCCCTCAGAGTGTAGAGAGGGAAAGTTGGTATCCCTCTCGACCGGTGAGCGTGGCGCCGCGGCTGGGCCGGGGCGCCGGGTATAAAAGAAGGGATGAAGGGTATCCATCCCTAAAGGTCGAGGGGGTAGTACTCCCCCTCTACCGGTGAGCCTTCTTCGATCGGCTGTGCTGCGGCCCGGCTGCGTCGACAGCCGGACCTGGGCGCGCTCGATCTCGTATCGGATCAGGCGCGCAGCGGAATCAGGCGCGGCGCGATCATGTTTTCCGGCAGCAGGATGTCGGCCAGGGTGGCCTCGTCCAGCAGCTTTTCCTCGCGTACCAGTTCCAGTACGCCGCGGCCGCTCTCCAGGGCGGTCTTGGCGATCCGCGTGGAGTTCTCGTAGCCGATGTACGGGTTCAGCGCGGTGACCAGGCCGATGCTGTGCTCGACCAGTTCGTGGCAGCGCTCGACGTTGGCGGTGATGCCGGTGATGCAGTGCTCGCGGAGCATGTCCATGGCGCGTTGCAGCAGGCGGATCGAGTCGAAGATCTTGTAGGCGATCAGCGGCTCCATCACGTTCAGTTGCAACTGGCCGCCTTCGGCCGCCAGGGTCAGGGCGAGGTCGTTGCCGATCACTTCGAAAGCGACCTGGTTGACCGCTTCCGGGATCACCGGGTTGACCTTGCCCGGCATGATCGAACTGCCCGGCTGGCGCGGCGGCAGGTTGATCTCGTTGATGCCGGTGCGCGGGCCGCTGGAGAGCAGGCGCAGGTCGTTGCAGATCTTCGACAGCTTGACCGCGGTGCGCTTGAGCATGCCGGAGAACAGCACGAAGGCGCCCATGTCGGAGGTGGCTTCGATCAGGTCGGCGGCCGGCTTCAGCGGCTGCCCGCTGATGGCGGCCAGGCGCTCGACGGCGAGCTTCTGGTAGCCGGGGTCGGCGTTGATGCCGGTGCCGATGGCGGTGCCACCGAGGTTCACTTCGGTGAGCAGCTCCGGCGCCAGGCGACGCAGGCGGTCGAGGTCTTCGCCGAGGGTGGTGGCGAAAGCGTGGAATTCCTGGCCGAGGGTCATCGGCACGGCGTCCTGCAACTGGGTGCGGCCCATCTTCAGTACGCCGGCGAATTCGACGCCCTTGGCGGCGAAGGCCTGGATCAGGCTGTCGAGGCTGGCCAGCAGGGTGTCGTGGCCGAGCAGCAGGCCCAGGCGGATGGCGGTCGGGTAGGCGTCGTTGGTCGACTGCGCCATGTTCACATCGTTGTTCGGGTGCAGGTACTTGTACTCACCCTTGGTGTGGCCCATGGCTTCCAGCGCGATGTTCGCGATCACTTCGTTCGCGTTCATGTTGGTGGAGGTGCCGGCGCCGCCCTGGATCATGTCCACCACGAACTGCTCGTGGAAATCGCCGCGGATCAGGCGGGCGCAGGCCTCGCTGATGGCGGCGTGCTTGTCTTCCGGGAGATGGCCGAGCTGACGGTTGGCGTCGGCGGCGGCCTGCTTGACCATGGCCAGGGCAACGACCAGCTTCGGGTAGTGCGACAGCGGCACCCCGGAGAGGCGGAAGTTGTTCACGGCGCGCAGGGTCTGGATGCCGTAGTAGGCGTCAGCGGGCACTTCGAGGGTGCCGAGCAGGTCTTTCTCGATACGGGAAGATGCAACGGGGGACATGACGGGATTTGTCTCAGAGGGACACGGCCAGTGCCGCGATGCCCACTAGACTAAGGATGTGACGATTTCGTGGCCAATGCTGTTAAACGCTGCCTCATGCACAAACGGCATAATGTTGGATGTGACGCTGGTATGATGGCGGACGTGTCATCGCATTACCGGAGCCTTTCCCGTCGTGAACCTCGAACTGAAGTGGCTGGAGGATTTCATCGCCCTGGCCGGCACCCGCAGCTTTTCCCAGGCGGCGGAGAAACGCTTCGTCACCCAGCCGGCCTTCAGCCGGCGCATCCGCAGCCTGGAGGACGCCCTCGGCCTGACCCTGGTGAATCGCCAGCGCACGCCGGTGGAACTGACCGAGGCCGGGCAGCTGTTCCTGGTCACCGCGCGCAGCGTGGTCGAGCAGCTCGGCCAGGTGGTGCGCCACCTGCACCACCTGGAAGGCGGGCAGGGCGAGGTGCTGCAGTTCGCCGCCGCCCACTCGCTGGCGCTGGGCTTCTTCCCGCAGTGGATCGCGCGGCTGCGCAACGAGGGGCTGAACATCGCCAGCCGGCTGATCGCCACCAACGTCGGCGAGGCGGTGCATTCCCTGCGCGAGGGTAGCTGCGACCTGATGCTGGCGTTCTACGACCCTGACGCCGCGTTGCAGATGGACCCGGAGATCTTCCCCTCGCTGCACCTGGGGCGCACCGAGATGCTGCCGGTTTGCGCGGTGAACGCCGAGGGCCAGCCGCTGTTCGACCTGGAGAACGGCCAGAGCGTGCCGCTGCTCGCCTACAGCGCCAGCGCCTTCCTCGGTCGCGGGGTCAACCTGCTGCTGCGCCAGCGCAACCTGCGCTACACCACGGTCTACGAGACGGCGATGGCCGACAGCCTGAAGAGCATGGCGCTGCAAGGCATGGGCGTGGCCTGGGTGCCACGGCTGAGCGTGGTCAACGAACTGGAGCGCGGCGAACTGGCGATCTGTGGCGGGCCGCAATGGTTCGTGCCGCAGGAAATCCGCCTGTACCGCTGCGCGCTGGTGCGCAAGGCGGCGATCCGCCTGCTCTGGCGCAAGCTGGAAGGCGGGCTGGGCAGCGTCGAGTAGACAGGCAAGGGCGGCGCCGGGACGCCGCCCCGCAGGTCACATCTCGAGGACGATGCGCCCCTCGATCTGCCCGGCGCGCATCTGGTCGAGGATCTGGTTGATGTCGTCCAGCTTGCCCGGATGGATGGTCGCCTTGACCAGGCCTTCGCCGGCAAAGTCGAGGGCTTCCTGCAGGTCCGCGCGGGTGCCGACGATGGAGCCGGCGATGTGCAGGCCCTTGAGCACCACGTCGAAGATCGGCGTCGGGAAGTCACCCGGCGGCAGGCCGACCAGGGCAATGGTGCCGCCGCGGCGGGCCATGCCGATGGCCTGGCCGAAGGCGCTGTTGGATACCGCGGTGACCAGCACCCCGTGGGCGCCGCCGATGTCGCGCTGGATCGCCTCCACCGGGTCTTCCTGCCGGGCGTTGACCGTCAGGCTGGCACCGAGCTTGCGCGCCAGTTCCAGCTTGGCGTCGTCGATGTCGATGGCGGCGACGTGCAGGCCCATGGCCCTGGCGTACTGCACGGCGACGTGGCCGAGGCCGCCGATGCCGGAGATCGCCACCCACTGGCCGGGGCGCGCGTTGGTCTGCTTGAGCCCCTTGTAGACGGTGACGCCGGCGCAGAGGATCGGCGCGATTTCAGCGAATTCGACGTTTTTCGGCAGAATTCCGACGTAGTTCGGGTCGGCCAATACGTATTCGGCATAGCCGCCGTTCACCGAGTAGCCGGTGTTCTGCTGGCTCTCGCAGAGGGTCTCCCAGCCGGTCAGGCAGTGCTCGCAGCAGCCGCAGGCGGTGTACAGCCAGGGGATGCCGACCCGGTCGCCTTCCTTCACCCGGGTCACTCCGCTGCCCACCGCGGCGACGTAGCCGACGCCTTCGTGACCGGGAATGAACGGCAACGGCGGCTTCACCGGCCAGTCGCCCTCGGCAGCGTGCAGGTCGGTGTGGCAGACGCCGGAGGCTTCGATCTTCACCAGTACCTGCCCGGGGCCGGGCAGCGGAACCTTGACTTCCTCGATCCGCAGCGGCGCGCCGTAGGCGTGCACGACCGCGGCTTTCATGGTCTGTGGCAGGGTCATGGTCATCTCCTTGGACGGGGCTGAGCGCCTGTCGCGGTGCCTTTGACGGGCACCGCGACAGGCTGCGGAACCGGCGCGGCCGCCGCTCCCTCGGAGCGCGCCGCGACAACCAGTCTGGCCGCTCGTGGCAGGCGCGCATTGAGTTGCGGCAAGTTTCCCGCCATGGCGCGAAAAAACGGGACGGACGGTAGCCCCCGGCGCGCGCCCGGCCTGCCTTTGCGGTATACTGCGCCGCCTTCGAACCGGCACTGCCCGCCGGCTCGGCCCAGTACAAGCCACGCCCCTCGACGAAGCGTGGCTTGTTGGTTTCTGACGCGCCGGACGGCGCATTTGAGAGAGGCACGACGATGAGCGCACTGGTTGGCGTGATCATGGGTTCCAAATCGGACTGGAGCACCCTCAGTCACACCGCGGACATGCTGGACAAGCTGGGCATCCCCTACGAAGTGAAGGTGGTTTCCGCCCACCGCACCCCGGACCTGCTCTTCCAGTACGCCGAGGAAGCCGAAGGCCGCGGCCTCGAAGTGATCATCGCCGGCGCTGGCGGCGCCGCCCACCTGCCGGGCATGTGCGCGGCCAAGACCCACCTGCCGGTGCTCGGCGTGCCGGTACAGTCGTCGATGCTGTCGGGTGTCGACTCGCTGCTCTCCATCGTGCAGATGCCCGCCGGCGTACCGGTCGCCACCCTGGCCATCGGCAAGGCCGGCGCGGTCAACGCGGCGCTGCTCTCGGCGAGCATCCTCGGCGCCAAGCACCCGCAGTACCACGAGGCGCTGAAGCAGTTCCGCGCCAACCAGACCGAAACCGTGCTGGACAATCCCGACCCGCGCGATGCGTGAGACAGGCTCTGAGAAGGTAAGGCTCGAACCATGAAAATCGGTGTCATCGGTGGCGGCCAACTGGGCCGCATGCTGGCCCTGGCGGGAACCCCGCTGGGCATGAACTTCGCTTTCCTCGACCCGGCGCCGGACGCCTGCGCGGCCTCCCTGGGCGAGCACATCCGCGCCGACTACGGCGACCAGGAGCACCTGCGGCAACTGGCCGACGAGGTCGACCTGGTGACCTTCGAGTTCGAGAGCGTGCCGGCGGAAACCGTGGCCTTCCTCTCCCAGTTCGTGCCGGTCTACCCGAACGCCGAGTCGCTGCGCATCGCCCGCGACCGCTGGTTCGAGAAGTCGATGTTCAAGGACCTCGGCATTCCCACCCCGGACTTCGCCGACGTCCAGTCCCAGGCCGACCTCGATGCCGCCGCGGCCGCCATCGGCCTGCCGGCGGTGCTCAAGACCCGCACCCTGGGCTACGACGGCAAGGGCCAGAAGGTCCTGCGCCAGCCGGCCGACGTGCAGGGCGCGTTCGCCGAACTGGGCAGCGTGCCGTGCATCCTCGAGGGCTTCGTGCCGTTCACCGGGGAAGTCTCGCTGGTGGCGGTGCGCGCCCGCGATGGCGAGACGCGTTTCTACCCGCTGGTGCACAACACCCACGACAGCGGCATCCTCAAGCTCTCCGTGGCCAGCAGCGGGCATCCGTTGCAGGCGCTGGCCGAGGACTACGTCGGCCGCGTGCTGGCACGGCTCGACTACGTCGGCGTGCTGGCCTTCGAGTTCTTCGAGGTGGACGGCGGCCTGAAGGCCAACGAGATCGCCCCGCGCGTGCACAACTCCGGGCACTGGACCATCGAAGGCGCCGAGTGCAGCCAGTTCGAGAACCACCTGCGCGCCGTCGCCGGCCTGCCGCTGGGCTCGACCGCCAAGGTCGGCGAGAGCGCGATGCTCAATTTCATCGGCGCGGTCCCCCCGGTGGATCAGGTGGTCGCCGTCGCCGATTGCCACCTGCATCACTACGGCAAGGCCTTCAAGAACGGCCGCAAGGTTGGCCACGCCACCCTGCGCTGTGCCGACCGGGCGACGCTGCAGGCGCGCATCGCCGAGGTCGAGGCGCTGATCGAGGCGTGAGCGATTGCCGTCCGCCCATCCTTGGGTTGGCGGGCGGCACTGAACCCAAGGCTTTTCTACACTGTCCCATGGCAGGCGCAATACATGCGCATACACCCGTAAGGAGGGACTGTCATGGGATTAATCGGAACCATCATCGTCGGACTGATCGTTGGTCTCGTTGCACGCTTTCTGAAGCCAGGTGACGACAGCATGGGCTGGATCATGACCATCCTGCTCGGCATCGGCGGTTCGCTGCTGGCCACCTACGGCGGCCAGGCGATCGGCTTCTACCAGGCCGGCCAGGCGGCCGGTTTCATCGGCGCGGTGGTCGGCGCCGTCGTACTGCTGGTCATTTACGGCCTGATCAAGAAGAATTGATGGCTCTGGCCGGCCCCCGCGGGGGCCGGCGTTTCCTCATTTCGCCGGTATTCCCGCCATCATGCGCCGCTTCCCGTTCGCCCGCCTGTTGTTGCTCGCCCTGTTGTCCTCACCCCTGGCCCACGCCGAACTGCCCGAGACCGACTGGCTGGAACTGATGCCGCCGGCCGACCGCAAGGCGCTGGAAGAAATGCCCGACATCGTCCACGACACCCCGGAGGCCGCCGGCACCTTCACCAGCAAGGGGGGCCTGAAGCAGTCGGACCGAAAGATGCCGGCGGTGATGTATTCGGCCAAGACCGTCGCCAGCCTGGATGGCAAGGCGATCCGCCTCGGCGGCTACCCGGTGCCGCTGGAGAACGACGCCAAGGGCCGCGTCACCGAATTCTTCCTGGTGCCCTATCCGGGCGCCTGCATCCACGTGCCGCCGCCGCCGCCGAACCAGATCGTCCTGGTGCGTTATCCACAGGGGCTGAAGCTGACCGATATCTACACGCCGCTGTGGGTCAGCGGCACGCTGAAGATCGAGCAGGTGAGCAATGACCTGGCCGATGCCGCCTACGCCATCGACAAGGCGCGGGTGAAGGTGGTGGAGGAAGCGGACCTGTAGGGCCGGCACCTGCGCAACGGCCCATGGCGGACGACGCGAGCCGCCCCGTCCGCTCGCCGTCCCGCTCAGGGCCGTTTCAGCGGCTCGCTCCAGATCTGCACGCCAAAGCTTTCGCTGCGCCCGGGGGCGACCACCATGAGGTCGTCCCAGACCCGCCCGGTCTCGATGCAGAGCATCTGCTGCCAGGCGTCGTCGGCGAACTGCGAGAGACGCCGGGACTTGTCCACCCAGGGATTCCAGACCACCGCCGAACGCGAGTCGAGGGCGTGCAGGTGGATGCTGCGTTCCCAGCGCGGGTCCTTGATCAGCAGGTCGCGTTCGAGACCGAGGTAGATGCGGTCCAGTTCGCCTTTGACCCGTACCGCGCCGTGCTGGGTGCGTTCTTCCCAGTTCTCCAGGGTCTCGATGTAGCGCGCGCCTTCCAGGCCCTCGATGGCGATCTCGCGGCTGTCGCTGACCGCGAAGTAGGTGTGCAGTGCCTGGCTGAGCACCAGCGGCTTGCTGCCTAGGTTCTCGCTGGTGAGTCGTAGGGTCAGGCGCTCGCCGAAGCGGAACAGCATGCGCAGCGCCGCCGGGTGCGGCCAGCCGGGGAGGCCATCGGGGGCGTCGAGGCGGAAGCTGACGCAGAGGTCGCCGTCCTCCTCGGCGATGTCGTCGATTTCCCAGTCGACCGCCCGGACCAGCCCGTGGGCGGGCGCCTTCAGGCCATCTTCCACCTGGCCGCGGACTTCCTGCGGGTTGCGCTCCAGCGGACCGAACCACGGCCAGCACACCGGCACCCCGCCGCGAACCGACTGCCCGCGCCGGTAGCCGGCCTCGTCGCTGAGCCAGACCAGCGGCGGCTGTTCGTGGGGCTGGTAGCTGAGCAGTTGCGCGCCCTGCTGGGCGATCAGCGCCTCGCCATGGGCGGTGTGGATGCGCCAGCAGGCCAGGTCGTCGACCTGTACCTGTTCGACGCGGTTGATCGGGCTATCGGTGCTCATGGCGGTCTCCGGGACGCGAATGGATGGCAGCAGTATCACCGATCCATTTTATCGCCGGCAGTTCCCCCGGATAGCGCCAACGAAGACGCGGCCCGTAGGCCGCGTCGGTTGTTGCCGGTGGTTCAGGCCGCGCGGAACAGGTTGTGCGGGTCGATGACGAATTTCTTCGGCACCCCGGCGTCGAACTCGCCGTAGCCTTTCGGCGCATCGTCGAGGGTGATGACTTCCACCCCGACGATGTCGGCGATCTTGATCCGGTCCCACATGATCGCCTGCATCAGCTGGCGGTTGTACTTCATCACCGGGGTCTGGCCGGTATGGAAGCTGTGCGACTTGGCCCAGCCCAGGCCGAAGCGGATGCTCAGGGCGCCGTGCTTGGCGGCCGCGTCCACCGCGCCCGGGTCTTCGGTGACGTACAGGCCGGGGATGCCGATCTTGCCGGCGACCCGGGTGATGCCCATCAGCGAGTTGAGCACGGTGGCCGGGGCTTCCTGCTGCGAGCCCGAATGGCCGTGGCCGCGCGCCTCGAAACCGACCGCGTCGACCGCGCAGTCGACCTCCGGCTCGCCCAGCAGAGCGGCGATCTGTTCGTGCAGCGGGGTGTCCTTGGACAGGTCGGCGATCTCGAAGCCCTGTTTCTTGGCATGGGCCAGGCGGGTCGGGTTGACGTCGCCGACGATCACCACCGCCGCGCCGAGCAGGCGTGCCGAGGCCGCCGCGGCCAGGCCGACCGGACCGGCGCCGGCGATGTAGACCGTGCTGCCCGGGCCGACGCCGGCGGTGACCGCGCCGTGGTAGCCGGTGGGGAGGATGTCCGAAAGGCAGGTCAGGTCGCGGATCTTCTCCATCGCCGCTTCGCGGTTGGGCAGTTTCAGCAGGTTGAAGTCGGCGTAGGGCACCAGCACGTATTCGGCCTGGCCTCCGACCCAGCCGCCCATGTCGACGTAGCCGTAGGCGCCGCCGGCCCGCGCCGGATTGACCGTCAGGCAGACGCCGGTGTGCTGTTCCTTGCAGGTACGGCAGTGACCGCAGGCGACGTTGAACGGTACCGAGACCAGGTCGCCGATCTTCATGGTTTCCACGCCACGCCCGATCTCCACCACCTCGCCGGTGATCTCGTGGCCCAGCACCAGGCCTTCCGGCGCGGTGGTGCGGCCGCGCACCATGTGCTGGTCGGAGCCGCAGATGTTGGTGGAGACCACCCGCAGGATCACCCCGTGGTCGATCTGCCGGCCCTGCGGGTCCTGCATCTTCGGATAGGGAATGTTCTGCACCTCGACCTTGCCCGGGCCGAGATAGACCACACCACGATTGCCAGACATACGCGTTTCCTCTTTGTCGTTGTGGGTACAAATGCGCGGCGTCCACGGCCGCGCGGCTTTGCACTGGAAAGTCGTCTGTTGCGCGACAGGGCCGGAGAATGCTGGCAGCCGGCGGGCTGTCGGTGTTGCTCGGGACGCGAGGCCGTGCGAAGCGCCCCTCTCCCTGGCGCTCTTCCTTCAGCGAGGGTTGGGGAGAGAGGGCGCGCTTACAGCACCACGGTCCGATTGGCGTTGAGGAATACCCTCCGCTCGATGTGGTAGCCCACCGCCCGCGCCAGGGTCAGGCACTCGATGTCGCGGCCCTTGGCGATCAGGTCCTCGGGGTAGTGGGCGTGGTCGACCGTCTCGACGCCCTGGGCGATGATCGGCCCTTCGTCGAGGTCGTTGTTGATGTAGTGGGCGGTGGCGCCGACCAGCTTCACGCCCTTCTGGTAGGCCTGGTGGTACGGCTTGGCGCCCTTGAAGCCGGGCAGCAGGGAGTGATGGATGTTGATCGCCCAGCCGTCCAGGCGTCGGCACAGTTCCGGCGACAGCACCTGCATGTAGCGAGCGAGGATCACCAGCTCGGCGCCACTCTCTTCGAGCACCTGCCAGACCCTGGCTTCCTGGGCCGGCTTGTCGTTCGGGTCGAGCGGGAAGTGGTGGTAGGGAATGCCGTGCCAGCGCGCCAGCGGCTCCAGGTCCGGGTGATTGGAAATCACCGCCACCACGTCCATCGGCAACTGGCCGATGCGCTGGCGGTAGAGCAGGTCGTTCAGGCAGTGGTCGGCCTTGGAAACCATGATCGCCACCTGGCTGCGGTAGCCCGGCGCGGTCAGCTCGGTACGCATGCCGAACGGTGCCACCCGTTCGGCCAGTCCGGCGCGGAAGGAGGCTTCGTCGAAGCCGTCGCCGGCGCGGAACTCCACGCGGATGAAGAAGCGTTGCGCCAGGCGGTCGTCGAACGAGTGGTGCTCGGTGACGTAGCAGCGCTGCTCGAAGAGGTAGCGCGTCACCACGTCGACGGTGCCCAGCAGGCTGGGACTGTCGGCGGTGAGGATCCAGGTGTCGGGGGTACGGCTCATCGCGAGGCTCCGGGTCCGGTATCCCCTCTCGGGGAGAGGGGAAGGCTGCTCATGCCGCTACCTGCAGGCCGTATTCGGCGCTGGCGTCCTGCAACCAGAGCCAGAAGTAGTCGGCGAAGCTGCGGCGCACGACCA
The DNA here is from genome assembly GCF_021213715.1 of Pseudomonas sp. CP-1. Taxonomy (NCBI): domain Bacteria; kingdom Pseudomonadati; phylum Pseudomonadota; class Gammaproteobacteria; order Pseudomonadales; family Pseudomonadaceae; genus Pseudomonas; species Pseudomonas sp. CP-1. The sequence continues at coordinate 79,791 of NZ_JAJQKY010000024.1, forward strand.
GCTCCCAGGTGTCCTCGCCGGTATGGCGGATCACGCATTGCGACTTGGCGAAGATGCTGCCGACCGCCTTGCCCACCGGGAAGTTGCTCGGATGCACGTCGTAGCTGGTGGATTTCATCAGCAGTTCGCGGACGTTCGCTCCGCTCAGTTCGAGCAGCGTCTGCCCGCCGCTGACGTTGACCACCGCGTAGTGCAGCTCCTCGCCCAGGGCCTGGCGCAGGCGCTGTTCGACGGCGTATTCCTCGCCGCCGGGGACGATCAGCAACCATTCGTCCGGGGCCAGCCATTGCAGCGAGGTCTCGCCGCTGGCGACCAGGGTCAGGGCCACCGGCAGTTCCAGGCCGAGGGCCTGGTGCACGGCGGCGGCGAAGGCCGGGTCGGCGGCATCGCCGCGCAGCACCAGGTGGCCTAGCAGCTTCTTCTCGCGCAGGACGATACCGGCCTTCGCGGCGGTCTTGCCGGCGAGCTTGTGCAGCTCGGCATGGTGCAGCGGCGATTCGGCGTGGACGCCGGGTTCGGGGCGTTGCTGGTAGACGTTTGCCTTGCTCATTCGTTTTCACCTTGGGGCGCCGCGCGCCCTGGTAGCCTGTCTGCCTTCTCCCTTCGGGAAGAGGGCCGGGGAGAGGAGCGCATCCCTCTCCGGTCAATCCACGTTCTGCCGCTCCCCTTTGGGGTCGTAGAACACCGAGGAGCAGATCTCCGCCTCGATGAAGCGGCCGTCCGCCAGCGGCGCGTAGACCTTCTGGCCCATGCGCTTGAGGCCGCCTTTCACCACCGCCAGGGCGAAGCCGTGGCCGAGGCTGGCGCTCATGTAGCTGGAGGTGACGTGGCCGACCATCTTCATCGGGATCGCCTGCTGGGTGTCGAACACCAGTTGTGCGCCTTCGGGCAGTACCTCCTGCGGGTTGCTCGGCCTGAGTCCGACCAGTTGCTTGCGATCCTCGCGCAGGCAGTCGGCGCGGTTCATGCCGCGCCAGCCGATCCAGGAGAACGGCTTGCTGCGGCCCACCGCCCAGCCCATGTTGAGATCGTCCGGGGTGACCGAGGCATCGGTATCCTGGCCGACGATGATGAAGCCCTTCTCGGCGCGCAGGACGTGCATGGTCTCGGTGCCGTAGGGCGTCAGGCCGTACTTCGCACCGTGCTCGGCGAGCGCTTCGAGCACGCCCATGGCGTAGTCGGCCTGGACGTTCACCTCGTAGCTCAGCTCGCCGGTGAAGGAGATGCGGAACACCCGCGCCGGCACCCCGGCGACCTTGCCTTCCTTCCAGGTCATGAAGGGGAAGGCATCCTTGTCCAGGTCGATGTCGGTGACTTCGGCGAGCAGCTTGCGGCTGTTCGGGCCGGACAGGGTGAGGGTCGCGTAGTGGTCGGTGACCGAGGTGAAGTACACCTTCAGCTCCGGCCATTCGGTCTGGTGGTACAGCTCCAGCCACTCCAGTACGCGGGCGGCGCCGCCGGTGGTGGTGGTCATGACGAAGTGGTTGTCGGCCAGGCAGGCGGTCACGCCGTCGTCGAAGACCATCCCGTCTTCCTTGCACATCAGGCCGTAGCGCGCCTTGCCGACGTCGAGCTTGGTCCAGGCGTTGGTGTAGACCCGGTTGAGGAACTCCCGCGCGTCCGGGCCCTGGATGTCGATCTTGCCCAGGGTCGAGGCGTCGAGCAGGCCGACCGCCTCGCGCACCGCGCGGCATTCGCGGGCCACGGCGGCGTGCATGTCCTCGCCGCGGCGCGGGAAGTACCACGGCCGCTTCCACTGGCCGACGTCTTCGAACTCGGCGCCGTTCTTCACGTGCCAGGCGTGCAGGGCGGTGAAGCGCACCGGTTCGAACAGGTGCCCGCAGTGGCGGCCGGCGACGGCGCCGAAGGTCACCGGGGTGTAGTTCGGACGGAACATGGTGGTGCCGGTGTCGGCGATGCTCTTGCCCTGGGCCCGCGCGGCGATCGCCAGGCCGTTGATGTTGCCCAGCTTGCCCTGGTCGGTGCCGAAGCCCAGCGCGGTGTAGCGCTTGACGTGCTCGATGGACTCGAAGCCCTCGCGGCAGGCCAGTTCGATGGCGGCGGCGGTGACGTCGTTCTGCGGATCGACGAACTGCTTCGGTGCGCGCGCCGTGGGCTTTTCGTGGGGCACCTGGAACAGCGCGACGGGTGCTTCCTCGCGGCGCGGCTGGACCTTCGGCAGGCTGCCGGCGGCGGTCTTGTAGCCGGCGTCGAGGGCGGCGCGACTCCCGGCCTGGTAGCCGTCGGCGAGCACCTCGGCGAGCCCGAACACGCCGTTCACGGCACCGGCGCAGATGCGCTTCTGCAGGCCGTCGCCGGGGACGAAGGCGAGGATTTCCTCGCGCCATTCCGGCTTGCCGCCCAGGTGCGAGGCCAGGTGCACGACCGGGCTATAGCCGCCGGAGCTGGCGATCAGGTCGCAGTCCAGCCATTCGCCGCCGCTGGCGCGCATGGCCTGCAGGTCGATCCGGGCGACCTTGGCGCCGCTGACCCGCTTGCCGCCGCGAGCCTCGATCACCGAACTGCCAGTGATCACCCGCATACCGCGTTGGCGTGCTTCCTCGATCCACTCGCCGCGCGGATTGGCCCTGGCGTCGGCGATGGCCACCACTTGCAGGCCGGCTTCCTGCCAGTCGAGGGCGACGCGGTAGGCGTAGTCGTTGTTGGTGGCCAGCACCAGTTTCTTGCCCGGTGCCACGCCGTAGCGCCGTACATAGGTGGAAACCGCGCCGGCGAGCATGTTGCCGGGCAGGTCGTTGTTGCCGTAGACCAGCGGCCGCTCATGGGCGCCGGCGGCCAGTACCACGCGCTTGGCGCGCACGCGGTGCACACGCTGGCGGACCTGGCCGAGCGGGGCGACCTCGCCGAGGTGGTCGGTGCGCCGCTCGTGGATGGTGAGGAAGTTGTGGTCGTGGTAGCCGTTGACCGTGGAGCGCGGTAGCAGGATGACTTCCGGCCGGCCTTGCAGCTCGGCCACGGCGTCCGCGACCCACTCGGCGGCGGGCTTGCCGTCGAGGGTCTCGCGGGTGTCCAGCAGGCTGCCGCCGAACTCTTCCTGCTCGTCGGCGAGGATCACCCGCGCGCCGCTGCGGGCGGCGGCGAGGGCGGCGGCCAGGCCGGCCGGGCCGCCGCCGACCACCAGCACGTCGCAGTGGTGGTTCATCCAGTCGTAGCTGTCCGGATCGACCTCGGTCGGCGCGCGGCCCAGGCCGGCGGCCTTGCGGATGTACTTCTCGTAGGTCATCCACATCGACTGCGGGTACATGAAGGTCTTGTAGTAGAAACCGGGCGGCATCAGCTTGCCGCCGACCTTGCCGAAGATTCCCATCAGGTCGTTCTGCACGTTCGGCCAGCCGTTGGTACTGGTGGCCACCAGGCCGCCGTAGAGGGCCTGCTGGGTGGCGCGTACGTTGGGGATCTGGGTGGCTTCGCGGGAGCCGATCTGCAGGATCGCGTTGGGCTCCTCGGCGCCGGCGGCGACGATGCCGCGCGCCCGCGAGTACTTGAAGCTGCGGCCGACGATGTCGACGCCGTTGGCCAGCAGCGCGGCGGCCAGGGTGTCGCCGGCATAGCCCTGGTAGTGCTGGCCGTTGAAGCTGAAGGTCAGCGGGCGGTTGCGGTCGATGCGGCCGCCGCTGGACAGGCGATTGATCTGGCTCATGCCGGTTCCCCTTGTACGGCGGGTTTCTTCTCACCGTCGGCGACGACGCTGGGCTGCTCGCCGATCAGGTAGGTCTCGAGGATCTCGTAGGTCACCGTATGGCGGGTGACGTTGAAGTACTTGCGGCAGCCGGCGGCGTGCACCCACAGCTCGTGATGGAGGCCGCGCGGGTTGTCGCGGAAGAACATGTAGTCGCCCCATTCCTCGTCGCTGCAGGCGTTCGGGTCGAGCGGGCGCGGGATGTGGGCCTGACCCTTGGCGTGGAATTCCTCTTCGGAACGCAGTTCGCCGCAGTGGGGGCAGAAGATATTCAGCATTTTGTAGCCTCCGGAAACTGTTCTTGCCGGTTGACCGGCACCCTCTCCCTGAAGGGCGAGGGGCAGCGGATTTCGCCCTTCGGGCGGCTTTTGTCAGTGCGCCACTGCCGCCGCGCCGTGCTCGTCGATCAGCGCACCGCTGTGGAAGCGTTCGATGGAGAAGGGCGCGGCCAGCGGATGCGGTTCGCCCTTGGCCAGGGTGGCGGCGAAGACGTTTCCGGAGCCGGGAGTGGCCTTGAAGCCGCCGGTGCCCCAGCCGCAGTTGAAGAACAGGTTCTGCACCGGAGTCTTGCCGATGATCGGGCAGGCGTCCGGGGTGGTGTCGACGATGCCGCCCCACTGGCGGTTCATGCGTACCCGCGAGAGCACCGGGAACATCTCGACGATGGCTTGCAGGGTGTGCTCGATCACCGGGTAAGAGCCGCGCTGGCCGTAGCCGTTGTAGCCGTCGATGCCGGCGCCGATGACCAGGTCGCCTTTGTCCGACTGGCTGATGTAGCCATGCACGGCGTTGGACATGATCACGCTGTCGATGATCGGCTTCAGCGGCTCGGAGACCAGCGCCTGCAACGGGTGCGACTCCAGCGGCAGGCGGAAGCCGGCGAGCCTGGCCATGTGCCCGGAGTTGCCGGCGGTGACCACGCCGACACGGCGCGCGCCGATGAAGCCGCGGTTGGTCTCGACGCCGATCACCGCGCCGTCCTGCTTGCGGAAGCCAGTGACTTCGGTCTGCTGGATCAGGTCCACGCCGAGGGCATCGGCGGCGCGGGCGAAGCCCCAGGCCACCGCGTCATGGCGGGCGACGCCGCCGCGACGCTGGATGGTCGCGCCCATGATCGGGTAGCGGGTGTTCTTGCTGCAGTCCAGGTAGGGAATCTCCTCCGCCACCTGCTGCGCGTTCAACAATTCGCCGTCGACGCCGTTGAGGCGGTTGGCGCTGACCCGGCGCTCGCCGTCGCGCATGTCCTGGAGGGTGTGGCAGAGGTTGTAGACCCCGCGCTGGGAGAACATCACGTTGTAGTTGAGGTCCTGGGACAGGCCCTCCCACAGCTTCATCGCGTGTTCGTAGAGCAGCGCGGACTCGTCCCACAGGTAGTTGGAGCGCACGATGGTGGTGTTGCGCGCGGTGTTGCCGCCGCCCAGCCAACCTTTCTCGACTACCGCCACGTTGCTGATGCCGTGTTCCTTGGCCAGGTAGTAGGCGGTGGCCAGGCCGTGCCCGCCGCCGCCGACGATGACCACGTCGTAGACCGGCTTCGGCGTGGGCGTGCGCCACATGCGTTGCCAGTTCTCGTGATGGCTCAGTGAATGCTTTAACAGGCCGAAGCCGGAGTAGCGTTGCATGTGGATGCTCCTGAACTGTTGCTCCCTCTCCCGCGGAGAGGGTTGGGCCGGGGCGCGTCGGGCTCCCCGACCGTCTTCGGGGGGCTCAGCGATAGACCGGGAAGTCCGCGCAGAGACCGGCGACCTGGGTGGCGACCTTGGCTTCCACGTCGGCATCGCCGAGGTGGTCGAGGATGTCGCAGATCCAGCCGGCCAGTTCGCGGCTCTGCGCTTCCTGCAGCCCGCGGGTGGTGATGGCCGGGGTGCCGATGCGGATGCCGGAGGTGACGAACGGGCTCTGCGGATCGTTCGGCACGGCGTTCTTGTTCACCGTGATGCCGACCCGGCCGAGGGCGGCGTCGGCTTCCTTGCCGGTCAGGCCCTGGCGCACCAGGCTGATCAGCATCAGGTGGTTGTCGGTGCCGCCGGAAAC